>DASPOJ010000242.1:0-4933 GCA_035626055.1 Candidatus Methylomirabilota bacterium | reverse complement strand
GGGACGGCGGCCATGCGCGGATTCTACGCGCCGCGCGCGGCCCGGCTCTCCCCCCCAGCCGGGCCGCCAACTCTCCCAACCTCTTAGGACTCATGCACAACAACCCAGCAAGGGGGATACGATGAACCCTTCCAATTCCAGTGGATTGCTGAGGTTGCGGCGACCGTGCTAGCATGCGAGTTTTCGGGGCATCAAGCCACGAGGCTTGGGAGGACCCACCCCGCAGTATCTCTCCTTGGGGCCATTCTCCGGGCCGGGATCGAGGAAGGAAATGAAATCCTACAGCACAGCACACTTGCGCAACGTCGGCATTGTCGGCCACGGCGACGCGGGCAAGACGCAACTCGTGTCGTCGTTGCTCTTCACGGCCGGGATGACGACGCGGCTCGGGAAAGTGGCCGAAGGGAACACGGTCACCGACTGCGACGAGGAGGAGATCGCGCGGAAGATATCCATCAACAGCACCCCGGCCTATGCCGAATGGTCCACCGCGGGCCAGAGCGAAAAGACAAAGATCAATTTTCTCGACACGCCGGGTTACAGCACGTTTATCAACGAAACGCGATCGTCGCTCATCGCGGTGGACGCGGCGCTGATCGTGGTGGACGCCGTCGCCGGCGTGCAGGTGGTGACGGAAAAAGTCTGGGACTATTGCACCGAGTACGAGCTGCCGCGCGCGTTCGTGATCAATTGGATGGACCGTGAATTGGCGGATTTCGAGCGCGCGCTGAAGTCCGTGCAGCAAGTTTTCGGCAGGGGCGCCGTACCGCTGCAACTTCCCATCGGAGCGGAGAAGATGTTTCGCGGCGTAATCGACCTGATTTCGATGAAAGCGCACTTCTACCAGCCGGATGGCGACGGCAAGGCGAAGATCGAAGAGATTCCGGCCGACATGGCCGAAGCCGCGAAAGCCGCCCATGAAGCTCTCGTTGAGATGGTGGCCGAGGGCGACGACAAACTTATGGAGGAGTTTTTTGAGAAGGGAACCCTGCCGGTCGAGAACTTGACCAAGGGGTTGCGGGAAGCCTTTGCCGCGAAGCGCATTTATCCCGTGGCGGTCACCTCTGCGCTTCACAATATCGGCAGCCAATCGCTGCTCGACCTGCTCGTGGACATGTTCCCCGACCCGTCGGCGCGGGTCGAGATCGAGGGGCGCAGCGAGCCCGGAGGCGCCGGAGAGCCGGCGAAACGCAAGGTGAGCGATTCAGCGCCGGTGTCGCTGTTCGTTTTCAAGACGCTGGCCGATCCGTTCGCTGGGCGCATCAGCTATTTTAGAGTGATGTCCGGCATCCTGAAGAATGATGCTACGCTGCAGAATTTCACGCGCGACTCGGCGGAACGTTTTCAGCACATCCAGGTAATGCAGGGCAAGACGGCCACGGCAGTGCCCGAATTGCACGCCGGAGATATCGGCGCGATTGCAAAACTCAAAGAGACGTTAACCGGCGACACGCTGGGAGATAAGTCCGCGCCGATCTATTTTCCGCTCGCGCACCAGTCCGAGCCATCCATCACCTTCGCAATCGAGCCGAAGACGCGCGCGGACGAAGATCGCATCGGCCAGGCGATTCACCGGATCCTCGAAGAGGATTTGTCGCTGCGCTTTTCCCGCGACACCCAGACGAAAGAGTTCCTGCTGTCCGGCTCGGGGCAGCAGCACGTCGAAGTCGTGGTGGCGAAATTGCGGAAGCGCTACCACGTCGAGTTGACGCTCAAGCCGCCGAAGGTGGCGTACCGCGAAACGATCCGCGCCAAAGCCGACGCCGAGGGCAAACACAAGAAGCAGACGGGCGGGCACGGCCAGTTCGGCGTGTGCCGCGTGCGGATGGAGCCGCTGCCGCGCGGCGCGGGCTTCGAGTTTGTAGACGACATCTTCGGCGGCGCGATCCCGAAGAACTACATCCCGTCGGTGGAGAAAGGCATTCGCGCCGCGGCCGAGCGCGGCTATCTCGCCGGCTTCCCGGTCGTGGATTTCCGCGCCGTGCTCTACGACGGCAAATATCACGACGTGGATTCGTCGGACATAGCGTTCAAGATCGCCGGCGCGCTCGCGTTCAAGGAAGCCATGCGGCAGGCGCGGCCCGCACTTCTCGAGCCGATCATGAACGTCGAGGTGTACGCCCCGGATCAGTATTCGGGCGACATCATGGGCGACATGAGCTCGCGCCGCGGGCGCATCAGCGGGAGCGAAACGCGCGGCTCGAACGTCGTGGTGAAGGCGCAGGTGCCGTTTTCGGAAATGTTGAGTTACGCCACCGATCTGACCTCCATGACGCAGGGCCGCGCCAGTTACACGATGGAGTTTTCCCATTACGATTACCTGCCCAACGAGCTCGCGGAAAAAGTAATCGCCGCGGCGAAGGCCGCCCGAGAAGGCGAGCCAGTCGAAGAAGAAGCTTGAGCGTTCGCGCCCAGGCCATATTGTCCGGGCCATGTGATTCCGGCGTTACGGCCAGAGCCATATTGGCTGTTGTGCTCCGCGCGTGAGCGCGGAGAATCAGGTTCTACCATGCCCAAGCTATCCAAGCATCCTCGTGGCGCGACACTCGCGATACACGCCGGCGAAGACAATCACGGCCGGAATACGCCGGTGTCGCCGCCGATCGTTCGCAGCTCGACGTTCACGTTAGCGAACTCCAATGAGTTGAAGCGCTACGCCGAAGGAAAATCCAAGGCGTACATGTACACGCGCTACGGCAATCCCACGCTCGCCGTGGCTGAAGCGAAACTCGCGGCGCTCGAAGGCGGCGAAGCGGCGCTGGTGCTGGCGTCGGGGATGGCGGCGATCTCGACGTCGCTGCTCTCCGTGCTGCGCGCGGGCGACGAGCTGATCGCGACGCGGAATCTCTATGGCGGCTCCTACCGGCTGATGCGCGATGTCCTGCCGGGTTTGGGCATCCGCACGCGCTACGTGGAAGCGGATCTCGCCAGCGTGGAGAAGTTCGTGAACGATCGGACGCGCGTTTTGTATGTGGAGACGCCGACGAATCCCACGCTCGAAATCGTTGACCTGCGCCGCGCGGCAGCGCTGGCTCGGCGCTACAAGCTGATTTCGATGGTAGATAACACGTTCGGCTCGCCGGTTCTGCAACGGCCGCTGGAATTCGGCTTCGATCTGTCGTTGCACAGCGCGACAAAATACCTCGGCGGCCATTCCGACCTGGTCGCGGGCGCGGTGATTGGAACGCGGGAGATGATCGGCCGCATCCGCGAGTTGATGATGCGGCTTGGCGGCAACATGGACCCGGCCGCCGCTTTTCTCTTGAATCGCGGATTGAAAACGCTGGAATTGCGCGTCCTGCGTCAGAGCGAGACGGCCCTCAAGCTGGCGCGTTTTCTCTCGAAGCATCCCCGGGTCGCGAGCGTGCACTACCCCGGTCTCCCGTCGCATCCGAATCATCGTCTCGCCAAGAGCCAGATGGACGGCTTCGGCGGGATGCTGGCGTTCGACGCGAAGGGCGGATTGGCCGCGGCGCGGCGCGTCTGCGACCGCACGCGAATCTTCCAATTGGCGGTGAGCCTCGGCGGCGTGGAATCGCTGATCATGCTGCCGCTTTACAGTTCGCACTACGGGATGAGCGCGAAGGAATTGGCGGCGGTCGGCGTCGCGCCTGGCACGATCCGCCTCTCGACCGGCCTCGAAGACCCTGCGGACCTCATCGCGGATTTAAAGCAGGCGTTGGCATGAGGCTGCTCCACCTGCCAACTGATTCAAGCGAGAACGACGCCGACAAGAGCCCCGCCTTCCCCCTCCTGATGGTGTGCCTGGCCTTGGCGATTCAGAGCGTGCTGCGCTAGAGTCACGGCGAGCCGTACGGTACAGTCGGTTTCAAGAGGAAACTATGGCGCGATTATTCGATCCACTACCGATTCGCGGTGTTACGTTGCCAAATCGTATTAGCGTGTCGCCGATGTGCGAATACTCGAGCGTCGACGGCTTTGCCAATGACTGGCACCTCGTCCATTTAGGGAGCCGCGCAGCGGGAGGAGCCGGCCTGGTACTTACGGAGGCCACCGCCGTGACGCCCGAAGGCCGCATCACCCCCCAAGATTTGGGTATCTGGAGCGACGCGCACATCGAGTTTCTGGCCCGAATCGTGCGATTTCTTAAGAGCCAGGGAGCCGTGCCCGGAATGCAACTGGCGCACGCGGGACGCAAAGGCAGCACGTATAGGCCCTGGTCGGGTTACGGCGCTGTCGCGCCAAAGCATGGCGGCTGGGCGCCGGCCGCGCCGAGCGCCGTCGCATATTCGGAAGAGTACGCCATGCCCCAGGCGTTGACGAAGCAGGGGATTCGGGGCGTCGTTGAGGCGTTTGCGCAGGCGGCGCGGCGCGCCCTGGCGGCCGGCTTTCTCGTGCTTGAGATCCACGCAGCGCACGGCTATCTGCTGCACGAGTTCTTTTCCCCGCTCAGCAACTTCCGGGATGACGAGTACGGCGGCTCGTTCGAGAACCGGACGCGAATCGCGCGTGAAATTGTGAGCGCTTTGCGCAAGCTGATGCCGGAGAATCTACCGCTATTCATTCGAATCTCCGCCACGGATTGGAAGGAGGGCGGCTGGGACATAGACCAAGCCGTAGAACTCGCAAGGCAGCTCGCGCCGCTAGGCGTGGATCTGTTGGATTGCTCTTCAGGGGGACTTGTCCACGACCAGAAGGTCGTCGCGGGCCCCGGATTTCAGGTTCCCTTTGCCGAGCGGATTCGCCGCGATGCGGGGATGATGACCAGCGCCGTCGGATTGATCGAGACGAAGGAACAGATCGCGGAAATCCTCGCCAAGGGCCAGGCCGATCTTGTGTTCATGGCGCGGGAATTCTTGCGCGATCCGTATTGGCCGCTGCGGGCCGCCCGCGAACTGAAACAGCCTGTCGGTTGGCCCGCGCAATACCTGCGCGCCGCGCCGCCGGATTCTCCTGCGAGGAAACCTCTTGA
>DASPOJ010000241.1:0-9267 GCA_035626055.1 Candidatus Methylomirabilota bacterium | reverse complement strand
TCCTCCCCGGATGAACGTCCGCCCCAGCTCTCGATGGTTGATCGCAGCATGGGTCTTGGTACTCGGCTCGTACGTCGTTGTGTCGGGAGTCCTGGGACGCGGAGCGCGCCTGGCAGCGTTCGGCGACACGGTCCAGTGCCTCCTTCCGTTGCTGGCCAACGCCGCCCTCTTGCTCAACGCTGTATCCCCCAATTGGCGCCGGACCATCTTCTGGATGCTGCTTGCAATGGGGAACACGCTCTGGCTGCTCGGCCAGTTCGCGTGGACTTACTATGAGGTGCATCTTCACGCTCCGCTGCCGGCGCCGTTCGCCGGCGATATCATCATCTTCCTGCACACGGTTCCGCTGATCGCATCCCTGGGTGTGCATCCCTACGCAAAGCGCATTGATCCCCCGCTTCGATTCGGCAGCGTGGACTTCTCTCTGCTGCTTCTATGGTGGGTGTACCTCTACGTCTTTGCAGTGATTCCCTGGCAGTACGTCTCGTTCAACACGGTTCGCTACATCGCCAGTTTTAACGCCGTGGTTTTGCTCGCAAACCTGGTTCTGGTCGTGGGCTTTGCAATGCTGGCCTGGCGGCATCCGGGGAATTGGCGGCGAATCTACGCACACCTGTTCGGCGCCTCCGCCACCTACGCAGCGTATTCGCTTATGGCGAGTCTCGCCATCCAGCGCGGCACGTATTACACCGGAAGCGCTTACGATATCCTGCTCCTGATTTCCTTTCTCTGGTTCGGCTCTGCCGGGATCCTCGCGTACAGACTGCAACCCGAGGACCCGGAGCCCGCGGCCTCGGAGTTGAACGCGATTGAAAATCACCGGAAGTACAACTCCGCGGGAGCGTCCTGGTTGGCGATGGCGGCCGTGCTGTCGCTGCCGGCCCTTGCGATCTGGAGTTTGTATGGGAGCGCCGCGCCCGAGGCCGTCCGCGAGTTTCGTCTTGTAGCCACCCTGATCGCAATCTTCCCGTTCACCTTCCTTCTCTTCTTGCGGCAGAGCATGGTGGATCGGGATCACCTGCGCCTGCTCGGCACGTCGCAGACTTCGCTCGAGAATCTCAAGCGCCTGCAATCGCAGTTTGCACAAGCGGAACGGCTGGCCTCACTCGGTCAATTGGCTGCCGGGGCCGCCCACGAAATCAACAATCCCCTCACGGCCATTTTCGGTTTCTCCGACTTGCTCGCCGACGATGTCTCCCTGGACGAACGCGCGCGGGGGATTGGCCAGAAGATTCGCGAGCAGGCGCGCCGCACCCGGACGCTGGTCACAAGCCTGCAGAGTTTCGCCCGCCAGGCCCCTTCGGCGCAGCGTTCTTTGCTCGACCTCAACGCCGTCATCTCCCGCGCCGTGCAGCTCCGGCGGCTTGACTTGCGCAGCAAGAACATCCAAATCGATTTCCACGCTGAGCCTCTGTTCCCCCGCGTGCAGGGCGACCCAAACCAACTGCTGCAGATCTTCCACAACATCATCAGCAACGCCGCGGATGCGATGGAGGCCTCCGGCGGAGGTCGGCTCAGCATCCGTTGCCGGCGCACGCGCACTACGGTCATCCTGGACTTTTCGGATACCGGCCCGGGAATTGAGCAGCCCCAGCTGGTCTTCGACCCGTTCTACACCACTAAGCCGATCGGCAAAGGCACGGGCCTTGGACTCAGCATTTGTTACGGCCTCGTTCAAGAACATGGCGGCCAAATCTCCTGTTTCAACCGGCCCGAAGGCGGCGCGACCTTTCGCATCGAGCTGCCCGCCGTACCCGCCAGGTTTCCCCTCCGTGAGGTCCGCGTCGCCGCCGCCGTAGCCTCCGACGAAAACGACGAGACCGAATAATCCTTCCACCGTTGCGGGATGTTTCCCCACGCCGGTCGGCGGCAAGCTTCGAATTCTGCGATCACCAGCTCGGCGTGCCGCCTTACGATTGGGATCAGGCTGTTTGATCCGGACCGACTTTCCATCCGGCCACATCGTTGCGCGCTCCGTGAGTGCAAACTGATTCTTCATCGATTCTGAGCTGTGCGCGTTCCGGCAATTGAAGGGAGATGTGCCAACTTCCGCGCGGCTCGGATTGGGACGAGGCACAGGCAAATCCTCTGAGGAGCCCAAATTCTCAGTGGACGAGAGTGTGACGGCCATCACTGTATGCTGTGATGGTCGTCATTTAGCTGTGCCAGGAGTGGCGCTAACCTTATACGCGTGGTTGGGTTTAACAACTGATTGGAGGTTTAGCCATGGCACCCCACGCAACAATCACACCGACGGAGCCGGGGGCGCGCACGCAAACGAAAGTTGTCGATGGGAATGGCCGGGGACCCAAGACGCGGGGCACTCCCGAAGGCTTTGTGCACCACAGGCCGGGTCTCTTCGCTGAGGCCTTGCTGGAGGATAACGAATTGAAACAGCCCAGGCGCGCCTGGGCTGTGGTTCTTTCTGCTTTTGTGCAAGTTCTGCTCGTGTGTGTGGCCGCGATTATACCGCTCATGTTTTCCGAGCAGCTCGACTTGAAACAGTTCACGCGTACTTTCCTGGCAACGCCGCCCCCGCCGCCACCTCCGCCGCCCGCGCCGACGATCACAAAGATGCCGGCAGCGCAAATAAAGAAGATATCCCTGCTACAGTCTGGACGCCTGGTTGCTCCGACGGTAATCCCGAAAAAGGTTGAGATTATAAAGGAAGAGCCGATATCGCAAGCGTCGGCAGGATTCGGCGTTCCAGGTGGAGTTCCCGGCGGGGTGCCGGGCGGACAAGCAGGAGGAGTGATGGGGGGAATACTCGGTGGAATGCCAACCTCGGCGAGCCTGCCTCCTCCTCCTGCTGTGTCCAAGGCCCCGCTGCGTGTCGGTGGGCGCGTCAAGCCTCCGCGGGCAATCTCCATGATACAGCCCATTTATCCGGAAATTGCTCGGGCGGCGCGAATCCAGGGTGACGTCGTCATAGATGCGGTGATAGACACAAACGGCAACATCGTACAGATGAAGTTGGTCTCCGGCCATCCACTGCTGGTTGGTGCCGCGATGGATGCGCTTCGCCGCTGGAAATATGAACCGACATACTTGGATGAACAGCCGGTTTCGATTGAGCTGAATGTGACCATCCACTTTACGATGCAATAGCGCAAACGTGCACCCCAACCACGGAGCGGTGGCTTCTGCCAAAACAGGAGCCACCGCTTCTTGCTTCTGGCTCGAGCTCGCCACCCCCGGATGAAAACGCGTTAGATTATTAAATGACATGATTTCGCTGAATCTGCCGTACACGCGGCCGTACATGCGCCGCCGCTACGAATCGTGGTTCCTGCGCTTCGGCTTGGCCGATAACTCAGGCGCATGGTGGTTGCGATATCTCCTTACGAATCCCGGGCGCAATGGCTGTCCCGGCCTCCCGGGAGCAGCGCCGGTGCAAGTCTGGGCCACGTGGTCTCCGCGCGGCGCCCGGCCACAGGCTTTCATCCAGGAGTTCCCTCTCGATGCGTTGCATGTCAGAGCCCGGCGCGCGCCGTTTCTACTCGAAATCGGCCCCAATCGCATCGAAGAGGCCGCCTGCCGCGGCGCCCTCGAAGTCCGTGGCCACCTTCTCTCCTGGGACTTGCGTTACCGCTCCAATTTCGGCATCACGCTGAGCAACAAAGGCTGGATCGGCTTCTCCCGCACGCCTCATTCCGACGCTGTCTTCTCCGGAGAAATCCGCTTCGACGATCGAGTTTTCGGTGGCGATCCTCTTGGCTTCGGCGTGCAGGGCCACAACTGCGGCGCGCGCCATCGGCATTTTTGGACGTGGACGCACACCTGCTTTCCGCAGTCTGATGGCTGCCTTAGCACGTTCGAAGCGCTGGTTTATGAAATGCCGTTCGGACTGGTCTTTCGCAAGGCGATCCTATGGCACGAAGGCCGCTCTTACGTCTTTCGCAAGCTGCGCGAGACCTTCCGCGATCCCCAAGCGATGCGCTGGGTGTTTCGTGCGTTTTCCGCGGCGGGGTCCATCGAAGCGACAATTGCTGGCGACGGCCCGTCCCTGCATCGCCTGCCCTATACCCGCACCGACTGCTCCGGCACGTTCGAAGTGGCCAACAACAGCCTGGCCCAGGCCCAGCTCAGCGCGCGCTTGGCCAACCCACCGCGAACAGCAGAATTCGCGACCGACGGCGGCGCCGTCCTCGAAATGTCCGGCAGCTACTGACTCTCCATTTCGCACCCCGCCTGCCCCTGCAACACCTTAGATTGTAGTCATCCTGAGCGCAGTGGCGGCCCACCGTGGTGGGCTGCTTTGACTTTCATTCGCTTGCAGGGTGCGCAACACCTCGGGATTGGGCGCGGGGCTCTTGGTCTTGTGTTCTCCGATTGTCAACGTTTGGCCACCTGATGACCACCAGTCTCCCTTTGGCGTTCTCCGCAACCCGCGCCCAGACGAAAATTTCAATCTTCTCAGCAAGACCGGCCGCAAATGCCAGATTCGCGCTCGCGTCATTCCCGCTGACGCATTCTAAGGGTGCCTCTGCGGCGCCTCCATGTTTCGGCTATAATCACCCGCCATGCCGCGTTCCCCGAAATCCCCGTCGCGGAAACCCACGCCGACCCTGCCTGACCGGCAGGCAGGCGGTAGGCAGTCGCCCGCGTTTGAGCCGCCGCGGTTCATCGCCGTCGAAGGGCCGCTTCGCGTGGGCAAATCTACGCTGGCCCAGGTCCTGGCGGACCGCATGCACGCGCGGCGCATCTTCGACTGCGAAGACAATCCATTCCTCTCCGATTTCTACAAGGAAAAACCGGGGGCAGCCTTCCGCGCGCAGATGTTTTTTCTAATGGAGCGCCAGCGCCGTCTCCGCGACGCGCAAAGCAAGCGATCCTCCGGCCCTGTCGTGGCCGATTATCTTCTCGAGAAGGACAAGATCTTCGCCTACATCAATCTCGATAACGAAGAACTGAAACTCTACGAGCGCTACTATCCGATTCTCACCGCGGACATCCCCACGCCGGACCTCGTGATCTATTTGCAAGCCTCGCCCGAAATCTTGCTCGAACGCATCGCCAAGAAACGCGCTCCCGAAGAGGCCCGTATATCCCGGCAGTACATCGAAGAGGTGACGCGCGCCTACGAGCATTTCTTTTTCCGCTATTCGTCGTCCGATTTGCTCGTCGTAAATACCACCGACATCGATTTCGTGGACCGCACCGAAGATCTTCAGCAGTTGCTTCGCCGGTTGCAAGAACCCGTCAAGGGCACGCAGTATTTTCTGCCGCTGGGCCCGGGCTAAAAGGAAAACGATTGGATTTCGCGAACATCGTCATCATCGGCGGCGGCGTGGTCGGATGCGCCGTGGCGCGCGAAGTCGCTACGGCATGGAGCGATGTCTTCCTGCTCGAACAACTGCCGCACGTCGGGATGGCCGCCAGCACCAGAAACAGCGGCGTCATTCACTCCGGCATTTACTACACGCCAGGTTCGCTCAAAGCGCGCTTGTGCGTGCGCGGCAATCGCCTCATGCACGAATTCTGCGCCGCGCACGGCGTCCCTCACCGGCCGTGCGGAAAACTTGTCGTCGCCACGTCCGATTCCGAACGGCCGAGGCTGGAGAAATTGCTCGACACCGGGCGCGCCAACGGGGTCGAAGGCCTGCGCATCGTGGATCGCGCCGCCGCCCGGTCTCGCGAGCCGAATATCGAATGCATTGAAGCATTGGAGGTGCCCTCGGCCGGCATTCTCTCGTCCGAAGATTTGGTGAAGGCCCTCGCCCGCGAAGCAGCCGAGCGCGGCGCGAGTATCGTGACGCGCGCCAGCGTAAAAGGCATGGACCCCGGCGCCAACGGAATACGCGTCGATGTGGAGATCGGCGAGCCCGGTGATGCGGCCGGCGCGCCACATGAAATGATCGAAGCGCGCTGCGTCGTAAATTGCGCCGGACTTTTTTCCGACGATGTCGCGGCCATGCTCGGGAACAAGCGCTATCGCATCTATCCGAATCGTGGTGAATACTGCGAAGTCGTCAAAAATAAGTCGGACTTGGTGCGCGAATTGGTCTATCCCGTTCCCCACGACCCCGGTTCCACGCTCGGCATGCATCTGACGAAAACCATCTGGGGAACTCTGCTCGTCGGCCCGACTTCCGACTACATTCAAGACAAGAACGACTACGAAAATAATCGCCATCCCATCGAGGAATTCGTGCGCCGTGCGAAGCCCATGCTTCCCGAGCTGCGGGTCGAGGATTTACGTTTGGCCTACACCGGCATCCGCGCCAAGACCTTGCCGCCCGGACAAGAAGGTATGGCGGACTTCATCATCACGCACGATCCGAAAGTGCGCCGCGCGATTCAGCTCATCGGCATCGAATCGCCCGGGCTGACGTCGTCGCTGGCGATTGCCGAATGCGTCCGCCGGCTCGTGGCCGAAGTACTCGACTGATTGTCTTTGCGGCTGGCGCCGCGCACGGGCGCTGAGCCTGCGCAGCGCGCCGCGCAGTTCAGCGCCGCGCACTCGCCGGTTTCTCCGTCAGGTCCGACGCAAAAACCAGCCGGATTCCTTCCGCCTCAAGTTTCGGCAATTCTTCCGCCACAACTTGAAGAGTGATTTCGTGCGGGTGCCCGATCGCAATCGCAAAACCATTCTTCTTTGCGTCGCTTGCGGCGAGTTCAATTTGCGCGCGCACCGCGTCTGCGGATTCGACGTCGTCGAGAAAAACATTGCGCGACGCCGCGGGCACTCCCGCTCCGACGGCTGCCTGGTACGCCACGGTGGAGGCGGTGGTGCGGCTGTCGATGAAAAACAGTTTGCGCGCGGAGAGCGCCGCCATCAAATTGTCCATCAGCGCGGGGTCGGCAGTGCCTCGCGAGCCCTGGTGATTGTTGACGCCCACGGCGTGCGGCACGCTCTCGAGCATGTTGTCCAGCAGGGCGGCGACGTCCTGGCGGCTCATCCCCGACCGCAATTCCTGGGGTTCCGGCTTCTCCCCACTCTCTGATTCCACCGGGAGATGCAGCATCACCTCGAAGCCGCGGCGATGCGCTTCTTCCGCGATCTCCGCCGAATACTGCAAGTTCGGAAGCACCGCGACCGTCAGCGGATATTGCAGCGCGAGCAACGCCTCAGCTGAGCCATGCTCGCCGCCGAGGTCATCGAAGATGATGGCGAGGCGTGGGTGCGTCTTTTGCGCGCTGCGCTTCTCCTCCGCGGCGGAACGGATGGGGAAAACGATGTGAATGGAATGGGTGGCATGGCCGTTGAAGGCGTAGTCGAAGCGCACTTGGCCCGGCGTGCTTGGCTGTGGCTGCCGCGCAAGATGATGGGACTTCGCGACGCGATCGAGCGCGCGCTGGATTGCGGTGACGCTGAAATCCTGTTCGCCGGCGGGCAACGTGATGAAGATGTGGTCGGCTTCGAGCGGCGGAGGTCCGCCGTCCGGCTCGCGCGCGCCGTACTGGCCGCGGAAACCAATCTCCGCTCGCCCGCCGGCGGCTTCGTGGGACGCGGCGATCATTTCGCGGGTGATGGAGCGGATTTCTTCGGACGAGGGCGCTTGCCTTCCGCAACCGGAAAAGATCAGAGCAATCGCCGGGAGAAAAAGCAGGGACAGGAAACGCCGCGGCATGGCAAATAATTGAGTCGGGAAAAACCGAGTAGAGAAAGATCGCGTTCGGAAAAGTCGCGAAGGAAGAAATCGCGCAGGAAGAGTTTCTTGGGGCCGCTGATGCACGCGCGACGCCGGAATCACTTCCTCAGGCGGCCTTTGGGGTCGCGCCCTTCAGGAGGTCGAGGGCCTTGAGGTAAGCGGGATCGTCCTTCGCCGGAAGCTGGCCAACACTGAGCGGCGGGGGCGGCTCGACAGTGTCACTGTCGGAGCCATCCCCAGGCGGGGCGATTTCGACCGTCGGAGCGACCCCTTCGTCGAGAATGGCCTTGCCATCCGGCGCGTCGTAGAGCGCATCGGTGAGGATCAGAGCGGCGCCGTCCTCGAGCGGGATGAGTTTTTGTTCAGCGGCCATGCCGGCCGTGCGATCGCCCACCAGACCTCCGCGCTTATTCTCGCCGAGCGCCGCGGCGAGCACTTCCGCTGCGCCGGCCGTCGTGCCCGAGATCAGGACCTCGACGGGATTGTGCCAGACCACTTTGGTTGGGTCGGCTTCAAAATCCTGTTTTGCTACGGTCTGGCCAGAGAGCGTCGCGATCGTGCCGCTCGGGAGGAACAGCCGGGCGGCCGCAATCCCTTCAGAGACCGGACCTTCGGAGCAATCGCGCAAATCGAGAACGAGTTTCTGCGCGCCCTGGCTCTGCAGTTGTTGCAGCTTTAAGCGGAGATCGGCGGCGGCGCCGAGGTCGAGCGTCGCGAGGCGGAGGTAGGCGGTGTCGCCGGTCACTTTATCGGCGTCCACGTAAAGCAAAGGCAATATCGCGCGCGTCAGCTCGACTTCATCCGGTTCCGTCTGGCCGCGGCGCACCACGCCCACTTTGACCGTCGTGCCCGGGTCGCCCTGCAGGAGCACGTCTGCCTGTGCGACGGACATCTCGCGGGTGGCAAAGCCCCGCACCGCCTCGAGAATGTCGCCGCTGCGAATTCCGGCCTTTTCGGCGGGGCTGTCCGGCAACTCCGAAACGACGTAGATGTAGCCGTAGCGCTTCGAGAGCGTCAGGCCGACGTCGCCGTGCGCCTGATTTTTCAGCTTGTCCTGGTAATCGGCGTACTCGCGCGGGCTAAGATACGCGGACTCCGGGTCGAGCGATTCCAGAAGGCCGTGCAACGCCCCCGCCGTGACCAACTGCAGGTTCGGTTCGTCCACGTAATAATCCTGGATGTTCTGCAGGACCTCGCCGTAGACCGTGAGCGAGCGGTACGTCTTGTCCTCTTCACTCTTGCCGAGGAGATAGCCCAGCCCCGCATAGCAGAAGACCAAGATCGATAGGGACACGACAAGAATCTTGCCAACACGGTTCATCGGTTCGCTCGCTTTCCAGGGACAGCCATTGTAGCATGCCGCGGGCCCGGCTCAACGGGCCGATCCGCGCGGCCTGTGCCTGATTGCTTAGAGGTCATTCTGCGGCTTTCCAGTGTCGTTGGACACCCGGATTGTGATGCGGCGAACCGGCCCCGCGGTGATGTCAGACGCTCTCCGTCGGCCCGTGCTCCCCTGCCCGCCCGGCGCATCCAGTCGTCCGGAATTGCAATGTTAACGTACAACTAAAATATCGTTGAAGGTTAAATCGCGCTTGACACGTTATAGAGACTTAATTATAAGCGGCGCCAGGACGAATCAGCCGGACGGCTGGTGCTTCGATGCCAGCGGGAA
>DASPOJ010000240.1:0-11607 GCA_035626055.1 Candidatus Methylomirabilota bacterium | reverse complement strand
TTTCGTAAAGGACGACGATATCACGAGCGTCCTTTCGCGCCAGTACGGCGTTCCCTCCATCAATTTGAAGTATTACGAAGTGGATCCCGCCGTGATCAAGCTGATCCCGCAGGATACGGCCGTACGCTACCAGATTGTGCCATTGTCGCGCGTGGGATCGACTCTCACCATCGCCATGACCGATCCCACAAATGTCTTCGCGATGGACGATATCAAATTCATGACCGGTTTCAATGTCGAGCCGGTCGTCGCCTCGGAAGCGGCAATCAACGAAGCCATCTCGAAATTCTACGGTGACGTCCAGGGCGCCGAGGAACTCACGAAGGTCATGAAGGATCTGACCGGCGAGGAGGGCGCCGACCTCGAACTGGCCGCCGAAGAGCAGGAGATGGATCTCGCGGCGCTCGAGCGCGCCGCCGAGGAAGCGCCGATCATCAAGCTCGTCAATTTGGTGCTCACGAACGCAGTCAAGCAAGGCGCGAGCGACATCCACATCGAGCCGTACGAAAAGGAATTGCGCGTGCGCTTCCGCGTGGACGGAGTCCTCCAGGAAGTGATGGGTCCGCCCCTGAAATTGCGCGATGCGATCACCAGCCGCGTCAAGATCATGGCCAAGCTGGACATCAGCGAGAAACGCTTGCCGCAAGATGGCCGCATCATGATCAAGTACCGCAAGGACGGCCGCATCAAGGAACTCGACTTCCGCGTCTCAACCGTGCCCACCTTGTTCGGCGAAAAAATCGTCATGCGGCTGCTCGACAAGGAAAACCTGCGCTTGGACATGACCAAGCTCGGATTCGAGCCCGAATCACTGGCGAAATACGAGCGCGCCATTCTCCGGCCCTACGGGATGGTGCTGGTCACCGGCCCCACCGGTTCCGGCAAGACCAACACCCTCTACTCTTCGGTCTCGCGCCTCAACACGCCCGAAACAAACATCATGACCGCCGAGGATCCGGTCGAGTTTCAATTGGCCGGCATCAACCAGGTGCAGATGAAGGAGCAGATCGGGCTGAACTTCGCCGCCGCGCTTCGCGCCTTTCTTCGCCAGGATCCCAACATCATCCTCGTCGGCGAAATCCGGGATTTTGAGACGGCGGAGATCGGCGTCAAGGCCGCCCTCACCGGCCACCTCGTACTTTCCACCCTGCATACGAACGACGCTCCTTCCACCATCAGCCGCTTAATGAACATGGGCATCGAGCCGTTCCTTGTCGCTACCTCGGTCAATCTCATCTGCGCGCAGCGCCTCGTGCGGCGCATCTGCCAGGACTGCAAGGAGCCGCTGGAAATCCCCCGCCAGACGCTGCTCGATGCGGGATACACCACGGATGAGGCCGCCGCGATGACGATCTATCACGGGCGCGGCTGCGCCAAGTGCAATAAGGGCGGTTACAAGGGACGCGTCGGCTTGTACGAAGTCATGGAGGTCAACGACGAATTGCGCGAACTGATTCTTGTAGGCGCGTCCGCAATCGAGCTGAAGAAGAAGGCGTTGGAACAGGGGATGATCACGCTGCGACGCAGCGGCCTGGCGAAGATCGCCCTCGGACAAACCACATTGGAAGAAGTCCTGCGCGAAACAGTTCTTTGAGGGAGGGGCACAATGGCCGGTCTCACACTGAGTGAGTTGTTGAAGAAAATGATCGAACTGGGCGGGAGCGATCTGCACATCGCCACGAACAGCCCTCCCCGCGTGCGCGTGCACGGCCGTTTGCGGCCGATGGATCTGGCCCCGCTCACGGCTGCGGATACGAAGGCGCTTGCCTACAGCGTCCTCACGGACGCGCAGAAGCATCGCTTCGAAGAGAATCTGGAACTCGACTTCTCCTTCGGCTTGAAGAACCTAGCCCGCTTCCGCGGCAATATCTTCAACCAGCGCGGCGCGGTCGGCGCCGTGTTCCGCACCATTCCCTGGGAAATTAGGGGATTCGAGGCCCTCGGACTTCCGCCCGTGGTGCGCGGTCTCTGCGACAAGCCGCGAGGCCTCGTTCTCGTCACCGGGCCTACTGGCTCCGGCAAGTCCACCACGCTCGCCGCGATGCTCGACAAGATCAACAACGAGCGCGAAGAGCATATGATTACGATCGAAGACCCCATCGAGTTCCTCCACAATCATAAGAAGTGCCTGGTCAACCAGCGCGAAGTCCATTCGGATACGCGTTCTTTCGCCAATGCTCTCCGCGCCGCCCTCCGCGAGGATCCGGACATTGTGCTCATCGGCGAAATGCGCGATCTCGAGACCATTGAGTCGGCCCTCCGCATCGCCGAGACCGGCCACTTGACCTTTGCCACTCTGCACACGAACTCTGCTGTCTCGACCATTAACCGTATCGTGGACGTCTTCCCATCCCACCAGCAACCGCAGATCCGCGCCCAGCTCTCGATGGTGCTTGAGGGAATCCTTTGCCAAGCCCTCCTCCCGCGCGCCGATGGGCGGGGACGCGTCATGGTCATGGAAATCTTGATCCCGAACGCCGCGATCCGAAACCTCATCCGCGAGGACAAGATTCACCAGATTTACTCGGCCATGCAGACCGGAACAGGCGCGAGCGGCATGCAGACCTTCAACCAGGCCCTGGCCAACGCCCATTTCCAGAAGTTGATTACTTTGGAAACGGCGCTTTCGAGGTCGTCGAATGTGGACGAGTTGCAAGATATGATCAACCGAGGTGTCGTCTCTCCCCCACCGCGGGGAGTCGTTGCGCAAACGCGGCGGTAGCCGCATCGCGGGCCCGAGTGTTGGGCGAGTCCGGAACGTTTGAAGGAGGCAGGGATGCCAGTTTACACGTATCGCGGCACCAATCGCGCGGGCACTACGGTGTCGGGCGAGATGTCCGCGAACAACAAAGCCGAACTTGAGACCTTGCTGCGCAAACAGCAGATCAGTGTCACCAAGATGGCCGAGAAGGGCAAGGAATTCAACCTGCCTACTTTCGGCGGCGGCGTCAAGCCCAAGGAATTGGCCGTGTTCACGCGGCAGTTCTCCGTGATGATTGATGCGGGCCTCCCGCTCGTTCAGTGCCTGGAAATCCTCTCCAGCCAGCAGGAAAACAAGACCTTTCAAAAAGTCTTGACGGGCACCCGGAGCTCCGTCGAAGGCGGTGCAACGCTTTCCGCCTCGATGCGGCAATACGAGAAGGTGTTTGACGCCCTCTACGTCAACCTTGTGGAAGCGGGGGAGACCGGCGGTATTCTCGACACGATCTTGCAGCGGCTTTCCTCCTACATCGAAAAGAACGTCAAGCTGAAGAGGGCCGTGCGATCCGCGCTGGTGTATCCGATTGCCGTGGTGGTCGTCGCGGTGGGCGTAATCACGTTGCTGCTCTGGAAGGTCGTGCCGATCTTTGCGGGTCTGTTCGCGGGCCTGGGCGTGGATCTGCCTCTGCCCACCCGCATTGTCATCGGGCTCAGCAATTTTGTTGGCAGCATCTTCGGACTTTTGGCCTTCTTCGCGGTTGTTGGCGCGTGCATCGGCCTGAAGGTCTGGTATGGCACTGAAGGCGGCCGATATGCCATTGATGCCACGCTGCTCAAGATTCCCCTGATTGGGCTCCTTCTTCGCAAGATTGCTGTTGCCCGGTTCACGCGCACGCTGGGAACTCTGATCTCGTCTGGCGTCCCGATTCTCGAAGGCTTGGACATTACCGGGCGCACGGCGGGGAACGCCGTCATCGAGAAGGCGCTCGGCCACGTTCGCAAGTCTCTCGAAGCCGGGCGCAACTTGGCCGATCCGCTCCGCGAGACGGATGTTTTTCCCGGCATGGTGACGCAAATGATCGGAGTCGGCGAGCAAACGGGTGCCATGGACGCCATGTTGCAAAAAATCGCGGACTTTTATGAGGACGAAGTGGACGCCGCAGTCAAAGATTTGCTCTCGGCTCTCGAACCCATAATGATCGTCTTTCTTGGCGGCGTGGTTGGCGGAATTGTGATTTCGATGTACTTGCCGCTCTTCACGCTCATCGGCAAGCTCAGCAGTTCGCACTGAGGAAGCCGTTGTGGTCTGGTTGCGCTTCTGTGTGGCGCGGGGGGCCAGCGCCCCGTACGTGTTACGCGGACGGGCTCGCGGCGCGTTTTCTCGAGCTCGCTCGATTCGGATGGAACCGCAGCAAAGCAAGAAGGTGTGGCGGCGAGACGCGTATGTGTCTTGCTGGCAAACGGTTCGCTCTCTCCTCTTGAGGTGACGCTCAAGTGTCCGGCGCTCGCCGAGATAGGTCTGCCTCGATGGAATTGACACAAAATGTCAACGAGTGGCTTGTCTGGCTGACCCGCGTCCGCTTACTAGTTATCACGCTCGTTCTTTCCATCGTTTTGCTTCTTCGACAGTACTCGTTCCTCTCTGTGCAGACGCGCCATTTCGTTCCCCTGATCATTGTCTGGTACGCTCTGGGCATTCTGCACGGCTTGCTGTTGCACTGGCTGCCTCTCAAGCGCTGGCACGCTCCGCTGGAGCTGGTCTGCGATCTCGTGATGATCACCTGCCTGGTCTATATCACGGGGGCGCATGAGAGTTATTTCGTGTCGCTGTATCTCCTGACGATCATTGTCGCGAGCATCCTGTTCTCGCCCAAGATGACTTTCATCATGGCCGGATTCAGCTTCGTCCTTCTGGGCGGCCTTGTAGACTTGATGTATTACGGCATTCTCCCCCGCACCTCCGTGACGATTCCAAGCGGCAAAGCGCTGCAAACCTGGATCTTCAGCAATCTGGCCGCGTTTCTCGCTGTGGCCTATCTTTCGAGCCAGCTTGCGCAGAGCCTCCGCCGCCAGGGCGCGGAACTGGAAGTTAAGCGCGGCGAATTGCAGGACCTCCAGGCATTCAACGAGGACATCATTCATTCCATGCGCGGCGGCCTTTTCACGACAGATCTGAAAGGCCAGATTCTTCTCTTGAACCGCACGGGCGAAGAAATCACCGGCTACCGGTTTGCCGCCGTGCGCGGCAAGCTCATGCAGGAGATCTTTCCGGAGTTTTGGTTGCCGGGCCGGACGGGACCTCACGGAGAGCCCCTCACGCGAACGGAGATTGAGTTTCGCACCGCGGACGGCCAGCAACGCTTCCTCGGCGTCTCGGTCTCTCCCCTGCGGACCGGCGAGCGGCGCACCACGGGTTATGTCTTCAACTTCCAGGATTTGACCGAACTGCGCCGTCTCGAGGAAGAAGTCGCCACAAAGGAACGTATGGCCGCCCTGGGCCGTCTTTCCGCCGCGATCGCCCACGAAATTCGACAGCCCCTGACGGCGATGGCCGGTGCCGTGAAGGAGTTGGCACGGCTCGTGCCGTTGCAGGAGGATGAGCAGCATTTGGTTGGAATCGTCAGCCGTGAGTCGGAGCGCCTGAATCACATCATCACCGATTTCCTGAACTATTCCCGGGAAAGCACCTATGAGTTCAGCGAAGCGGATCTGACCGCCTTGCTCGACGAGACGCTCACGCTGCTCGAGCGCAACCCGGACGTGAACCGCCGGTATCGCATCCAGAGGTCATTTGCAGTGGACTCCGTGCTGGCCCGAATCGATTCGAGCCGGATGAAACAAGTTTTCTGGAATCTCTGCGACAACGCGCTCAAGGCGATGCCGGAGGGAGGAATCCTCACCGTGGGAATCGAGCTCGCCCCTTTTTGGGTGCGCATACGGTTCCGTGATACGGGCGTAGGTCTGGACCCGAAGGCGCAGGTCAAAATCTTCGAGCCGCTGCAATCAAACTTTGCGGGCGGCACCGGGCTGGGTCTGGCGATTGTCTATCAAATCGTGCAGGCGCACCGGGGACGCATCCATGTGGTCTCGGAGCGGGATCGCGGGGCGGAGTTCACCGTGGAATTGCCGCGTGTGGCATGAGCGGCGGGAGTCTCTGAGATGGCGCACATTTTAATTGTCGATGATGAGCGCTCCATCTGCGAACTGCTGGAGATTACGTTTCGCAAGGAAAGCCATCGCGTGGAAGTGGCTTCCAGCGAGGAAGGTGCGCGCAGCAAGCTGGAGTCGCAGGTCTTCGATATCGTCATCTCCGATATTCTTCTCGGGAAGTCGAGCGGCGTTGACGTACTCAAGTTCTCAAAAGAAATTTCGCCGTCCTCGGTCGTGATTCTCATCACAGGCGTGCCCACCCTCGAAACCGCGGTCGCAGCCCTCAATGCCGGTGCGGATCGCTACGTCATCAAGGACCACGACCTAGTGGATCAGCTGCGGCGTGCCGTGCACCAGGTGGATGAGACGCTCCGCCTCAAAACGGAAGCGGGCTACCTTCGGCGGGAATTGCGGCGGCTTACCGGCCAAGACAACATCATCGGGCGCAGCCACAAGATGCGCGCGATTTTCGATCTTATCCTCACCGTCGCGCCGCAGACGAGCCGCATCCTCATTACCGGGGAGTCGGGAACCGGCAAGGAACTCGTGGCGCGCGCCATTCATGAAAATAGCCCGCGCGCGCCGATGCCCTTCATCACCATCAATTGCGGCGCTTTTCCGGAATCCCTCCTCGAGTCCGAGCTGTTCGGCCATCTGAAAGGTTCCTTCACCGGGGCGAACGAAAACCGTCGCGGACTTTTCCACGCCGCGCATGGTGGCACGCTGTTCCTCGACGAAATCGGAAACATGAGCCTGAGCATGCAGGTGAAGCTCTTCCGCGTCCTCCAGGAAGGAAAAGTCCGCGCGGTCGGCAGCACCGAAGAAACCGACGTGGACGTTCGCGTGATCGCCGCCACGAACAAGGATTTGGAAAAAGCCATCGCGGCCGGCGAATTCCGGGAAGACTTGTTCTACCGGCTGAACGTGATTCCCATTCATATGCCGCCGTTGCGCGAGCGCCGCGACGACATCCCGCTCCTGGCCCGGGCCTTCCTGGAACGCTTTCGCAAAGCGATGGACAAGCCCATCGAAGGCATTGATCCCGAGGCCATGCAGCGCCTCGAAACCTATGATTGGCCGGGCAATGTCCGTGAGTTGGAGAACACCATCGAGCGCTCGATGGCGCTGGAAACCGGCTCCAGGATTTCGCTGCGTGTCTTGCCCGAGAAAGTCCTCGGCTACGGTGCCGCAGCGGACGCCGCCGAGGTTTCCTCCCATGGCAAGGTTGTCATTCCCGAGGGCGGTCTGGACTTCGAGGAATTCATCGCGGACGTGGAACGTACCCACATTCTCGCGGCCCTCGAGGCGTCCGGGGGGGTCGGCACCCGCGCCGCGGAACGGCTCAGGATCAGCTACCGTTCCTTCCGCCACTACATCAAGAAATACAACATCACCTGACGTCAACTCGGCAGCGATTGGCCGTACTCGGCCCACTGCTGGCGGCGCTGCAGAGCTTAATTCGCGGCAGAAACCTGTTGGGTATCGTTCTGGGCTGCCGTATCTGAAGCCGCCAGGGTTGGCGCCGGATCCGCACGGCGCACGGCCGCCCTCAGCGCTGCGGCGATACAAAATGTAGTCAAGACCATCAGCGCCGGGTCGATCGGATGCCTGTATCGCAGGGAGGAGTGCGTCAGATAGTAGACCGCCGGATAGAAGACCAGGAAGACCAAGAAGGGCATTGCGTACTCGCTGCGCCTGCGAATGAGCAGCCAAGTTCCCACCCAGCCGCCGATCCCGAGCACGATGTTGACGATGAACGCGATTCGGTCCCCAAACCTCAGCTTTGGCCAGACGTCTTCCACGCGGACCGCGAGTCCCGTCCATGTCACGGCAAACCGCCAGTAGGTCGCGCGGGCGGTGGCCCAGGGATTCGCGGTCATGTACGTGATCGCCTTCCGTTCTTTCTCCTTCATGAATTCCATTTCGCCGAGTCGAGCGTACTCACGGGTTTCAATCCAACTCGTGTACGGGCTGCGCCAGTCCGGAAAGATGTCGTGGTCCTCGGGGTTGTTCCCGAGCCACAATTCCAGACCGAGATTCGAACGAAAGGGAACGAAGCGATGGAAGACCACATAGTTGCGAACGCACCAGGGCGTGCAGCCCAAGACCGCGAGCAGCACGGCGCTCGCCGATAACTTCATCCAGGATCGTCTCCGCTTCCGCAGTTCCCAGAAGAGCCACAGGAAGAGGAAGGGCAGCGTGGAAAAGAGGGAAGGATTCACCTCTAGCGCAAAAGCCAACAGCAGGCCATAAGCGGCCCAGTTGCGAGTCCGGTCCGAGTCGCGCACGGCGAGTGTCGCTGAAAGCACCAAGGCCGCGCAAAGCGCGGAGAGGGTTGTGTCCCACACACCGGAGATCGGTCCAGTGGTGAGCGCAATCGCCGTCGGGAAGACGGCCCAGAGCCCAGCAGCCACGAGGCCGCAGATGTCTCCTCCCAATCGCCGCCCGAGAAAAAAGATGGGCATGCAGATGAGAGTGGAGAACAGTCCGCTGAGAGAGGTCGCAACCAGATAGGATGCCCAGCTGTGCACGCCGAAGAGTTTATAGATTCCCGCCAATAGATACGGATAGACGGGCGGCATAATCGCTGTCGGTCCGGTCTGTATTAGGGGATATGGATTGCCGAAGCCGTGGCCCGTGGCGATAGACTTCGCCACCTGGCTCGTCTCGTATCCGTATTGATCGGGAACGCCTTCCTCCATCAGGTCAAGCCGGTTGTAAGTGGCCCTCCAGATGAACGCCATCAGCATGATGAGGAACAATAAACTTGCGTTCCTGTTCAGTTTCTTTTTCATGGCGTGAGTTGTTCTGCCCTCGCTGCGTTCCTGGAGTCGCGTGCACCGGCCTGCCGGACGTTCGCAGCCTCTCGTAAATTGCGGGCGTACGCGCGGAATGGATACGCAACGGCGGACGCGGCCAACAGAATCATGATGGGGTCGATCGGGTGCCGGTAGCGTAGCGAAGCGTGCGTCAAGTAGAAGACCGCTGGATATAACAACAAAGCCAACGCATAAACCGGAGTATCCGCGTTGTGAGATCGGAATCCCAAGAGCAGTCCCCAGAGCGCGAGCAAAGAAAATGCCACCTGAAAAAGCGCGCCGCTGCGGGCCGCCCAATTCTCCCTCGCCCAGGTGTCTTGGAACGGGTCCGAGGCGCCCAGCCACGTGCTGGCAAACCTGTGCAGCGTGAGTGCCGCATCGTCAGCCGGGTGTGAGCGCATGAAATGGAGAGCCTCCTGTTGTTTCAGCGCCATATAGGCTGGTTCACCCATCTGCCGGTACTGCTCAGCCTCTTGCAGATTGTCGTCCGGGTGCTGGTAGGGAGTATCGTCCGCCGTCGAGCCGGGATTGTTTCCCAGCCAAAGCTCCAGGCCGAAGTTTGATCGCAGAGGTACGAATTGGTGGAAGACGATGTAGTTGCGAATCGTCCAGGGCGCGATCCCGGCGCAGAATACAAGTGCGCCCATTACAGAAACGCGCAGCCACGGCAACTCGCGCTTGCGCAGTTGAAATATGAGCCAGATTCCGAACGCCGGCAGGACGGACAGCAGGGCCGGATTGATGAGTGCGCCGATCGCCCAAAGCGCCCCGTAGCCCATCCAGTTCGCCAGGCGGGTTGTTTCACGCAGTTTCAGCGTGGGATAGAGGAGCAACGCCATCCACAACGCGGAAAGCGATGTGTCCCAGATCCACTGCAAGGGGAATAGCAGCGCGTTCGGCAGAAACACCCACAGCCAAGCCGCGCCTATACCGACTCCAATCCCGAACGATCGTTTCCCCGCAAGATAGATTGGGATGCACGTCAGCGCGGAGAATGCGCAGTTCACCGTCTGAAGGACCGCGTACGACATGTAGCTGTAGATCCCGAAAAGCTTGAATACCGCGGCGGCAAGGTACGGATAGATTGGTCCAAACCATGCCGTGGGCCCAGTGTGGAACCACCGGAGTGGCGACGCGAATCCTTCCCCCGATGCAATGGAGCTTGCAACCGCGCCCAATTCGTATCCGAAGGGAAGATTGTCGCGTACCGGATTGAGGATGATCCGGTGGGAGTGCATCAGTATTCCCATCCGCAGAAGATAGGCGATGATGGTGATGAAGGCGGGAGAAGAAAGAATACGCTTCAGCGATAATCTCACGGTTCTTGGCGGCAGTATGGAGTGCGCTGCCTCGCGAGATTCAGTATAGTTTTGCATCCTTTGGCAAACAACGCCTTGGGCGGCATATTTCTCCCAGTTTGCCCTGTGAGTAATCCGAATTCGTTTCGCGAAAGACCGCCGGAAGCATGCCGATTCAAGTGCCCCATTCAGTTTCTTACGGGCGACGGGCTGGCGGAGTGCGGAATATTCCTATGGCCGGGTGACAAAAAATGGCATTGTCAGAAGGACTACGATCGTTATTCCTGCCCTCCGCGATAACTTCATTTTCTTTTGTGTCCACCTAATTTGTTGCAGCTACAGGTGTTATGGCTTAGTTCCGGAAAATGGAGTGCCGGGTGCAGCATTGGCACGGCGTTTGCGCTAGTTGAGTGTGGCACCCGGTACGGATCCCGGGCTTTGGGAGAATCCATGAAGAACAAACAAAAGGGCTTTTCACTGATTGAGCTGCTGATAGTTGTGGCTATCATTCTGATCATCGCAGCAATTGCGATTCCGAACCTCCTGCGGTCGAAGATGGCTGCGAACGAGGCCTCGGCAGTCGGCTCGTTGCGGTCTCTGAATACTGCCTGCGTGACGTACTCCAACTTGTACGGCGGTTTCCCTGCTTCGCTTGCTGCGTTGGGTGGTGAAGGAACAGGCACTGCGCCGACCTCCACAGCAGCTGAGCTGATTGACAACGTCCTGCAGGGCGGGACGAAGGCCGGTTATAACTTCACGTTCTCGCCAGGCACGGCCGACGCCGCCAACAATATCGACTATTACATCATCAACGCCAACCCCGTCAATCCGGGCACGACCGGCCTGCGGTATTTCTTCACTGACCAAACGGGCGTCATCCGCGCGGACCCGGCCAACCCCGCGACGTCGCTCAGCACGCCGATCAGCTGAGGATCCTCAAAGCTCGGCCATTTCGTGGAGAGGGCAGCCGCAAGGCTGCCCTCTTTGTCTTTTTGGCGTGCCTCAGTGTGGGATGCGCCTCTTTCTGAAGAGTCCTGAAGCGGGCCGGTGAGCCCGAACCAAGCCTCTGAATTGGCCACCCAGGCCATTCATCGCACCTTTCAGGGCAGCGTCTTCGGAAAACACTTCAGCCGCGGGATACATCAGAGACACTGGCATGTTGCAGAGGGCGTCCCTACGGATTGCGAGGCAACACGAAAGCATGCCGTAGCGGTGCGTCTCCGGAGCATCCCGGGCGCCATTTTCTGGCTAGCCGGATGACAAAAAGTGTCCACGTCTGACGCTAAGGGTTGTCCGGGGTTCAGTCATTGCATTCAGTGCGGACGAGGCGCATGGCTAACCATAAGAAAATACAAGAGTTGATGTCTTGCCGCGTTCCGGTTAGCATGGATCGGAGGGCTTGGCACCCGGCGTGCTCTATTACAAGCAGCCCCTCGGTCGGGACGAAGAGTTTGCAGAAATCAGTTCTTCAAGGAGAGTTCATGCGTAACAAACAAAAGGGTTTTTCGTTGATCGAGCTTTTAATCGTCGTCGCGATTATTTTGATTATCGCGGCCATTGCCATCCCGAACCTTCTGCGGTCCAAGATGGCGGCCAATGAGGCCTCCGCCGTGGGGTCCTTGCGCACACTGAACACTGCC
>DASPOJ010000239.1:0-10857 GCA_035626055.1 Candidatus Methylomirabilota bacterium | reverse complement strand
GCGGCAGGTGCAAGAAGAATGTAAAGCTATCGAACCACTTCGTCGCAATGCTCGAGCGAAAACTCCGTTGCCGGGCACGGCGAATCGTGCCCGTGTTGCTCACGTCGATGTCGAGTGAGCCGAACGCCGCAATCGCGTGTTCGACGACTCGCCCTTTCAGATGTAGCGAAGATCGCAAAGGATGAACGCTGTCTCCGGGTGGGCTCTCAGCCTGCAGCCAGGCTGGCTGCCTTCACTTCCGATCGCTTTGAAACAAATCCTAGCTCCGAGGATAGCTCCCTTGCGGCTCTGCCCACGCACTCGGCCACGGCCGGAATCTTGCTTTCCGTCAGGCGGAAAGAAGGACCAGAGACGCTGACCGCCGCGATCGCGCGGCCCGAATGGTCACGCACGGCCGCCCCGACGCATCGCACACCCTCCTCAAATTCCTCGTTGTCCACCGCGTAACCACGCGCGCGAATCAGCTTGAGTTCGGCTTTCAAGACTTCCGCCGACGTGATCGTTCGCGGGGTGAATGGTTTGAGTTGTGTCTGACGCAGAATCGCATCGAGTTCCGATTCAGGAAGCTCGGCCAGCATGGCCTTGCCGACGGCAGTACAATAGGCGGCGTGGCGGCGTCCTATGCGTGATGCCATGCGCACACTTCTCTCCGGCTCCATCTTTTCCACGTAGACAACATCCCCAGAATCGAGAACGCAAAGGTGCACAGTCTCTTGTGCCTCCTGGAGCAATCGAGTGAGGTGAGGACGCGAATGCTCGCGCAAGTCGAGGGTCGCGATTGCCTTGCTGCCCAACTCGAAGAGCTTGAGCCCCAAACGGTAGTGCCCGTTTCCCGGGTTCCTGCTCACGAGGCCATGACTTTCGAGCACCATCATCAGACGGTGAACTGTGCTCTTGTGGAGACCCAGAGTGCCGGACAACTCCGCGAGGCTGAAATCCTCATGGCGTGCGGCAAGGGCATTCAATATGGACATCGCCCTGTCCAAGACTTGGACGCGATAGGGGGACGAGTTTGTCTTATTTTGTGGCACAGACCTTCGTATATTGAGATTAGCTATAATTGTCAAGAATTCTTGCCTTACGATGGGGCCGAGGCCATTTCCATTCAAATAGCCTGAGACTTCGGACCAGGAACTTCCAGCACTGCGCTTCGCCTAAGCCATGGAATCTCGAAAAGCTCTGTGAGGCGGCCAAGGGCCGAAGAGAGACCGATGGCATCTGCGATCCCGCCCCTAGGGCTCTCCCCTATCGCCGCCAGCGCCGGGCCGGGTCTCGCAGCCGTCACACCCACGAGTGATGCATGTCACATCCGTTAAGCCTGCGGGCTGCGAGACTTACATGGGAAACAGTCAGGGAGAAGCCAGACGCCATGCTCGCCGCGGCGTAGGAGGCGGATTACAACCCCCTTCCGCTTCAAGCGCATGGCTACCGGACTCCGGCCACAAGGCAAGTTACTCAGGAGTTATGACCGCGCACGAGGAGGATCCCCATGGCCCGAAGCACCGAGGTATTGGACGGAAACGAGGCTGCCGCCTCGGTTGGTTACCGCCTGAACGAGGTAATTGCTATCTATCCGATCACCCCATCTTCCCCGATGGGCGAGTGGGCGGACCAATGGAAATACGAAGGGCGAAAGAACATCTGGGGCCTCGTGCCGGACGTCGTCGAGATGCAAAGCGAGGGAGGTGCCGCGGGCGCCCTGCACGGAGCGCTCCAAGCCGGCGCGCTTGCTACGACGTTCACAGCCTCGCAAGGGCTGCTCCTGATGATTCCCAATATGTTCAAGATTGCGGGCGAATTGACCCCGACCGTCATCCACGTGGCCGCGCGGACGCTGGCGACGCATGCGCTTTCGATCTTCGGCGATCACAGCGATGTAATGGCCACGCGCGCCACCGGATTCGCGATGCTTTCCTCGAATTCGGTGCAAGAGGCGATGGACTTAGCCTTGATCGCGCACGCCGCTTCGCTCGAATCACGAATTCCCTTCGTGCACTTCTTCGACGGATTCCGCACTTCCCACGAAGTCGCCACGATTGAACCCCTTTCGGACGATGACCTCCACTTCATGATTTACGACGAACTTGTGCGGCAGCACCGGGAACGCGCGCTAAACCCTGAGCGTCCCGTCCTGCGCGGCTCGGCGCAGAATCCCGACGTTTTCTTTCAAGCGCGCGAAGCCGGAAACTCTTTCTATAACGCAAGTCCCGCGATCGTGCAGGACGTGATGAATCGTTTTGCGGAGCGCACCGGGCGCGCGTACCACCTCTTTGACTATGTGGGTGCTCCGGACGCGGAGCGCGTCGCTATCTTGATGGGATCCGCAGCAGGAGCCGCGGAAGAAACAATCGAATCGTTGCAAGCGAAGGGGGAAAAAGTCGGGTTGCTCAAGGTCCGGTTGTTCCGGCCTTTCGCAGTCGACGCATTCCTGGCGGCGCTGCCTTCCACCGTGCGCGCCATCGCCGTGCTCGATCGCACGAAAGAACCCGGCGCGCCCGGCGAACCGCTTTACATGGACGCCCTGGCGGCATTCGGCGAGGCGCAGGCGGCCGCAGAAGTGGGACGCACGCCGTCTCAATTCGCGAAGTGGCCGCGAATCGTCGGCGGGCGATATGGACTCTCCTCCAAGGAATTCACCCCGGCGATGGTCAAGGCCGTCTTCGACGAGCTGAAGCACAAGGATCCGCGCAATCATTTCACGATCGGCATCAACGATGACGTGACGTTCACCAGTCTGAAGTACGATCCCGAATTCACGACGGAGAGCCCGCGGACGACGCGTGCGATCTTCTACGGCCTCGGGTCGGACGGCACGGTGGGCGCGAACAAGAATTCCATCAAGATCATTGGGGAAGAGACCGAGTCCAACGCGCAAGGCTATTTCGTGTACGATTCCAAGAAAGCGGGCACCGTCACTGTGTCTCACCTGCGCTTCGGGCCGGACCTGATCCGCTCGTCATACTTGATTCGCAAGGCCAATTTCATCGGCTGCCACCAGTTCCAGTTTCTCGAACGCGTGGACGTTCTCGAGGCAGCCGAGCCGGGCGCCGTCTTCTTCTTGAATTCGCCGTACGGCCCCAGCGAGGTCTGGGAGCACTTGCCGCTTCACACGCAGGAACAGATTATTTCCAAGCGGCTGAAGTTCTATGTCGTGGACGGTTACACCGTTGCCCGCGAAACCGGAATGGGCTCTCGCGTCAACACGATCATGCAGACGTGCTTTTTCGCGATCAGCGGCGTGATGCCGCGCGAGGAAGCCATCGCCGCGATCAAGTCAGCCATCCAGAAAACCTACGGGAAGCGCGGCGATGCCGTGGTGCAAAAGAACTTCGCGGCCGTGGACGCTACGCTGGCGCATCTGCACGAGGTTCGCGTCCCGGAGAGAGCCTCGAGCACGTTCGACATTCTGCCGCCAGTGCCGGGGCAGGCGCCGAAGTTCGTGCGAAACGTGCTCGGCCCCATCATCGCGGGCCACGGCGACAACCTGCCGGTCAGCGCGTTTCCGCCGGGGGGAACTTTCCCGCTGGGCACGGCAAAATGGGAAAAGCGCAATATCGCTTTGGAAATCCCCGTGTGGGATGAGGATCTGTGCATTCAATGCGGCAAGTGCATCTTGGTTTGCCCGCACAGCGTGATTCGCGCGAAAGTCTACGATTCCTCGCTGCTTGCGAACGCGCCGGCGACTTTCAAATCGTCCAAGCCGCGCTGGCGTGAATTCGAAACACTCAAATATACGCTCCAAATCGCGCCGGAAGATTGCACCGGCTGTCATCTGTGCGTCGAAGCGTGCCCGGTCAAGAGCAAGAGCGAGTCGAAACACAAAGCCATCAATATGGCGCCGCAGCCGCCGTTGCGCGCGAGCGAGAGGGAGAACTGGGAATTCTTCGCCGCATTGCCGGAATTCGACCGCGGCAAACTTTCACACACGCAGGTGAAAGACGTCCAATTGCTGGAGCCGCTGTTTGAATTCTCGGGCGCGTGCGCGGGCTGCGGCGAAACACCGTATCTGAAATTGCTCACGCAGCTCTTCGGCGACCGCGCGCTGATCGCCAACGCCACGGGTTGCTCGTCGATCTACGGCGGAAATCTCCCGACGACGCCTTACACGACGAATGCGACGGGACGCGGGCCGGCGTGGTCGAATTCGCTGTTCGAGGACAACGCCGAATTCGGATTGGGCATGCGGCTGGCTCTGGATCGGCAGGCCGAGTTCGCGCGCATCCTGCTCACGCGCCTCGCGCCCGCCGTCGGCGAAGTGCTGGCTGGGGAAATCCTCAAGGCCGATCAGTCCAACGAGAACGGTATCTTCGCCCAGCGCGAACGGATCGCTGAACTCAAGCGCCAACTCCTCAAGATGAAAACGCTCGAGGCCCGGGACCTTCACGCCCTTGCAGATTCATTGGTTAAAAAGAGCGTCTGGCTCGTCGGCGGCGATGGCTGGGCCTACGACATCGGCTTCGGGGGACTGGACCACGTGCTCAGCTCGAACGCGAATGTGAACGTGCTCGTGCTGGACACGGAAGTCTACTCCAACACCGGCGGCCAAATGTCCAAGGCGACGCCGCGCGGCGCCGTGGCGAAATTTGCGGCTTCTGGCAAATTTACCGGCAAGAAAGACCTCGCAATGGAGGCCATCAGCTATGGCTATGTGTACGTCGCGCGGGTCGCGATGGGCGGCAACGATACGCAAACCGTCAAGGCGTTCCAAGAAGCTGAGTCGTACAACGGGCCGTCGCTCATCCTCGCGTACTGCCACTGCATCGCGCATGGGTACGACATGGCCTTCGGCCTCAAACAGCAGAAGGCGGCTGTCCTATCCGGATACTGGCCGCTGCTGCGTTACGACCCCCGCCTACGCGATCAGGGAAAGAACCCCTTCCAGCTCGACTCGAAGGCGCCAAGCATCGCGCTGAAAGACTACGTGTACCAGGAGGCACGATACTCGATGCTCGTTCGCAGCGACCCCGAAACGGCTCGCGATTTGCTGCGGATGGCGCAGGACGACGTGGAACGCCACTGGCGCGTCTACGAAAACCGCGCCACTATGCACGGCCGCGCGGACAACCCGGTGGTGGTTCCGGCGGCCGTGGAAAGCGGCCCATCGGAAAAGAACGGCCAGAAAGCGGAGGAATAGAATGGATTTCTCAACCCGCTATCTCGGACTCGACCTGCACAATCCTGTTGTCGCCTCCGCTTCGCCGTTGTGTGAATCCATCCCAAACCTGCGCGCGCTCGAAGACCAGGGAATTGCAGCGGTCGTACTGCCGTCGCTCTTCGAGGAACAACTCACCCTAGAAGCGAACGCGCTGGATTCCGATCTCTCACGCGGAACGGAAAGTTTCGGGGAGGCGCTCAGCTACCTCCCCGATTTGAGCGGCTACAACCTCGGCCCGCAGGGCTACCTGGAGCTGATTCACAAGGCAAAGAAGGCGATTTCTGTTCCCGTCATCGCAAGCCTCAACGGCACATCGCGGGCCGGCTGGATCCGATTCGCGCGCGAAGTCCAGCAGGCTGGGGCGGACGCCCTCGAATTGAATCTCTATTCCATCGTCACCGATCCGGGACGTACCGCCGCGCAAGTGGAAAGCAGCTACGGCGATCTGGTCCGCGAGGTCAAGAAATCGTTGTTCATTCCAGTCGCGGTCAAGATTTCGTCGTTCCTGACCGCGCCCGCAAACTTCGCCAGGCAAATGGACACGGCGGGGGCCGACGGTTTGGTCCTGTTCAACCGCTTTTATCAGCCGGATTTCGATATCGCGGAATGTGAGGTCGTGCCGCGACTGGCGCTCAGCCAATCACACGAGCTTCTGCTGCGTTTGCACTGGGTGGCCATCCTCTCCGGACAGGTCCGGGCGGACCTCGCGGTCACCGGCGGCGTGCACACTGCGGAGGACGTCATCAAGTGCATGATGGCTGGAAGCCGCGTCGCGATGATGACGTCGGCGCTGCTGCAGGATGGCATCGCTCATGTCGCGAGGGTGCTGGAAGATCTCGCCCGGTGGTTGGACGAACATGAGTACGAATCTCTCGGCCAGATGTATGGCAGCATGAGCCGGCGATCCTCTCCGAACCCTGCCGCGTTCGACCGCGGAAACTACATGAAGGTGCTCAGCTCCTACGTCCTTCGTGAGAACGCCCGGAAGTCTTGAGAGCCTGCTGGCGCGCGTCGCTCCGGCCGGTGAGTAGTTTCGCCAGGCCACCGGCAGAATGGCTCTCAAATCTGAGCTGTTCTCTCCTCTCTGGCCTTTCGTTTGTGCCTGAAGATTTGGCCTGTTTCCGCGTGCCTCGGGTGACAAGAATCACTTTCGTTCGTGACACTGGTCACAGTAGTCCTATCCGGGAAAACAGATACTACAACTGCAAAGGAGCCGGCCATGCTAAAGGATGAGCGGGACCTCCTGGATGTCCTGAAATTCGAGCTCGAATTCTTAAACAAACGAGGCTACGGCCGTTCGCCACGCGAACCTTGGAGAGCACGATTCGTATTCGAGGATTCACCCACCTGCATGAACTACGACTCCAAAGACCATCCGGATTCCTGCGACGCATGTGTTTTGATGCAATTGGTGCCGAGTGAGTGTCGCGCAGGGGAAATCCCGTGCCGGTATATCCCGCTCAACGCCGAGGGACAGACACTGGATTCGCTCTATCGCTGCGGTGACCAAAACGAAATTGAAGTGGTCTTTGGGAATTGGCTGAGGGTCACAATCGAGAAGCTGGAGGAGGAGCGGCGGACGCATCGCGACAACCTGATCGAAGTGTCTGTTTCCGGCGCAAACGGAGGCGAGGGAGAACCTCTCTTCGATGGCCAGCATCCCAAGTGCGCCAACCCAGGTTGCCCGACGGCATTCCATTGGCTCGGCGGAGGCAAGTTCTTCCGTTTTCGACCTGACCCGGCGGCCTCACGTGCGAAGGGTCAGGTCACGCAGTCCTCACCCGAAACGCAGGGCGTGAAACACTACTGGCTCTGCGAGCGCTGCTCGCATATGTTCTTCCTCGCATACGATGAGAACCAGGGCGTTGTCCTGAAGTTTCTCCGGCCGGATGCCTCTTCCGGAAAATCACCTCAGCAATTGACTACTGCGCACTGAGAACTCCTCCGAGTTCGAACGGTGGTGGAAGCAGTTCGTCCCGATCCGTGTCAGAGCAAGGTCACGTCAGGCCGCAGAATACGAGAAATCGCAGGGTCTCGCCGCATTTCTGGGAGTCCCTCGCCAATTCAAGCGCGGACAGAGTTCAGGAGATGCGCGTAGAAGCCAGCGCCCAGGCCATCAAACCGGGGTCTGCCGACGATCACGTCGACTTGATTGCCGGACGCGACACGTCCTTGAGGTCGAGGGTAGCAAACAGAATGGCCGGATCCGCGGTCTGCTCCACGGTGAATCCGAGATTGCGGACCAGCGCCTGCATTTCGATGTTTTCCTGAAGCATATCCGCATGCAGGGATTCCAGACGCTCGTCGCGAGCAATCTGGATCAACCGGCTCAAGAGCTCGGACCCAAGCCCGCGCCGCTGATATTGATCGCGCACGAGGAGGGCGATCTCAGCAGTATTCGTTCCGTGGAGCTTGGTCATGCGGCCCACCGCCAGGATCTCGTGTTCACCCGATTCCGGAACCGTCCGATCGGCAAGCAGCGCGATCGCGCGGTCGTAATCGAGAAAACACATTCGAGTCAAGCGTTCGTGCGCGACGCGCTGCCCGAGCTTGGCGGCATGGAAGTAGCGCATGTAAACGCTTCGTTCCGAGAGCGCTCCGTGGAACTTGACCATCAGCGGTTCGTCTTCGGGCCGCATCGGACGAATCGTTACGTCAGTTCCATCCTTCATCTTCCACCCGGAGATGTACCTCACCGGATAGGGCCGGATTGCAGGCTTCGGGAGATCGGCGTCGGCGACGCTATCCGGATGCAGAACGAAACGCGCGTCCAGCGCGATGATCTGTTCCGGCGCCGCGACGATCGGATTGATATCTGCTTCTTTGATCGCCGGGTTTTCGATGATGAGCCGGCTGAACCGCACCAGAAGCCCTTCCAGAGCTACCAGGTCCACCGGTTTCTTCCCACGGACACCATGCAGCGCCTTGAAGATCCGCGTCTGCTCCATCAATCGCTGCGCCAGCGTGGTATTGAGCGGCGGAAGCGCCAGCGCGCTATCCCGGTATACTTCGACCAACTCTCCTCCGGACCCAAAAACCAGGACGGGCCCAAATTGCGGATCCGTGGTGCTGCCGACGATCAATTCATAGCCCGCGACTTTGGCCATCCGTTGGACCGTCACTCCCAGAAAATTCCCCGCGCCCGCGCGCTCCGCGACGGTCTTCTCAATCGAGCGATACGCCTCTCGGACAGCCTGCGCTCCCGTCAGATTCAACTTTACGCCCCCAACGTCGGTCTTGTGAGTGATGGTCTCGGAATGCAGTTTCAAGACAACGGGAAAGCCGACTTTCCCCGCCACCTCGGCGGCTTCATCCTCGCTTCGCGCGATTCTCGTTTCAACGGTAGGAATGCCGTAGGCTGTAAGCAGCAGTTTCGATTCATATTCCGTCAGCAAGGTCCGGCCGCGACCGCGTGCGCCCGCGAGAAGGGCCTGTGCCTTTTGACGAGCCTCATTCGCGTCCTGCGGGTCATCGGCAAGCACGGGCGTTTCGTAAAGGCCGCGAAGGTTATAGGTGTAGCGCCACATGAAATCGAATGCGCGAGCAGCAGTATCGGGATACGCAAACGTCGGAATGCCTGCCGCGTTGAGAATGTTTTCGCCTGGCAAGGCTACCGGGCCGCCCATCCAACTCGCCAAAAATGGTTTTCCGTGGGCGTGTCCCAGTGCTCTCATTCGCCTGGCGATTTCCATTTGATCCGTCATCCCCTGCGGTGTGACGATGGCCAGAAGTCCGTCGCTGTTCGGATCCGCGAAGGCAATCTGCGCCGCGCGTTCGTACCGGTCCGCGTCGGCATCGCCGAGGACGTCAATCGGGTTGCCATGGCTCCAGTGTGGGGGGAGCAGTTGGTTCAACGCCTCGAGAGAGTCCGGGGAGAGCGATGCCAGTTCACCGCCATTCGCGATGAGCGTATCGGTGGCGAGCACGGCAGGACCGCCCGCGTTCGTCAGGATCGTGAGCTTCGGCCCTCGTGGACGCGGCTGCTTGCTGAGCACCTCGGCCATGTAGAACAGATCCGATATCGCATTGACCCGCAGCACGCCCGCTCTTCGAAACGCCGCATCAAGGACATCATCGCTGCCGGTGAGAGCGCCCGTATGGGAAGCGGCCGCTTTGGAAGCAGCTTCCGAGCGCCCTGCCTTTAGAACGATGACCGGCTTTGTGAGCGCGACCTCGCGCGCCGCAGAAAGAAACGATCGAGCATCCCCAATCGACTCCATGTAGATGAGAATGCTCTTCGTGTTCGGGTCGTCTCCAAAGTAGTCAATCAAATCGCCCCAGCCGACATCCACCATCGAACCGGTCGATACGAAGCCGCTGAAACCCACTTGCTCTTGGATGCTCCAGCCCAGAATTGCGGTGAGCAACGCGCCGCTCTGACTGAGAAATGCGACGTTTCCGGGCAGTGCGATCGTCTGCGCGAAAGTCGCATTCAGCCCCACCAGCGGGTTCATCACGCCCAAACAGTTCGGGCCGATCACACGCAGCTTGCTGCCATGCAACTGTTCTTGGATCTGATGCTCGAGCGCTTGCCCTTCGGCCCCGCGCTCGCGGAAACCGGCCGAAATGACCACTGCGGCTTTCACGCCTAAGGCAACACACTCTCCGATGATGCCGGGAACCGTTGGTGCCGGCGTCACGATGATGGCTAGGTCGACTGCCTCCGGAATCTTGCTGATGGACGGATAGGCGCGAAGTCCGAGAACCTCAGGGCGTTGCGAGTTGACCGGATACACCTTGCCTTCGAGCGACGGAACACAAACATTCGTGAGGACCGTACGGCCTACGCTGTTTTCGCGCTCGGTGGCCCCGACGACGGCCACGCTGCGCGGGTGGAACGCAGAGTGAAGGGGTCGGGGCTCAGATCGCAATAGGTCGTGCGACGGATCGTGCAACCTCTTGACGTCGTTGATTAGGGCCACGCCATTGCCATCATCGAGATCCGACCGGGACTCAACCATTTCCAAGTTCCTCCTGTTTCGATCACCCTCGAACCGTCAAAACGGGGCACTTGGCGTGAGCCACGACCTTATGCGCCACGGCCCGCTCCAGGTGTGTCGCCGCGCCCAAGTGCTCAGCGGCCTCACGCACGCCCAGCACAATGAGGTCAGCATCGCGTTGTTTTGCTGCTTCCAGAATTCGCGCGGCGGGCTCCCCGTACTCGACGACCGCCTCCGGGCGGCACCAAAGCTCCGCATCCTTGGGAACAATTTCATGGAGTTCGTACATGAGGTTGGCCACCGAGGTCACGTTCCGCCGATTTTCCGGATCATGGTCGCGTTCATGGACCACATGCAAGAGAATGAGGCGAGCCTCATTCTCCTGCGCGAGAGAAATGGCATAGGGTGCGCCAGCCAAAGACGCTGGGGTGAAATCGGTGGCAAAAAGCACTCGGTGGAAGTGGGCGGCGTTGCGAACGCCCTTGCGGGCCCACGGGCCGATGGTCAGAACCGGAACTGGCGAGCGCCGGAAGATTTCTTCCGCCACCGACCCCAGCAGTAGTTTCTGCGCGCCTGTCCGGCCATGCGTGCCGAGGACCAAAAGCTGTGCATGGGTATCGGCGATTGCCTGCTCGAGTGCCGGCCAAATGCCAATTCCGCGCACCACGCTCACCTCGTGGGGCATACCCACGAGCTGCGATTCGACGCGTTGCATCTCCGCTTCGGCGATTTCCTCCTGCGCTTCGACTGCCACGCCAGCCG
>DASPOJ010000238.1:0-6856 GCA_035626055.1 Candidatus Methylomirabilota bacterium | reverse complement strand
GCGTCGCCAAGGCGCATCAGCAACTCATCGGCGCGCTGACGATTCTGCCGCAGGATTTCTTCGAGGCGGCGAAAACCTGCGTGCGTCACCAATTCCTGCAGCCGGTGACGCTGCTCGTGCAGCAGTAGCCGCATCTTGTCTGCCAAATTGCCGCGCAGCTCGCGCAAGTGCCGGTCAAACTCCTGCCGCGAGAGGACGACGAGTTCCGCGGCCGCCGACGGTGTCGAAGCGCGCACGTCCGCGACGAAATCGGAAATCGTGAAATCTGTTTCGTGGCCCACGCCCGAGATGACCGGAATCGCGCACTCGGCAATCGCGCGTGCGACGATTTCCTCGTTGAACGCCCAAAGATCCTCGAGCGAGCCGCCGCCGCGCGCCAGGAGAACCACGTCCGCCGCGCGCTTGCGGTGAAAGTATTGGAGCGCCGCAGCGATTTCTCCCGACGCGCCCTCGCCCTGCACGCGCACGGGATAGACGAGCAGATTCAGATTCGGGAAGCGCCGGCGCAGAATGCGAATGATGTCGCGCACGGCTGCTCCGCGCGGCGACGTGATGATGCCCACGCGCCGCGGCAGCGCGGGCAGCGGCTTCTTGCGCGCCGCGTCGAAAAGGCCCTCGGCCTCGAGACGCTTCTTCAATTGCTCGAACGCGAGTTGCAGCGCGCCGAGGCCGACCGGTTCGATGTGCTCGACGTAAATCTGGTATTCACCGCGCGGCTCATACACGCTGATCGAACCGCGCACGGTCACCTTCAGTCCATCATCGGGGCGGAATTTCAAGCGGTTGACCTGATTGCGGAAGGCCACGCAGCGAATTTGCGTCTTTGCGTCCTTCAGGGTGAAGTAGATGTGCCCCGGCTGCGAAACGTGGCAGTTGGAGACTTCGCCTTCCACCCAAATGTCGGTGAATTCGCCGGCGAGGAGATCGCGAATCCGGCCCGTGAGCTCGCTGACGGACCACACTTTTTGTGCAGGCGCCAAGTTGAGTTGAAATTGCGTCGTTCCGTCTGATTTCATCGTTTCGTCCGTCGCTAACGGCGCAACCAATTCACGAACCAGAACAGCAGCGTGAGTCCGACGCTCAAGAGCAGGCACGTGACAATCGGAAAATAGAACGAGCCATTCTTGCCGCGATAGGCGATGTCTCCCGGCAAGCGGCCCAGTCGCAACGGCAGTTTTCCGCCCAGCATCAGCAGCGCGCCCGCAATCGCCAGGATCACGCCGAAGAGCAAGAGCAGTTTCCCGAGTTCGCGCGCCGGCTCCATAGGCGCTCATTCTACCGGAGACCCGCCGCTTCGGTGCAATCGAGACCGATCAGGGAAGGCGTGTCGATGGTGCCGGAGCCAGAAAGAGCATCGCTCTGGCGTTTACAGGAGTTCGTGGCCCGGGAAGAAATAGGCAATCTCGAACGCGGCGGTTTCTGGCGCGTCGGAACCATGCGTGCAATTGTTCTGGATGCTGGCGCCGAATTCCTTGCGAATCGTACCGGGCGCGGCCTTGGAGGGGTCGGTGGCGCCCATGGTTTCGCGCCAGCGCATGATGGCGTTTTCCGCTTCGAGCACGATGACGATGATTTTTCCCGAGCTCATGAATTCGGTGAGTTCCGCGAAAAATCCCTTCCCACGATGCACGGCGTACAATCCCTCGGCTTCATCACGCGTGAGCCGCAACGACTTGATCGCGGCGATGCGGAAACCGGCTTTATCCACGCGCGCAAGAATTGGTCCTGCCAGACCGCGATTCATGGCGTCCGGCTTGATGATTGCAAGTGTACGTTCGGCTGACATGTATCTCTCCCGTTGACGCATCGCTCACTGGCCTAGGGCGGCGGCGAGCGTGCTCCCGATATCGGCGGGGCTTTCGACGCAATGAATTCCCGCAGCTCGCATCGCTTCGTATTTTTCTTTAGCAGTGCCCGAGCCGCCGCTGATGATGGCCCCGGCGTGGCCCATACGACGGCCTGGCGGCGCGGTTTGCCCGGCGATGAATCCGATAACCGGCTTCTTCACGTTCGCGCGAACGAACTCGGCCGCTTGCTGTTCGGCGTTGCCGCCGATTTCACCGATGAGAATCATCGCATGCGTATGGGGATCGTCGTTGAAAAGTTTAATCGAATCAAGGAACGACGTACCGATGATCGGGTCGCCGCCGATTCCGATGCAAGTGGACTGGCCGATGCCAAGCTTGGTGAGCTGGTCCACGGCTTCGTAAGTGAGCGTGCCGCTGCGGCTGACGACGCCGATGTTTCCCTGTCTGTGGATGCGGCCGGGCATGATGCCGATCTTGCACTGGCCTGGCGAGATGATGCCCGGACAGTTTGGGCCGATGAGACGCATCTGCGAATCCTTGAGCGCCGCGGCGACGCGCACCATGTCGAGAGTCGGCACGCCTTCGGTGATGCAGACGGCAAGCGGCAAGCCCGCGTCTGCGGCTTCGAGAATCGCGTCCGCGGCGAACGGCGGCGGAACAAAAATCACGGACGCATTCGCGCTGGTCGCGCGAACCGCTTCCGCGACCGTGTTGAATACCGGCACTCCCAGATGCGCCAAGCCGCCTTTCCCGGGCGTGATGCCGCCGACGATCTTCGTGCCGTATTCGATCATTTGCTGCGCGTGGAAAGTCCCTTCGCGGCCGGTGATGCCCTGCACGAGGACGCGCGTCTTCTCGTTGACAAGGACGCTCATCGCCCACCTCCGGCCAGGGCGACAACCTTTTCGGCGCCGTCCTTCATGTCGCGCGCGATGGTGAAATTCAAACCCGATTCGCGAAGAATCTGCTGCCCCTGTTCGACGTTGGTGCCTTCCATGCGCACCACCACTGGAACTTTCACATGCAGCTCGCGCGCCGCGGCGACGACTCCGGTCGCGAGCACGTCGCAGCGCAAGATGCCGCCAAATATATTGATGAAAACGCCCCGCACGCTCGCGTCGCTCATCAAAATGTGGAACGCATTTTTCACCTGCTCCGCCGAGGCGCCGCCACCCACGTCCAGGAAATTCGCCGCCGCGCCGCCCGCGAGCTTAATGATGTCCATCGTCGACATCGCAAGGCCCGCGCCGTTCACCATGCACCCGACTCTGCCGTCCAGCTTGATGTAATTCAGCTTAAACTTCGACGCCTCGACTTCGAGCGGCTCCTCTTCATTGAGGTCGCGGAATTCCGCGATGTCCTTGTGACGGTAAAGCGCGTTGTCGTCGAAGGTCATCTTGGCATCGAGCGCGACCAGCTTCCCTTCACCGGTCAGGACGAGAGGATTGATTTCTGCCAGCGATGCGTCGGTCTCGACGAACGCGCGGTAGAGCGCTTGCAGAAACGCTCCCGCGGCGGCGATCGCATCGCCGGTAAGCCCCAAGCCGAAAGCGATTTTCCGCGTCTGGTAGGCTTGCAGGCCTGTCGCCAGATGAATTGTCTCGCGCAAAATCGCATCGGGATTTTCGCGCGCAACTTCTTCGATTTCGATTCCGCCCGCGGCGCTCGCCATGATCGCCGGCGCGGCGACCGCGCGGTCCACGAGGATGCTCAAATACAATTCGCGCTTGATATCGAGGCCTTCCTCGATTAAGAGCCGCTTCACGACGCGTCCGCCCGGCCCCGTTTGCGGCGTGACGAGTGTCATCCCCAAGATCCGCCCAGCGATCTCCGCGGCCTCCGCTGGCGACTTCGCCAGCTTGACGCCGCCCCCTTTGCCGCGCCCGCCCGCGTGGATTTGGGCTTTGACAACGACTATTTTCGTTCCCAGCCGTTCTGCGGCGGCACGCGCCGCCTCGGCCGAAGTCACCATCTCGCCGCGCGGCGTGGGCACGCCAAATCGCCGGAGAACCTCCTTCGCTTGGAACTCGTGAATCTTCATGAGCCTTCCGTCAACGACAAAATAAGCGCGGCATGCAAACTTGGAAGTGTATCCGTAACGCGCGCGGCGGACAAGGCAGCCGGGGAAAGAAGAAAGTCAGAGCGGATGTCGAGCTTCGGGCCGCGGCCACGAAACTTACAGGATCATCGATCGGGCGGAGCGGCCGAAGAAAAAAAGCTTGCCGGCGGGCAAGCTCAGCCCCTACAACGGCGAAAACCGGGGCGAGACAAGGCGCGGGAAGAATTCTCCTACTTCACTTCGAGGATTTCCTTCTCTTTGCCGGCGGAGAGCTCTTCGATCTTCTTGGTTTCCTGGTGGGTCAGCTTCTCAAGTTCATCGACGGTGCGCTTGCGCTCGTCCTCGCTGATTTTCTTTTCCTTTTCCAGTTTCTCGACGGCTTCCTTGACGTCGCGCCGAATATTCCGCACGGCGGTGAGATGATTCTCGCGCACTTTGTGCAATTGCTTGACCAGGTCCTTTCGCCGCTCTTCTGTCAGCGGGGGAATCGGGACGCGCACGAGCTTGCCATCACTGGAAGGATTCAGGCCCAGGTCGGACGTGCGGATGGCTTTATCGATCAGCCCCGCGGCGCCCGGATCCCACGGTGAAATCACGATCATCGTCGGCTCCGGCACCGCCATCGTTCCGAGCTGGTTGATGGGCATCGGCGTGCCGTGGTAATCGACGCGAACGTGGTCGAGCAACGAGACGTGAGCGCGTCCGGTGCGAAGTACGGCCATCTCCTTGCGAAAGTCCTCGACGGCTTTTTCCATGCGCGTTCTGCCTTGCACGATGGCGTCCTTGCTGCTGACAATCGGGTTCATCTTGGCCCTCTCAGTCGCCCCGGATAATCGAACCCACTCGCTCGCCCAGCACGACACGCTTGATGTTTCCGGGCACGTTCAAATTGAAGATCAGGATGGGCATCTGGTTATCCATGCAGAGCGAGATGGCCGTGGTGTCCATCACCGAGAGCTCTTTCTTGATCACATCGAGGTAGTTGATACGCTCAAACATTTTCGCGCCCTTGACTTTTTCGGGATCGGCGTCGTAGATCCCGTCAACGCGCGTCGCCTTCATCAGAACTTGGGCCTTGATTTCAACTGCGCGCAGCGCCGCGGCGGTATCGGTCGAAAAGAAAGGATTGCCCGTGCCGGCGGCGAAGATGACGATGCGGCCTTTTTCCAAATGGCGCACCGCGCGCCTGCGGATGAACGGCTCGGCGACATGGTGCATTTCAATCGCACTTTGCAGCCGGGTGATGACGCCCTCTTTTTCCAGCGCGTCCTGCAGCGCCAGACCGTTGATGACGGTCGCAAGCATGCCCATGTAGTCCCCGGTGGCGCGGTCGATCGAAAGCGCCTTTTGCCGGGTCCCGCGGAAGAAGTTTCCGCCGCCGACGATGATGGCAATCTGCAGGCCGAGATCGCTGACCTCTTTTAGTTCACGCGCAATGCCGGCCACGGTCTCGGCATGAATGCCAAAGCCTTGCGGCCCCTGAAGGGATTCTCCGGAAAGTTTTAGGACGATGCGCTCGTAAGCCAGGGCGGGAGGTTTCGTTCGCAACGTTGTCGGATCGGAATTAGACATGCGCGCGCGACCTGGCGGGCATTCTAGCAAAAATTCCCCGGCACTGTGCGTTTGCTGTGAAACCGGCCAAGCCGGGCGTCAAAACTCCACTGTTGCCGCGCCTGACCTTCAAGCAGGAACCGGCTCGCTGGGCGGCTCGGGCCGCGGCGGCGCGTCGTCACCGGCCGCTTTCTCCGCGCCCGGAACCTCGCCGACTTTGAATCGCACGAAGCGTCGCACCGAGATGTTTTCGCCGATTTTCGCGATCATCTGGGCGATCAGCTCGCCGACCGTCACGGACTCGTCTTTGATGAAATGCTGCTCGTAAAGGCACGCCTCGCCGAAAAATTTTTCCATTTTGCCTTTGATGATGCCTTCGACGATTTTCTCGGGCTTCCCGGTGGCGCGCGCCTGGGCGGCGTAGATCTCGCGTTCGCGTTCGAGCAATTCCGGCGTGACCTCTTCGCGCCGCACGAAGCGCGGATCGAGCGCGGCAATGTGCATGGCCACGTCGTGGCACAGCTTCTGGAAATCCTCCGTGCGCGCGACAAAATCGGACTCGCAGTTCACTTCCACGATCACGCCGATCTTGCCGCCCGCGTGAATGTAGTGGCCCACCAAACCTTCGCTCGCCACACGCTGCGCCTTCTTTGCTGCGGCCGCTTGTCCCTTTTTTCGCAGAATGCTGATGGCGGTTTCGATGTCGAGTTTCGCTTCGATCAACGCGGCTCGGCAATCCGCAAACCCCGCCTGCGTGCGTTCCCGCAGCGTTTTCACCAGGTTTGCGGGGACATTGACACCCTCCGGATTTGTGGTCATCGTTCCCATGTTTCCTTTGCATTCGATTGTTTGCATCGCAAGCGATTGCGGGCCTCACTGCCTCGGCGGGCCCGCGGTGCGGCCGGTCTAGACCTTTTCCTCGCCTTCATCGGGCACGGGCTGCGCTTCGGCAGTCGGCTCGGCGGCCGGCTCGACGAAATCCGCTTGCGCCGCCTCAACGAAATCGCCCTCCTGCTTCTCGTAGGATTCGTAAGCGCTCGTATCCACGTATTCGGCGTTTTCGCCATCCGCAGGGGCGCCTTCCGCAACCTTCTGCTCCGCGATTTGCGTTTGCTCGAACGCCTGGCGGCCTTCGACCACCGCGTCGGCGATCTTCGACGTGAAGAGCCGAATCGCGCGCAGGGCGTCGTCGTTGCCCGGGATTACCCAGTCCACCTGCTCGGGATCGCAATTGGTGTCCACAATGGCCACGACCGGCACGCCCATCCGCCGCGCCTCGCGCACCGCGATCGCTTCGGCATGCGAATCGATCACGAACATCGCATCCGGCAGCGTCGCCATACTCTCAACGCCTTCCAAATTCTGCAGCAAGTGCTTCAGCTCGCGCTCGAGCCGCGCCGATTCCTTCTTCGAGAGCTGCGCCATGCGGCCATCTTCG
>DASPOJ010000237.1:0-6257 GCA_035626055.1 Candidatus Methylomirabilota bacterium | reverse complement strand
TCCGGCACGACGTCGCTTCCGAATTGGGAGAAGTTGGCCACGTAAAGCACGTCCACCTGCGGCTTGAGGAAAATCCCGCCCTTGAAGTACAGCTTGACGCCGACGCCGCCGTGCACCAGGAAGTGCGAGGACGTCGCGAAGAGCTCGCTCTGGGTGCCAGTGAGCACACTGGACCCGGTCACATAGCTGTTCACCCTGGCTGCTCCGATCCCACCTTGAATCTCGGGAACGAAGTGCCCTCTCGTCAACTTGTCTGGGATCGGATGATAAATCGCGTTCAAATCAAAAAACTCCGGGCGATAGCCAAAGCCAAAGTAGTCACCCTGCGAAAACTTCCAGTCCGTTTGGAACCCGAATCCGAGATGATCGTTGAACAGGAAATCCGCGCCGATCTTGCCGAACGCCCCGGTCATCTTTGGGGCGTTGTCGAGATTGCCGGTCTGGATATCCGTTTGACCTAGGCAATCTGATTGCACGCAAGCCTTGTCCGTCGCGGTACCGGCCCCGAAAGACACGCTGAAGCTCTGCGCCTGGGCGCGCGGGGCCGCTGCCAGCGCCAACAGGAATAGGAAGAAGATTGAAAACGCTCGGACGATGAGTTTCAAGTTACACGCTCCCGGTGCAAGATTGGGTCACTAGAAATCTAACCCACGATTAGATGTAAGGTTGCGGCCGCCGGTTGTTCGCGGCAACCTCTAGGTGACGAATCGGTTAAGAAAGTGGAACTTGAGCCCACATTGGCAGCATTTGAGCGGCTAGGCGAAATCTCCGGATTCTGGAGTCCGGTGGACTCAACCGGAGTCCGCGCACCGAACCTGGGCGAGCGAAGGACCCTTTTTCAGTTGGAGGCGCGGGTGGGATTTGAACCCACGCATGGAGGTTTTGCAGACCTCTCCCTTAAACCACTTGGGTACCGCGCCTCGCAAATTGCAGTATAGCGAAACGCGTTCCGTCTGTCAGGAGGCCGGCGTCGCGATCGTCTCGAGAACAGCTTCTCGCAGGAAGCGTGCGGATTCTTCCGGCGGCGTCGGGCAGATGTAAAACCCCGAGCCCCACTCGAATCCGGCGACTTTGGTGAGAATCGGAATGATTTCGATATGCCAGTGGTAGTGCTCGTTCGTTTCTTCGCCGACAGGCGAAGTGTGAATCATGAAATTGTACGGCGGCTTGTCGAGCACGGCTTCCAGCCGGGCAAGAGTGTCTTTCAACATCCGGGCCAGGCTGCTGTAAACCTTCGTTTGATTGTTCTCGAACGCCGAACCGTGCACTTTCGGCAGGATCCAGGTCTCAAACGGAAAGCGCGGGGCGTACGGCGCCAGTGAAATGAACGCGTCGTTTTCGTTGATCACGCGCGCGCCTGATTCCCGCTCCTGCCGGATGATGTCGCAGAAGATGCAGCGCTCTTTTTCCTGGTAGTAGTGCTTGGAAGCGTCCACCTCTTCGCGCACGCGCTTCGGCACGATGGGCAGCGCGATCAATTGCGAGTGGGGGTGCTCGAGCGACGCTCCGGCGGCCTCTCCGTGATTCTTGAAAATGAGAATGTAGCGGAAGCGCTTGTCGTTCTTGAGGTCGAGCATGCGGTCGCGAAAGGCCCAAAGCACGTCCTCGACCGCGCGTTCCGACAGCGTCGCGAGGGTGCGCGCGTGTTCCGTCGTCTCGATGACGATCTCGTGCGCGCCGATTCCGTTCATCCGGTCGTACAGGCCGTCGCCTTCGCGGTCAAGTTCCCCCTCGATGCCAAGCGCCGGAAACTTGTTCGCCACGACGCGCACGCGCCAACCGGGTGTGTTCGCAGCGCCGCCCTCCCGGCCGTACTGCAGGATTTCAGCGGGCGTCTTTTCTTCGTTCCCAGGGCAGAAAGGACAGATTCCCTTGTTCTTGATTTCGACCCTCTGCCGAACGAAATCGTTGGGCCGCTTGGCGCGGTCCGTGGAAATGATCACCCAACGGCCTGTAATCGGATCCTTTCGAAGATCGGGCAACTCTTCCTCCCACAGTCGGGCTCGCCTGGCCCAAGCAGACCCTCCCACATGCACTTGAGAACCGCCCCGCTTTGGTCGAGAAGGGCCTCTTACGGGGCTCCCTCAATGAAGAACCTCATCTTAGTACACGCGACGCGACGCGTCGCGTCTATTCTCGAAGGAAATTGTCTTCGGGTTAACCGCCGGCGAAGGCGTCCTTGTGGAGGCGAACTGTGGGCCGCCGGCCCGGCGCCGCTTCAATGGCCAGGACGTCGAACCGGCACGGCGCCTCGGGGATGCGCCTCTCCACCAAGAAGCGGCGAGCCATTCGCGAGAGCACGCGGCGTTTGTCATGCGTGACGGCGTCCTCGGGCTTGCCCGCCATGGCGGGCATCGTCGCCTCCGTACTGCGCGTTTTCACTTCGACAAATGCGAGGACCGGCCCGTCGTAACCGATCAGATCAATCTCGCCTTTCAGGCCCGGAACCGTGTAATTTCGCGCAACAAACACGTAGCCATGCCGCCGCAAGTACCAGTAGGCGTAGGTCTCCCCGCGAATTCCCTTTTGCATGGCTTGTTGTTTCGCAGCGAGGCCGGAAGAAGGCAACTCCGGCGCAAGGCCGCGCCGCGCCGCCCAATTCACCAGCAGAAACATGACGTGAGAAAAAATCGCCATGCGCGCTCACTGGCTCCGATCCAACCGTTGCATTTCCGTATCCCCCCGCTAGCCGATCGCGGCGTTCGTCCCACCAGTCGCCGCGGGCCGGGACTCCGGGAGGCCTGCTCCTAGCGCTCCGCTTCCGTGATGCACGCCGCCAGAGTGTCCACCGCGAAGTCGGCAAGCGGCCGGTCGATCAAGAGCGGCGGTGATAGCCGGACCGCATTCTCTCCCGCGCCGAGGAGGAGCAACCCTTTGCGGAATGCTCGCTCGACGATGTCATCGCGCAGATCGTGCGCGCGTTCCTTCGTCTGTTGATTCGCGACGATCTCCACGCCGATCATCAGTCCGCGTCCGCGAACCTGCCCGACAGCTGCGTGCTTCTTCGGCCAGTCCGCCAGCCGCTCGAGAATGTATTCGCCCATGCGCTTCGCGTTTTCGATGTACTGCGTTTCGAGAAGGCGAATCGTCGCCAGCGCCGCCGCGATCGAGACGGGATTTCCACCGAAGGTCGAAGCGTGCGCGCCGGGCGGCCAGTCCATCAAGTCCGCGCGCGCAATCGTCGCCGAAAGCGGCATCCCGGAAGCGATTCCCTTCGCAACGCAGAGAATGTCCGGCTCAAGCCCGGCGTGATCGCCGGCCCACCACTTTCCCGTGCGACCCATGCCGCATTGCACTTCGTCGCTAATGAGAAGAATCCCGTGCTGCCGGCAGAGTTTCTGCAGCTTCACCAGAAACTCGATGGGCGCGGGCAAATAACCGCCTTCTCCCTGAATCGGCTCGATCACAATGGCGGCCACATCTTTCGGGTCCACGACCCGTTTGAACAGTTCGCGCTCGATGTAGGAGGCGCACTCCTCACAGTACGCTTCCGTGTCTCTCCCGTGCGCGCAGCGATACGGATCCGGATACGGCGCGTGAAAAACACCGGACAGCAGCGAACCGAATCCCTTGCGCTGCACCGCCTTCGACGCCGTGAGCGAAAGCGCGCCCATCGTGCGCCCGTGAAAACTGCCATAGAACGCGATGAATTTTTCGCGGTCCGTAGCGTAGCGCGCCAGCTTCATGGCGGCCTCGACGGCTTCGGTCCCCGAGTTGCCGTAGTGGACGCGCTTCGGCCATTTCCCCGGCGCGATCTCGGACAATTTTTCCGCCAACTCCACCAGGCTCGGATAGTAGAAATCCGTGCCCGACAAATGAATCAGCTCCGCCGCTTGTTTCTGGATCGCCGCGACGACTTGAGGATGACAGTGGCCCGTTGCGCAAACGGCGATTCCGGCGGCGAAATCCACGAACGTGTTGCCATCCACGTCTTCGATCAGCGCGCCATAGCCGCGCTGCGCGACGAGCGGGTAGCTGCGCGTGTAGGAAGGTGAAATCGAACGCGCATCGCGCGCGAGAATCTCCTTGGCCTTCGGCCCCGGCAAAGCAGTCACCAGCCGCGCGAGTTTTGTTCCCTCTTTCGCTGTTGCCTTTGGTTTCGCTTTCGCCTTCGCCATGTTCACCCCCCAAGAGAAATCGAATTGAACCGGCTCGTTGCACCTTGCCGGACCGCCCGCTGCCTGCCGGTAGGCTGGCCGCGGGCCTCGTGCAACCGGAACACAGGCCGATTGCAATGCGCAGAAATGGCTGCGCGAACATCCGGGAAGATGGTTGGATTAGTCGACGCCGAAAAGGCTGGGGCGCTCGGCTGCCGGAAGGCAGTGCCTTGCAAACGGATTGGACACGGGCGTTTTCACTTGCGTTTCCAGCGAATGCCGCCGTCGCTTGTATCTTCAAGGATGATACCACGGTCCGAGAGCTCCTTGCGAATCCGGTCCGCCTCCTTGAAATCGCGGCGTTTCCTCGCCTCCTGGCGTTTGGCGACGAGCGCCTCGATCTCGGCGTCGGCTGGCCCCTCCGGCCTGCCGAGTCCTAGTGTGCGCATGAGTTCGGCATCGTCGTTTGTGAGCACGGCGAAAATCGCGTCGACCTTCTTGAATGCATCGCCGACGGCCGCGCGCTCGTTCTGCCGGAATTCACCGCGATCCATCGCAATATTCGCTTCGCGCAGCAAATCGAACACCGCCGCGAGCGCCTGCGCGGTATTGAGATCGTTTGCCAGCGCCGCCTCGAATTTTTCCATTGCGTTCGCCGCCGCTTGCGCGATTGCGGGATTCGTCCCGGCGGGGAACTCCGCGCGGGCCAACCGGTCCGCAAACGTCCGCAACCGCTCGACCGAGCTCGCCGCCTGCTGCAAGCCCTCCAGCGTGAAATTCAACTGGGTGCCATAGGGCACGGAGGCCAGCAGGAATCGCAGTGAAGAAGGTTTATAGCCTTCCTTCAGCAAGTCGCGCAGCGTCGAAAAATTGCCGAGCGATTTGGACATTTTCTCGCTGTCCACCAGAAGATGCTCTGCGTGCAGCCAGTAACGCGCGAACGTTTTCCCGGTCGCCGCTTCCGATTGTGCAATTTCGTTTTCGTGATGAGGAAAGGCGAGGTCAATGCCGCCCGAGTGAATGTCAATCGTTTCGCCGAGATAAAGCATGGCCATCGCCGAACACTCGATGTGCCAGCCGGGGCGCCCTTTGCCGATCGGCGTCGTCCAGAATTCCTCGCCCGGTTTGGGCGCTTTCCAGAGGGCGAAGTCGCGCGCGTCGGCTTTGTCGTAGCGGTCCACGTCCACGCGCGCGCCGGCTTGGATGCCACTGAGATCGATTTTCGAGAGCTGGCCGTAGCGCGGAAATTTTGCGATGCGAAAATAAATCGAGCCATCCTTCTCGTAGGTGTAGCCCTTGGCCGTGAGCGTCTCGATCAGCCGCACCATTTCATTGATGTGGCCGGTCGCGCGCGGGAGACGCTCGGGCTTTTCCAGGTGCAGGATCTCGCGGTCCTGGAGAAACGCCTGAATGTAGGGATCGGTGAATTCGCGGATACTGACGTGCGCCGCGGCCGCGCGCTCGATGATGCGGTCGTCCACGTCCGTGAGGTTCATCACCTGATTCACGCGATAGCCTTGCGAGCGCAGGAATCGCCGCAGGACATCCTGGAAAACGAACGTGCGGTAATTTCCGATGTGCGCGAAGTTGTAGACCGTCGGCCCGCAGGTGTAGATACGCGCTTCGCCTGCGTGCAACGGCACGAACGGCTCCGTCTTGCTCGTCAGCGTGTTGTGAAAAAGAATTTCGCGCATCGCGAATCACCCGCCCTAGACGAGCCAGGGCCGGCCGCACAGCTTCCTTGGCGCAGTACTGGCAAACGCGCCATTCTATCCGACCCGCTGACAATTTGGAAAACTGCGTTGGGGCAACGGAGTGACTCGGTCTGTGTCGCCCCCCGGTTCACATGAGTTTGTCTCAGATGCCCGGGGCGGCCGCCCTGGGCCTGCCGGCAGGCAGGGTAGGCAGGCGGCGGGCTAGATTGTTGCGCCTCGCGGAGCGGCGCTGGAACGCGTAGATGACTTGCGCGTTTGCTTCCGGCGTCTGAGTTGTTTTCCGGTACGCTGGAGCGCGAGGAGCGGGTGATCGTGTAGAGGCGGCTTGGACGGCGCGGCGCCCCAAATGCGGTACCACGTGAGCAGGACTCCGTAGCCATAGGGCATCTCAAGCGGGTCAGGAGTGATTTTCCCTTCCTTGCGGGCCGGGTGATGCGGATCGCCC
>DASPOJ010000236.1:0-10810 GCA_035626055.1 Candidatus Methylomirabilota bacterium | reverse complement strand
GCCCCCGTCCCATCATAAATCATCTCGAAGAATCTTTGCGCCACCGCGCAACTTTGCTTGACGCTTCGCCCGCGCATCCCGGAAAATGCTTCTTTGCTCGACCTCGCCACTTCCGCCATCGAAACCGCCAAGCTCCGCGGCGCCTCCTACGCCGACGCGCGCGTCATGGACATTCGCCTGCGCGATCTCTCCACGAAGAACAGCCAGGTCGGCACGCTCGCCGAATCGGAATCGCTCGGCATCGGAATTCGCGTTCTCGTGCGCGGCTCCTGGGGCTTCGCCGCGACCGATCGCCTCACCCGCGAAGGCGTTCAGGCCTGCGCCGCAGAAGCCGTCGCCATCGCCAAAGCCTCCGCGCTCGCCAAACTCGCGGACGTCGTCATGGTCCCCGAGCAGGCCTTCGTGGACACCTGGCAGAATCCCTACGTCAAGGATCCGTTCCGCATCCCGATCGAACGCCAGCTCGAACTCCTGCTGGCCGCGGATCGCGCGATGTCGCGCGTCAAGGGCGTGACCATCGCCGAGGCCTCGATGGCGTTTCGCCGCATCGAGCAGGCGTTCGCCTCGACGCTCGGCTCCAAAATTCACCAGATCAAAATGCAGTCTGGAGCGGGCATCGTCGCCACGAGTTTTCAAGGCAGCGAAATTCAGAAGCGCTCATATCCCAATAGCTTCGGCGGACAACATCAGCTTGCGGGCTACGAACTCGTCGAGTCGCTCGATCTCGTCGGCAACGCCCCGCGCATCGCCGACCAGGCGGTGGCCCTGCACAGCGCGCCGCAATCGCCCGAAGGCACGAAGACGATCATTCTCGAAAGCTCGCAGCTCGGCTTGCAGGTTCACGAATCCATCGGCCATCCCATCGAGCTTGACCGCGTGCTCGGCATGGAAGCTAATTTCGCGGGCCTGAGTTTCCTTACACTCGACAAACTGCGCGCGCTCCGTTACGCATCGAACATCGTCAACGTCGTCGCCGACGCGCGCCTCGAACACGGGCCCGGCCTCGGCACTTTCGGTTACGACGACGAAGGTGTTCCCGCGCAGTGCACGGACATAATCAAGGACGGCCTCTTCACCGGCTATCTCTCGAGTCGCGAGACCGCGCCCGCCATCGGCCTTTCGCGTTCCGGCGGGACGATGCGCACCGAGAGTTGGAATCGCCTGCCCATCATTCGCATGACGAATATCAGCCTCCTCCCTGGCACGTGGCGCTACGACGATCTCATTGCCGATACCGACGACGCCATTCTCATGGAGACCAATCGTTCCTGGTCCATCGACGATCGCCGCTACCATTTTCAGTTCTCCACGGAAATCGGCTGGGAGATCAAGGGCGGCAAGAAAACGCGCATGCTGAAAAACCCCAGTTACAGCGGCATCACCACTGAATTCTGGAACAGTTGCGACGCCATTTGTTCCCGCGATCACTGGACGCTCTGGGGCACGCCCAATTGCGGCAAGGGCCAACCCATGCAGACGATGGGCACGGGTCACGGCGCATCGCCTGCGCGCTTCCGCAACATCAAAATCGGCGCCGCCTTCGCCAAATCATGAGTCCCGCGCGCAATTCCGCACGCACGAAGCGCGGCCCGGCCGTTGCTGCGGCGCATCTGCCGTCCGATTCCGAACTGCGCCGAATCGCCGAAAAAATTCTGCGCTTCTCCGACGCCGACGAAACCGAAGTGGACATCTCCGCCACGGTGGACGCCCTCACGCGCTTCGCCAACAACACGATTCACCAGAACGTCGCCGAGCAGTCGCTCTCCGTCTCCATCTGCACGGTCTTCGATGGCCGCATGGCGCGCTCCACCACCAATAAGACCGACGACGAATCGCTTCACCGCGCCGTCGCCGCCTCCGCGGCGCTCGCGAAGAGCCAGCCGAAAAATCCCGACATGCTGCCCATGCTTGGCAAGCAGAAGTACGCGAAGGTTTCGCGGTATTTCGCCGCAACCGCCGGCGCCAGTCCCGATGCGCGCGCGCGCGCCGTCGTCGAAGTCGCGAAGCTCGCCGCCGCCCGCAAGCAGACCGCCGCTGGCATCTTCACCACCGGCGCCACCGCATCGCTCCTCGCGAATTCGCGCGGCCTCGTCGCCGCGCATCGCCAGACGCGCGCTGAATTTTCCATCACCATGCTCGAGTCCGATTCTTCCGGCTGGGCCAAGGCCAACGCGCCCGATATCTCCGATGTGGACCCAATGGCGCTCGCCGAGCGCGCCAGCCGCACGGCCGCGGCCACGCGCAATCCGCGCGAAGCCGCTCCCGGTCCCTGGACCGTCATCCTCGAGCCCGCGGCCGTACTCGATCTCGTCGGTTTTCTTTTTTACGATTTCGCTGGCACCGCCATTCTGGATAAGCGCTCCTGCTTCAACGGTCGCATGGGGAAAAAAGTTTTGGGCGAGGACATCACGCTCACCGACGACGTTTACCATCCGCTGCAAAGCGGGCCGCCGTTCGATGGCGAAGGCTTCCCGCGCCAGAAGGTCTTGCTCGTGGATCGCGGCGTGCCGCGCAATCTCGTCTATTCCCGCGCCACTGCGAAGAAAATGAAAACGCGACCCACCGGCCACGGCTTCTCCCTCCCGAACGAATATGGCGAGGCCCCTTTCAATCTCGTCTTCGAGGGCGGCAAGACTTCCGTGGACGAAATGGTGGCGACGACGGATCGCGGCGTCCTTGTCACACGGCTCTGGTACATCCGCGAAGTGGACCCTTACGAAAAAGTTCTCACCGGCATGACGCGCGACGGCACGTTTCTGGTCGAAGGCGGACGCGTGGTCGGCGGCCTGCGGAATTTCCGTTTCAATCAGGGCGTTCTCGAAATGCTCTCGAGCGTCGAAGCCCTCGGCCCCGCCGTGCGTTCCGCCGGCGAAGAATCCTTCGAGATGGTCGTCCCCGCGATGAAAATCCGCGGCTTCCGCTTTTCCGAAGTGACCAAATTCTAGCCGATGCGGCTAGAATTTGGTCATCCTGAGCGAAGAGGCGGCTCTTTTCATTCCCGTCCGCGCGGCGGACGAGCTCTCTCGCAGTCGAAGGATCGCGTGGTTCCGACCGCTTGCCACATCCCTCGTGCCTGGAATTCTCTCCTGGTTTTGCCGCGCCCATTCCTGTCGCACATCCGTCCAAAGTTTGACAACCGCATCGCCAGCACATCGCCTTGAGGAAATTTCGATTCGCGCCCGAGGCCGACCTGCGAATGAAACTCCGTCGTGTTTTCCTCATCGCCTTTGTGTTGGCGGCGTGTATCTCGGTCGGTGCGCAGAAACCCGAACTTGTAGTCGAGCAGGGCCACACGGCGTGGGCCGCTTCTGTCGCCACCGGCCCGGACGGGCGCACGCTCGCTTCGCCAGCCGGCAAACGCTAATCGAAAATGACGGTCTTCTTCCCGTACACCAAAATGCGGCTTTCGATGTGCCAGCGCACCGCGCGCGAGAGCACTACTTTTTCGAGGTCGCGTCCCTTTTGCACCAAATCCTCGAGCGCGTCGCGGTGCGAGATGCGCACGACGTCCTGCTCGATGATTGGCCCGTCGTCCAGCGTCTGTGTGACGTAGTGGGCGGTCGCTCCGATCAGCTTCACTCCGCGCTGGTACGCTTGCAGGTGCGGCCTAGCCCCTACGAACGCAGGCAAAAACGAATGGTGGATGTTGATGATGCGTTGCGCGTATTGCCGCACGAAACGCGGCGAGAGAATTTGCATGTACCGCGCGAGCACCACCAGGTCCACACGCTGCTCGCGCAGCAACGCAAGCTGCTGCCGCTCCACCTCGGCCTTGGTCTGCGGCGTGACGGGCAAGTAGTGGAACGCGATGCCGTGAAATTCGGCGTCGCGCCGCGGCTCGGGATGATTGCCGATGATGCAGGGGATGTCGCAGGCCAGCTCGCCGGTGCGATGGCGGTAGAGCAGGTCCACCAGGCAATGGTCGTGCCCGGAAACCAGAATCGCGACGCGCGGCCGCACATCCGAGAGCGCGAGGCGCCATTTCATCCGAAAGCGCTTCGCCACCGGAGCAAATTTCTTTTCAAAATCAGCCGGCGCGATGCGAAAGTGTTCGAGATCCCACTCCACGCGCATCAGGAACAGTTTTTCCTCGGGCTCCTGGTGCTCGTCGGCGTGCAGGATGTTGCCGTTGTTGCGGAAGATAAACTCCGCGATCCCGGCGTTGATCCCTGGACGGTCGGGACAACTAATCAGAAGAATGGCGCTGTGCTTCATTCGTTCCCTCGGCGCTCCTCGCGCGGTTCGTGGCAATCTACTCTAGCGCATCATGCGCCGGCGTGCGCGCCGAAGTGAGCGAATCGCAAACAGGTTAGGTCAGGGAGTGGCGAACTGCAGGCTGGACATCGTGCGTGCGATGACGTTTTCCTGGATCTGAATCAGGTCCGAGTCCGCGTAGGTCATGCCGAGAAATGTGTAGACATCCGCGCCGCGCGCCACACTCAGCACTGTCACGGACCAATCGTGCTCAGCAACCGTGCCGCGGAACTTTCGCTCGATGGCGGGCAATCCTGCAACGACCGTGTGCACCGAGGAAAGTTGCCGGTAGTTTTCGTAGACGTCGCGGAGCTGCGCGTCCGTCGCCGCGGCCTGCGATTCGAGCGTGCCGTGAAGCTTTTCCCGGCCCACGACGAGCAGCGTCGTGCCGTCCGACGTTCCCAGCGCGGCGACCGCGTTTGGCAACGCGCGCCGCTCGTCAGGCAAGAGGTCCCAGCTCGGCGGCTTGTAGAGCTGGAATCCGTCCGTGTGATTGATGTAAAGGTTTTGCACCACCTCTTCGCGGATCGGCGGTGGAGCGGGCGTCGCATCCGCGGCAGTCTGCTGCGGCGCGGGCGCCGTAGCGCCGTGCGGCTCAACCTTCGGCGTCGCCGCCGCGGCCGGCGGTGCCGGTGCCGGGGCGGCAGCGGTTGCCGGCAGTGCGCTTGGTGCTGCTGCCGGCGCACGTGGCGGCTGCTTCGCTGGCGCAGGCGCGGCAGCTGTGCTCGGCGGCTGGTTCCCGCTCGGGCCGTTGCCGGCTGAGGCGGGAGGCGTGGGCTGGCTTGGTTTCGGCTCCGGCTTTGGCGCGGACGGAATAATTTCGGCGATTTTGTCTTTGCGGACGAGCGCGAATCCATAGCTCGTTTCAACTTTGAACGAATCGTTTTCGTAGCCGACGATCGTGCCCGTGATTTTCGTCCCGTCCTTGAGGCGGATTTCATCCGCGCGCACTGCGGCGGCAATGAGCAACAGCGAAGCGAGGCACACGGCGCGGGCCTTCATGTGACGAGTATGGCAAAGCCGCCGCGCGGCGGGCAACCTTCAGCCGCGAGGCCGTGTCCGGCTCGCCACCCAAGCCGCCAGCAGACGCTCGATCCGCGCCGCAATCCGCTCGATCTGGTCGAGCGCGTCCGCCAGAGCTGCGCGCACAGCTTCCGGCAGTCGCCCTTGCGATTGTCGCAGCGCCATCGCGCGGCCCAGCATTCGCAACGTGCACCGGTGGCGCGGATTCAGCCGCTCCCAGAGCCGCCGTTTCTCGCTCACATTGCGCCCGAGCCACGCTTCACCGGAAAGTTCCGGACGCTCGGCGGGCGTTTCGGTTTGCGTTGGCTGTGGCGGTTTCATGGGATCGCTCGCTCGACGCGCTCGCAGCGGATCTGTTCGTCGTTTTCGATACGCCCGGTGACGCGCAACAACCGCGTCTCGAAGACGACGGCCGCATAACGCTCGTAGTCGTCGGGGAAGAGAATCGCCTCGAACAGGCCGCGCTGGTCTTCGAGCGTGAGAAACATCATGTTGCGGCCGGTCTTCGTGCCGACCGGACGAAACGTCACGAGCCAGCCGAGCAGCGTGACCCGCCGCCCGCGCGACTCGCCGGCGCGCAACGCGGGCAGGTCCGTGCTCCACGTTTCGCCGTTTCGCGCGACGCGGTCCAGCGGATGGCCGCTCACGCAGATTTCGAGAATTTCCTGTTCGCAGGCCAGCCGTTGCTCGCGCGAATAATCGGCGAGCGGCGGCGCTTCGGTTTGCAACAGCGCGGGTTCCGGCGGCGCGGCGATGGGGAAGAGCGCGGCTTCCTCTGTGCCGGGCGCCCCGCGAGCGGCGGAAGAATGCATGCGCGCCCGCAGCAGGCTCCATTGCCAGAGCAGCGCGGGGCGCGTCCATTCCGGATGCGCGGCGTCGCGGAGGCAATCGAACGCGCCGCACTTGATGAGCGCTTCGACTTCGTCCTGCTCGAATCGCACGCGAGTGAGGCAATCTTCGAGCGAGCGGTATGGCCCGCGCTCCTCGCGCGACGCGATGATTTGCTCGATGGTCTCCGTGCGCAGGCCCTTGACTTGCATCAGCCCGACGCGAATCGCGCGCGCCGCGGCTGCCGCGCATGGCGCCGCGCCGGCCGCGTCCGCGGGCTCGGTCGTGTATTCGAGGCGCGAATCATTCACGGAAGGCGGCAGCACCGGGATGCCCCAGCGTTTGGCCTCTTCAACGTACGCGGAAACGTGATAGAAGCCCGCGCCGGAGCTGGCCATCGCGGCGAGAAATTCCGCCGGGTGATGCGCCTTGAGGTACGCGATGCGGTACGAAAGATCGGCGTACGTGGCGGCGTGGGCCTTGCAGAATCCGAAGCCCGCGAATTTCTCGACCATTTGCCAGGTCGCTTCGAGATTTTCTCCCGCGAGTCCCATCTGCGTGGCGGCCTTCAGAAATTTCGCGCGCAGGCGGTCGCGCTCGCGCTGGCCGGAGAATTTCCTGCTGCTGCGCCGCACGAGATCGGCTTCGGCGAGCGACATTCGCCCGACAGCCTGCGCGATTTGCATTACCTGCTCCTGGTAAACGCAGACGCCGAGAGATTCGCGTAGGATCGGTTCGAGCGCGGAATGCGCGTACTCAATCGGCTCGGCGCCGCGCAGCCGCTTGAGGAACGATTCCTTCGAGCCGTACTCTGAGGCGCCCGGCCGGATCAGCGCCAGCGCGAGCGAGATTTCCTCGAGCGTGCGCGCGCCGAGCGTGCGCAGCAGGCCGCGCATCCCCGGCGATTCGATCTGGAAAATTCCCATCGTGCGCCCGTGCGAGATCATCTCGCAGGTGGCGGGATCGTTTTCGGGGATGGCGTCGAACCATGCCTGCCTGCCGGTAGGCATGGCCCGCCGGCAGGCAGGATCGGGGCGCGCGCCGGTCGAGCGTGCGATTCCGTCGAGCGCGAGCGTCATCGTGGTGAGCCCGCGTTGGCCGAGCAGGTCCATCTTGATCAAGCCGAGCGCTTCGATGGCGTTCATGTCGTATTGCGTCACCACGATGCCTTTTGTGGCGCGCTCGACCGGCGCGAGTTCCGTGAGCGGCCGCGCGGCGATGACCGTGCCGCAGGGATGAATGCCGAGGTGGCGCGGGAAATCGTCGAGCCGCCGCGCGACTTCGAGAATTGTTTTCCACGGCTCTTCGCCCGCTGGCAGCGAGCGGCATTGCGGGAGCGTGCGAATCGCCGCGAGAATTTCGCGCACGGGCCGGTGGGGCAGGCGGCGCGTGAAGCGGTCCACTTCGCCGGGCGGCAGGCCGAAAACCTTGGCGACTTCGCGAATCGCCAGGCGCGCGTGCATGGTGATGAAGCTGCCGATCATCGCGACGTGCGATTCGCCCCAGCGCTTGTAAACGTACTCGAGCAGCTCGTCGCGCCGCGCGCCGCAAATATCCAGATCGATGTCCGGGATGTCGCCGCGCTCGCGATTGAGGAAGCGCTCGAAGTAAAGTCCCAAGCGCAGCGGGCAGATGCGCGATATGCCCAGGCAATACGTCACCATCGAGCTGGCCGCCGAACCGCGCGCCACTGCCGGGATGCCGCGCCGCCGCGCCTCTTCGGTAATGTCCCAGACGAGCAGAAAATAGGGCGCGAGGCCGAGCGCTTCGATCACTTCGAGTTCGTGCGTGAGGCGCGCCAGCACTTCCGGCCGCAGCGGGTGATAAATGCGCCGTGCGCCCTCGAAGCAAAGTTTCCAGAGGTAGGAAAACGGCGTTTCATTCTCGGGCACGGGGAATTCGGGCAGGATCGTTTTGCCCAGCTCGAGTTCCACCTGGCACCGCTCGGCGATTTCGAGCGTCGCCCGCAGCAGTTCGGGATGATCGGGGAAAACGCGCTGCATTTCGGTGGCGGATTTGAACCACGCTTCGGGCGTCGTGATTTCGGGATGCGCCACCGTCGTGAGCAGGCCGCCCGTGCGAATCGCGTTCAGGACGCGATGGTGCAGATGCTCTTCGGGACGCAGAAAGTGAACGTTGTTCGTCGCCGCGAGACGCGCGCCGATCGTGCGGCCGATTTGCTCGGCGCGACGCAGCGCTCGGCCGTCGCTGGGAGAAAGATGCTGCACTTCGAGATAGAGAGCGTCGCCAAAAATCTCCTTGAGCGCGGCGAGACCCGCCTGCCGGCAGGCATGGTCGGAAACCTCGACATTTTTGCCTGCGTAGGCGGCCGGCGATACCAGTGCGATCAAACCCGCGGCGCCAGCGGCGAGATCGGCCGGCGCGAGCGGCGCTTCGCTCAATTGATGCTGCGTCACGAGCGCGCAAAGATTGCTGTAGCCCGCGTTGTCCGCCGCCAGCAAAACCATCTGCGCACCCGAGCATGGTTTGTAGGGGGTCGGAGCTTCAGTTCCGACATCGCTGCTTGTAGCTTCAGGGGCTTTAGCCCCTGGAGGCCGTTCCGGGCGGGCAAACGACTTGCGATCCTCCACACTGACGTCCAGCACCGCGCCCAAAATCGGCCGTACGCCCGCCGCGCGCGCCGCCTGATAGAACGGCACGGCGGCGTAGAGGCCGGCCGTGTCGGTCAGCGCGACCGCGGGCATTTTCTGTTCCGCAGCTGCCGCGACGATCTCCTCGGGCGACGGCACAGCCCGCAAAAACGAATAATGGCTGTGGCAATGCAGGTGAACGAACACGGCCGCACCTTGGCACGTCCCCGTAGACAGAGAGGCCGCGAACACTTCTTATTGGTAGGAAACGGGGAAATAAATCCGAACTGTGCGCGCGTGCCGTTCAGGCGGGGCACGCTACCAAATCACAAATCTTCAATTCAGCTTCGATCTTCGCCACGTGTGAAGCGCATTCTTCGGGCGCAAGAACCGAATAAGGAACGCGCCGGGGGAATTCGTCGTATGTTCGTCCGTCGAGCTTCCTGCCGCGCACGGACTTGTGAACTCCTCCCCATTGTTTGAAGAAAAATGGCACCTCGGCGCGGCGGCACTGGTCTCTGACGGAAATTACCCATTCCTTTTTCATGGGCCTGGCGCCTGGCCCACTTTCTCCGCCGACGATGACCCAATGGATGCCAGTCAAATTCAGTTTCCCGACATCTTCCAGCAACGGCTCGATGGAAAGAAATCGCATTTTCGCATCGGCATTTTGCAAATCCTCGATACGCGGGAGACCGTATTGGCGATCTTCGACGCTCACTCCCCACCAGATATGCGGCTGCATGGCCGCGAAACTCAGACTCGAGTTCAGAAGTTTTCGCAGGCGTTCGGCGCGCTTCGTTAGAACTTGATAGGTATGCCACTTCGCAAGAGCCATGACTTCAGCGACCTTCACGATGTAATTCTCAGGGACTTCTTCGTGGAACAAGTCGCTCATTGAATTCACAAAAATCATTTTCGGAGTGCGCCAGCGCAGAGGTTCGGCCAGTTTTTCCGGGACTACTCGCAGATCGAATCCCTGCTCGTAGGGATGGTTCTTCACCCCGCGAAAACGTTCTGCGAAGGTTTCAGCGTAGCAATGCTTGCAGCCGGGGCTAATTTTGGTGCAACCCCGGACCGGGTTCCAGGTCGCGTCTGTCCACTCAATCGCAGAATCTAGAGACATTGCTAGCTCCTGTGTTGGAAACGCTTATGGAAAATCAAAAGACAATTTCCTTTGCCCTGAAGAACTAATTGTTCCGATCTTTTTCCAGAACTCGTTGCCTTTTGGATTCTTGCTCGCAAATAACAAGTAGTAAAGCAGGGTGTTTCCTTCCGTTCTTACTGGTACCTGGCTTCCATCTACGACCTCGTAGCCTAGTCGCCTCAGGTTGTCCAAGTATTCCTGCGCAATCAAACGGCACACTTGGTCGAAAGAGGTGGGTTGCAGCTTGTATTGTTCTCTCCAGCGATCGCTGCCCATGAAGGTGTCCAGGGCTGTATTTTCACTCTCACGGTATTGGTGCAGATTCATGCGGATTGCCATACCTTCTGGGAAATTTATGATGAGATCCATCTTCCGCTGTTTGACGAGTGTGCGGATCGTGTCGAACGATAGCTGCGAAATTCCGGTTGGGTCGATAAACGCCAGTCCGAGGCTGGGCGATGCTGGTGGTTTCACCCGAGTAATTTCATCGTTGCAATTCCCTTGGATTACGGAAATACTTCTTATTTTGTCAGGCGCTTTTGTTTTGATTCTCTTAACCAGCGCGTCGTAACAGGCTGGATCGTTCTCAAAAAAGAAATAATTTGCAAAATCGTATTTCAATGCGATTAGGGGTGATCCATCTACTTCCTCTCGAGTTTCACGTATGAAGCATCTGCCTGGCCCTGAAAAAAGATCGACATAATACAGTTTGCCGAGCCACTTATTGTGCATTCCTACGGAGAAAATCTTTAGATAATGTTCTAGGTAATAGAGTTTGTCCTTTACCCAGCGGCCGCTTTCGCGAACGACTAAGCCATCGCTACTCTCCATCTCGCCCTCGCAAGCCGAATATAGAGATATGTTCCTGTCTTGTCTACGGGAAAGGTATAAAGTTATAGATAACGTTCGAATAATGCTTTCCGCGGACGCGTTCATTCGCTTTCACTCTTCTGTGTCACCGCGAGAG
>DASPOJ010000235.1:0-29998 GCA_035626055.1 Candidatus Methylomirabilota bacterium | reverse complement strand
TTCAGAGAACGGTTCTCGCGGATGCCTCGATCTACCTGATGCAGTCCGAGGCCGACGCCGCGCGATTGCTCCATTTGGGCGCGCCGAAGGAGCGCGTCGTGGTCAGCGGCAATCTGAAATACGACCTCGCTCCTCCGCACGAAACCGACATCGCGCGCTGGCTTGCCGGAGAGATGCGCTCATCCAAGAGAGGTCCGCTGGTAGTGGCGGGCAGCGTTCTGGCCGGCGAAGTTTCGCCGGTGCTCGCCGCGTTCGACGAAATCGAGAAGCGATGGCCGGCCGCACTACTGGTCTTGGCGCCGCGAAAACCGGATCAGTTCGACGCCGCCGCAGCGGAAGTGAGGAACTCTGGCCGCGAAGCCGTACGCCGCAACGCATTGTCCTTTGACGGAGGCCCGGTGAGTGCGCTCGCCGCGCCCCGAAGCGTTTTCCTGCTCGACAGCGTTGGCGAGCTTTCCTCACTGTATGCTTTGGCGGACGCGGTCTTCGTCGGCGGCTCCCTCGTTCCGGCCGGTGGCCACAATATTCTCGAGCCTGCCGTTGTGGGCCGCCCGCCGGTCTTCGGTCCATCGATGGATAATTTCAAGGATGTCGCGGCTCGATTCTTGGAATCCGGCGCAGGCCTGCAAGTCAGCGACTCCGTGCAACTTGCTGCGGCGTGGACGACCCTGATCGGCGATGTGCCTCGCCGCACCCAGATGGGCTCTTCCGCGCGCGACTTGGTGGAGCGCTATCGCGGTGCGACCGACAAGGTACTCACCCACGTGGTCGCCATGCTGGAATCTCCCCAGGAACTTACCACCGCTGCCCGGAGCGCATCGTGAATCCGCCCGCCATTATTTCGTGGCTGCTCTGGCCTCTTTCTTTATTCTATGGAGCTTATGTTCGGCTCCGCGCAATCGCCTATCGCCGCAATTGGCTCTCACGAAAGAAACTGGATGAAATTGTGGTCAGCGTCGGAAATCTCACGACCGGAGGGACGGGTAAGACTCCAACCGTGCTTTGGCTCGCGCTTCGCGCCGCGGCTGCCGGCCGACGCGTCGGCGTATTGACGCGCGGCTACCGCAGCGAAGGCCAGACCGACAGGGCCGGCCGGCCGCGCAGCGACGAAGCTGCGCTCCTCCGCGAGCGATTCGCGGGCCGCGCGCAACTGGGAGTCGGCGCAGACCGCTATGCGAACGGCAGCGTCCTCGCGCGTCACGGGGTGAATTGGTTCGTCCTCGATGATGGATTCCAGCATCTGCGCATTCGCCGCGACGTCGACATCGTTCTCCTGGACGCGACTGCGCCTTTCGGCAACGGGCGTCTGATTCCCGCTGGGCCGATGCGCGAGCCGCGTTCGGCGCTGGCCCGCGCCGACGTGATCTTGATAACGCGCACGGACCGCAGCCCCGCGTTGGAATCCGTGGTGAGGCACTACACGGATGCGCCGCTTTTTTACGGACGCGCGGCGATGGAGGGCCTCTATCGCGCGCCGCAGCGCAAAGTGATCTTGCCGCAGCAAGAATGGTCCCGCGCGCGCTTCTTCGCCTTCGCGGGCATCGGCAATCCTGGCGCTTTTTTCGATGACCTGGAGCGCTGGGGTGTGCCGCTCGCCGGCACGCGGGCCTACCGCGATCATCATCGGTTCACAGAGCGGGACGTTTCGAGTCTCGATCGCGCCGCAGCAGCCGCCGGCGCCGATGCGCTCGTCTGCACGGAAAAGGACGTCTTCAATTTGCGCGACATCCGGTTCGAAGGCTTGCCTGTTTATGCGGCCCGCATCGATCTGGAACTGAGCGACGCCGAAGGCTTCTGGCAAACCGTATGCCGCATCGCGGAACGCCGGCGCGGAGGCGCGGCGCAATGAAGATCCTCGTTCGCGCGCCCAATTGGGTTGGCGACGCCGTGATGTCCATCCCCGCCTTGGATGCGATCCGCGCCCGCTGGCCCGATGCCGAGCTGTTTACCCTCGCGCTTCCCGGAATCGCAGATCTCCTGCGCGGGCAGGCCCGTGCGGGCCGCTTGATTGTTTTCGACCGGGCCGGGCGGCATGCCGGAGTGTTCGGCCGCGAACGCCTCGCAGCGGAGCTGCGTCGCGAGCGATTCGAAGCAGCGGTGCTGTTTCAGAACGCATTCGACGCCGCCTGGATTACGTGGCGCGCCCGCATTCGCGAGCGCATCGGCTACGCGCGCGACGCCCGTGGCTTCCTGCTGACGCGCGCCGTGCCTGTGCCCGCAAACGGCGAGATTCCCTCGCACGAATCGTTTTACTATCTAGAGTTGCTGCGCCGCGCCGGTTGGCTTGCGCAATTGCCGGAGCGTGTGGAAATTGCGCTGCGCATCGAGCCCGCGGCGTGCGAAGCCGCCGAAGCGAAACTCGCGGAGTCCGGAGCGCGCGCAGGAGTCTTGCGCTGCGCGATCGCGCCGGGCGCCGCGTTTGGGTCGGCGCGTTGCTGGCTCCCGGACCGCTACGGCAAACTTGCCTCACGGTTGCAAGCAGAATGCGGAGCAGAAGTGATACTTTTGGGTGCTTCGGCGGAGGCGGCTTTGGCTCGTGAGATTGTTCAAGCGGCGAATGGGGCCGTGATCGATCTTGTGGGAAAAACTAAAATGGCGGAAGTCCCCGCGCTTCTCGCGGCGTGCGATCTCTTCGTCGGCAACGATTCCGGCCTCACGCACGTTGCAGGCGCGGTTGGCCTTCCCATCGTGGGACTTTATGGCCCAACGGATCCGGAAGCCACACGGCCCGCGGACGCACGTTTGGAAATCATCCGGCAGCCCGTGTCCTGCAGCCCGTGTTTCCTGCGAGAATGCCCGGTGGATCATCGCTGCATGACGCGCATCGAAGTGGACCACGTGTTTGCGGCCGCGCAAAGGTTGATCGAACAGCGCCGGCGCCGCGCGGGGGTGACTTCGTGACGCAAGCTTCTCGCGGCGGGCGCAGCGCAGTGTTTCTGGATCGGGATGGCACTATTTGCGAGGAGATGGGTTATCTGAACCACATCAGCCGTCTCACCATTTTTCCGTTTGCCGCAGGCGCAATTGCACGATTGAATCAGGCGGGTTACCTCGTCATCGTGATTACGAATCAATCGGGCGTCTCCCGGGGAATATTCCCCGACGCATTGGTGGGAGAAGTCCATCGCCGCCTGCTCGCCGATCTGGGCGCTCGGGGCGCCCGGATCGACGCGTTTTATTATTGCCCGCACCGCAAAGAGGATGGGTGCACGTGCCGCAAGCCGCTGCCTGGTTTGTTGGAGCGAGCGGCGCGGGAGCACGAACTCGATCTCGCCGCTTCCTTTGTCGTTGGCGACCGCTATGCAGATGTCGCGATGGCCCACGCGGTGAAGGCATCCGGCATTCTCGTGAAGACGGGCTATGGGCGCGGAGAGCTCGAATACCACGGCGCCGAGTGGAAGCGACGGCCGGATGCAATCACCGAGGATTTGACCGGCGCAGTGGAGTGGATTCTACAGCGCGGCGCGCGAGTGGCGTCCCCATGAATACGCGCGAGAAAATATTGCAGCTCCAAGCGCTGCTCGAACGCGCCGCCGAGGCCCGCGCCGCCGGCCGGCGCATCGTTCTGGCTGCGGGCCGCTTCGATCTAATCAGCCTCGAGGCGATCGAATCGTTGGGATCCGCGGGGAAGGGCGGCGCACTCGTTGTTGCGGTCGTCGCTCCGGATTCCGCCGGCTCCGGACTTCTCAGTGCGGAGGCACGCGCACAATTGATCGCGGCACTCGCTTCAGTGGATCTTGTTGTGATCGGCGCAGCAGGAGATCTTCGCAAGGCCCTCCGGCCCGATCAGTACATGGAAATTCCCGCGAACCTTGCCTCGGAACTCATAGAGCGCTTTCGCATGGAACATCGTGAGTGACGCCCTGGACAAAATACTTGTAGTCCGGCTCTCCTCTCTGGGAGACATCCTCCACACGTTGCCCGGCGTGGCCGCTCTTCGCGAAGCGTTCCCATCGGCGCGAATTGATTGGGTCGTCCAGCGCAAGTGGGCTTCGCTGCTGGAAGGATGCGCCGCGGTGAATTCCGTGATCCCGTTCGACCCGATCCCGATAGGCCGGGTCGTCGCTTGTGTTCGGCGGTTGCGCGCGACGCGTTATGATGTCGCGGTAGATTTCCAGGGACTCTACAAGTCCGCACTTCTAACCTATTTTTCCGGAGCACGGCGCCGCGTGGGATTCGATTGGCAATCTTCCTGGGAATCCGGCGCATCTTCTTTTTATACTGAACGCGTCAAAGGCGGCGGCCCACATCGAGTCGAGAAGAACCTGTCTCTGGTAGAGGCTTTGGGCGTCGCGCGCCCGGCTGAACCGCAATTTCCGTTACGCGTGCCGGCCGACGCGGCTTGCAAGATCAAGGAACGTCTTGCTTCACAAGGAATCCGGGAGTATTGGGTTGTCGCCCCGGCGGCGGGTTGGGGATCGAAAACGTGGCCCGCCGCGCGCTACGCTGCAGTTTGCCGCGAACTGGAAAAGCGGCATGGATGGCGCGCTGTGATTGCGGCCGGGCCGGGCGAGCAGCAATTGGGCCGAGACGTTCGAGACGCTTCCGCACCTTCGCAGGCCGTTCGACTAGAGACGTCGCTTTTGGAGTTGGTGGCGCTGCTCGCAAGTGCGCGATGCGTGCTCGGCGCAGATACCGGGCCCCTGCACTTGGCTGCCGCACTTGGCGTGCCGGTGGTCGGCCTGTACGGCGCCACCGATCCCGCGCAAACCGGTCCCTTCACGCGCAAAGCAATTGTGATTTGCCACGCGGGCCGGGAGGAGCCCAGTTACGATCGCCGTCGCGATCACTCGTCCGCGATGCTCGCGATCACCGTCGAGGAAGTGATGGAAGCCGTCGAAAAATCCTGGGGCGTGTGAATGGCCGCTTGGACCGATTCCGCAGTGCGATGGCGGGTGCCGGTGGGGTACCCGGTCGCGCTGCTTTGTTTTTGGCTGGCCCGGCCGACTCTGCGAACCCTCGCTGTGGGCGCGGCGATTGCCTTGCTGGGATTGCTTGTCAGGGGCGCCGCGGCTGGGCATCTCCGCAAAAACTCGCAGCTCACGGTGTCCGGGCCATATGCTCGCGTGCGCAACCCGCTTTACGTCGGCAGCATGTTGCTCGCGATGGGTTTCGCCGTCGCGGCGCAATCCTGGATCGCGGCGGTCATCCTGCTTACCTATTTCGGATTCTTCTATACGCTCACCGTGCGTCGCGAGGAGCGATCTCTGGCCGCTCTCTACGGCGCGGCCTTTGCAGAATACGCCGCCCGCGTGCCCGCGTTCCTCCCGCGCCTGCGCTCCGCGCAAAAAGTGGGACAATCGTTTTCCTGGTCACTTTACCGCAGGAATCGAGAGTACAAGGCGGGCATCGGGATGGCGCTCGCGATGGTTCTGTTGTGGATTCTGATGCGCTGGCGCGGCTGAATCAATGCAAGCGATAGACTTCGCCGATCAATCGCCGAATCCGCGGAGCGTAGATGAGGTCGAACACGTTTCCCTTGTCCGGGAATAGTTGCAGCGCGACGCGCCGGAGACCGCTTGCCAGGTCTTGCGCGTCCTGAAACGTCAGCTCACCTGCGGCGATCACGCTCAAGGCCAGCTCGACGGCCAAACGCAGTCTTCGGATGCGCCTCGATTCCTCGTCAATCTCCTGCTGGGTGGGAAACCGGAAAGCGTCTCTCTCTAACGTGGCCATTAAGGTGATCTTAGCGCCTGCACCAAAATGCAGCAAGTCGCTTGCCGTCGACGATGCTTCTATGGGGATGGATGGCAATAGGTCTGCACACGAATCGTTTGGCCGTCGCTGAGCGATGTGATCGCGCCATCCTGGTCAGTGCGATAGGTCGCGATGCCGTCTGCCGCGAGCCGCTCGGTCACCTCCGGCGAAGGATGGCCGTACACATTGTTTGCGCCGACGGAGATCGCTGCGTATCGCGGGTGCACCGCCGCGAGGAATGGCTCTGTCGAAGAGGTCTTGCTGCCGTGATGCGGCACTTTCAAGAAATCGGCTTCGAGCGGCTCGCCGTCTGCCACTAGCGCATTTTCGACGGGCCGCTCAATATCACCCGTCAGCAGCCAGGCGAGCCGCCCATCATCTACGCGCATCACCATCGAATCGTCGTTCTCACTGATGGGAGGAGAATCACGCACGGGCCAAAGTACAGTGCAAGTAGCGCCGCCCCAATCCCTCTCGGCTCCCTGCGCTTGATGCACGACGCGCACCCCGCGCGCCGCGGCCAGTTTGAGCAGCGAGTGAAGCGCAGGAACTTGTTCTTCGCGCCCGATCCAGAGTTCGCCAACCCTGAAATTGTTGAGCACGGCCGACAGCCCGCCGATGTGGTCTTCATGCGGATGCGTCAATACAACCACATCGATTCTTTTTAGCCCACGCCACCAGAGATACGGCGACACGACGTCTTCGCCGATGTCAATTCCGGTGCGCACTCCGCCAACGCGGTGAAATCCCACGATCCCGCCGCCGTCGATCAGCATCGTTCGCCCGCCCGGAAACGCGGCGAAAAGCGAATCACCCTGCCCCACGTCGAGCACAGTCAGCTCGAAATCGCCCGGAGTAAGGCGCGGCGCGAACGGATAAATGCACACGACAACCTCGATCGCGAACACCGCCGCTGCCGCGACAACGATCCACGCGCGGCGCCTCACGCTCACGGCCCACGCCAGAAGGATTGCTGCCACGAAGAACGCCGCCAGGACCGCGGCAGGCGGATTCGGAAGCCGGTAGCTTGCTCCGTGCCACCGTGCAAAAAAATCCACAATCGCGTCGAGCGCACCAATCATCGCGCTGAGTAGGCGTCCCAGTGCGTGACCAAGACCCGGCCAGATGACGGCGGCGCCAAGCGTGAACAGGCCGTAGGGCACGATGAGGGCGGTCAGCAATACGGCCGGGATATTGGCCAGCGGAGAAACAATGCTGATTCGGTGGAAGTAGTTCGCCATCATCGGCATCATGCCAATTTGAATTGCGATCGTGAGGATGGCGAGTTCCCACAACCGGAATGCCACACGAAAGGGAAGCGAGACAATTTGACTCGCGCGAATTTGAAGCCTCGGCCATTTCGAATACAGCCATCGCGAAGCCGCTCGGACGTCGAGGCGGAACTGCGCCGACTTCGGCGCGTGCCCGGCGTCGCGGCTTGCATCATCGAGATGGTCGAGCGCACGAAGGTAAGGCTCGCTCGAATGTTGCATCCATGGCACAGCTAGCGCGGCGATGGTTGCTGCAGCGAGGAAGGAAAGCAAGAAGCTCGGGTCGCTGATCTCCGAGGGCCGGAGCGCCAGAATGACCAACGCAGCAAGCGCAACAGTGTTGATGAGCGATACGCGCCGGAACCACACCCGCGCAAACAAGTAAATCGAGGCCATCAGCGCCGCGCGGAGAATCGGCGGCCTGTCCTCGACAATCAACACGAATGCACCGAGTGCGGTGATCGTCAGCATCGCGGTGGCGACCTGACGCAGCCGCAGCCGCCGGCCAATCCAGAACAGGAACGCGGCCAGCGCCGCAACGTGCAGGCCGGCAATCACCAGGACGTGGTACACGCCCGTTTGCTGAAACGCTTCGACGCGTTCGTGGTCTACGAAACTTCGATCGCCCAACAGCATCGCGCGCGCCACGGCCGCGCGGCCCGGAGAGCCCGCAAGCATCGCATCCACGGTATCCAGCAAGCGTCCTCGAACCCGCGCAATTCGATCCCAGACGCGCAATGCCGGTCCGCCCGCACCCGCGGGCAGGCCCTGCAGTTGCAAGAGTTCAGCGCTTCGAAGCGATCCCGTCAGCTCGATCTCTTGGCGCTCCAGGTATCGTCGATAGTCGAAGCCGCCCGGATTCGCATAGTTGTGCGGCAGCCCGGCTTTGACCAGCGCCTCGACGCGATCCCCGGCGCGCACTTTGAGCGGTGGATCGGAGTCCGGCTCAAGAAAGGATTGGATTTGTAGACCACCTGACACCGGCAGAGATTTCCCGGCCGATTCCACTTGCTCGAGGTCTATGTCGTAGCGAAGTCCCCACGGCAAGCGCACTGGGTCTTGCCGCAATCGGCCCGTCCAGCGCAGCGGCTGACCGGTCTCGATCCGTGCCTGTTGGATCAGCGACGTCACCTGGTCCGGAGGCACCGCAGTTCGTTCTAGGGTGGAAGCAGCTCCACCAAGAAACATCCACGCCGCCATCGCCGCTGCCCACGTGGGCCATAGCTTTCCGAGCCGGGCAAGCAAGCCTCCGGCTGCGAGGCACGCAGCACCGAGCAGGATCCACGTGCGCGAACCGAAGTGGGCCTGCAAGAACGCTAGATCGGCGAGGAGGATGCCCCCGGCAAGCGAGGTCGCGATGCAGAGAGAGGGAAGCTTCATGTGCGCCGTTCGAGCCGCACCAAAGCCTCCATATGAAACGTTTGCGGGAAAATGTCAAATAGTTGTACGTCACCGATGCGGTACTGCCCGGGGGCCGCGTCGCTGCCCGTCAACGCCGCCAAATCGCGCGCCAGCGTCGCCGGGTCGCACGAGAGGTAGGCGATTTCCGGGGGCGCGAGTTTCAGCAATCTCTGCAACGCAGCCTCGTGCACTCCGGCGCGCGGCGGATCGAGAACCACGAACTCCGGCCGTTCGTGCCACTTCTGGAGAAACTCTTCCGCCGTCGCCTCCTTTGCCGCGGCCGATGCGCCGCCGCTTTGCTGGAGGTTGAATTCGAGGTCGCGCATCGCCGCCGGGCTTGATTCGACCGCAACGACGCGCGCAAAGCGCCGAGCGAGCGGCACGCTGAACAGCCCCACCCCCGCAAAGAAATCGAGAGCCAGCTGGCCTCTCCGGGCTCCGACCACGCTGGAAATGATTGTTTCCAGCGCCGACCGGTGAGTTTGAAAGAAGGAAAGGTGCCCGACGCGGTAGTCATGCTCGCCCACGCGATAATGGAGGTAGCCCGGTCCGTGCAAATCCATGCGCGCGCCGCGTTCTTGAAGAAAGAGCAGGGATTCGAGTTCGGGCAGGGAATCGCGAAGTGTTTCCGGCAGGCGACCTTTCGCTTCCAGTTTCGCAATCGAAACGTTGAGCAGCAGCCGGTTGTCTTCGCCGTCCACGAACGCTTCGATCTCGTCAATGCTTGCCGGCAATTGCCCCTGGGCCAACAGCTCGGTCAACACGTGCAAGGTTTCTTCCAAGCGCGGCGAAAGAATCGGGCATTCCTCAGCGGGGCAAAGCTCAATGCTGCCGGCTTGAAAATACCCTATTCGCGGCGCGCCGTTCACGCGGCGAATTCTCCATTGCGCTCGATTGCGATACGCAAACTCCGCAAACGCGTGCGTTGCAATCGGGCCATCCCACTTCACGCGCCCGATCCGTCCGAGCGTCTCGCGCAGGATCTCCGCCTTGGCGCGCACTTGTTCCGGATAAGCCAGATTTTGGTAGTGGCATCCGCCACACGTTCCAAAATGCCGGCAGCGCGGTTCGATCCGGTTCCGAGAGGGCACCAGCACTTTCGCGATTTGCGCGCGAATAAACTTCTTTTTCTGCTCAACCGGTTCTACGTGCACGAGCTCGCCGGCCAGCCCCAGCGGGACGAAGACCGTCGCGCCGTCGTGGTGCGCCAGCGCTTCGCCGCCATAGATGAGTTTTTCGAGCCGCACGTCAAACGGCGCAATTTTCGGCGCTGCGGTATGCGACGCGTGCCGGGAGTGCGGTTTCTTCATGGGTGAACGCAATCGTCCGATTTCAGCCGCGGCTGGCCTCTGCACGCCCCGACTCAACGGGCGCGGGCAGATAGAACAAACTCAAGCGCGGAAGGTTGTAATGTTCCCGCAGCTGCTTCTCGATGTATTTCTGTTCGAGGTGCCGAAGTTGCTCGGCGGTCATCTTGCCACGGTAGGCGGCAAGTTGCCTGTCGAGTTCGCGCCGCACGCCAAGCAGAGTTTCCTCGGGCACGGCGGCGAGCAGGGCAGCTGTCAGCTTCTCTTCGAGCACGGTCAATCTTCGCTCCAGATCCTCGAGATCGAGGTTGCCCGGAGCGTCGAGAATCGGCAGCAACTCTTCGATTCGCGCGGCAGTCTGTTTCAACCTTTCCGCAAGGGCCGGCTGGCCCAGGGCCAATTTTTCCGCGGCCCGCTCCAATCGTTCGCGATTGCGCGAAAAATAGCCACGCAAGTCGTCCCGCGAAAATGTTTCCTCTTGCTTCGTGGGACTGGTCTGCGGCCCGGCGCCTGCCGCCGCTTCCTTTTCTTCCGCCGCCGCATCCAACACGGCGCTCGCGCAATACGCCAGACTCTTCAGCGGCCGTCCGGCGCCGCGTCGCGAGCGCGCATAACTCTCGAAAGCCCGGTCGATGCCCTTGAGCACGGCCGACAACGGAATTCCCGCTTGCTGCCACGTTTCGACAATCGCCCAGTCCAGCGGCGAAACGAGGAGGTGCGCTCCGCGCTTTCGCCAGAAATATTCTTCAATCTCCGTGTAGTAGTTGAAGTAGTTGAAGGGTTCCATGGGGCCGCATCAGTGCGCCGTCTTGTCAGCGGAGCGCGCCGCGCGGCCGGGCGGGCTTCCGGAAGCTCCTGCCCGGCTCGCTGCTCCGGAGTGCGCCCCGGCGGATCTGTGTGCGTGATTGCGCTCCCACAAGATGCGGAGCCCTTCGAGCGTCAGGAACTCATCAATCGTTTGAGTGTGGCGCGAGGCTCGAGTGATGAGCGGCGCCTGTCCGCCGGTGGCGATGACCCGGGTCCCTTCGCCGAGCACCTTCTTGATGCGATCGAGAATGCCGTCCACCAGATCGATGAAACCGTAATACAAACCGGCCTGCATGGATTGGGCGGTATTCGTGCCGATGATTCGGCCGGGATCTTTGATTTCAACGCGCCACAACCGGGCGGCGTGAGAGAACATCGCTTCCGACGAAATCCCAATCCCCGGAGCGAGTACTCCGCCGAGAAATTCACCCTTGGCGGAAACGATATCGAAATTGATGGTGGTCCCGAAATCAACCACGATGCACGGCGTCCCGTACTTGGCAATCGCGGCTACGCTGTTGGCGATGCGATCCGCGCCGACTTCGCGCGGATTTTCGTACCGGATGGGCATGCCGGTCTCGATGCCCGGCTCAATGAAGACTGCGCGCACACCGAAGTAGCGCTCGGCCATCCCTTCCAGCGTTTCGTTGAGCGGGGGCACCACCGAGCTGATGATGACGTCGCTGATCTCGCGCGGGTCGATGCGCGCCAAGGTGAAAAGTTGGCGCGTGTGAATTCCGTACTCGTCCACGGTTTGGTCCCGCGCGGTGGTGAGGCGCCAGTTCGCGATCAGTTTGTCCTCGCGAAATACTCCAAGCACCGTGTTCGTGTTGCCGACATCGAGCGCCAGGAGCATCAACGTTCCTCCGCGACGTCTCCCGAAACGACCGTCACCGTTTGCCCATCATCGCGCGTCACGCGCAGCAAGCCGCTCGGATCGAGCCCCGCGGTAGTTCCCGCGTAAGTCTCGCGGGCGGTCGTGATTCTCACGCGCTTGCCTTGCGCGTAGCTCGAGAGGCCGGCAAATCGGCTGAGGATCGGCGCTGCGCCTTCAGCGACAAAACGATTGTAGTAGCTCTCGAGGTGGCGCAGCAACCGCGTGACCAGATCCACCCGGGAAAACGTCTTCCCGGTCTCAATTCGCAGCGAAGTGGCGATTTCGGCCAACTCTTCCGGCATCCGCGTGTGATTCACGTTGATTCCCACACCGACGATCACGAAATGCACCCGGTCGGGTTCCGCGTGCATTTCGGTGAGGATGCCGCCCGCTTTCTTGCCTCCGACCAGCAGATCGTTCGGCCAGCGCAAATCCGGCAGCAGGCCGGTGTGCTCGGCGACGGCATCGCGGGCGGCGAGCCCGGCCGCCATCGTGATGAGCGGCGCCTGCTGCGGCGGCATCGGCGGCCGAAGCAGCACGGTGAGGTAAATTCCGCTGGTTTTCTCGGAGTGCCAGATGCGCCGCGCCCGGCCTCGCCCCGCGGTCTGTTCTTCCGCGATGATCACCGTTCCGTGCGGTTCGCCCTCGTGCCCGAGGCGCAGGGCGACGGCGTTCGTTGAATCAATTTTGAAAAAGTGGTAAATGCGCCTGCCGAAAATCGATTGCCGGAGCCCCCGCTGTAAGAGCTTGGGAGCCAGCACGTCCGGAACGCGTTCGATCTGGTAGCCCGTGCGGGGGTGCCCTTTGACTTTCACGCCGAGGGCGCGCAGCTTCTCGATCCATCGCCAGACCGTCGAACGCGTCACACCGATCTCGCGCGCAATCTTCGCGCCGCTGATGACGATCATGGCGTTGTCGGCGAGCAAAGTGAGCAGAGCGTCCACCTTGCGATCAGTTGTACCGGGCAATGGGCGAAGCGGCATATTGTGCAGTCCGAAGTGCGATCCGGCGCCCCCTCGCACGCCGAGGGCGTCTCGATAAAATGTTGTCAGCCGCCGCGGCTCCTCAAGAGCCTCTTTCCAGCTGCGCGAGCCGCGCGCCAAGCTTTTCGTGCTCGGTCTTTCGCTCCGCAAGCGCCTGCTCCGACTTGGCGATGACGTCCGTCGGCGCCCGTCCTCGGAACGATGGATTCGCCAGAAGTTTCTCTTTGGCTTCGATGTCCGCCGTCAGCCGCTTGAGCTCTTTGCGAAGTTTGGCCTTCTCCGCCTGTAATTCCTCGCCACTCGGAGCGTCCTGGAGAACGATCCGCAAATCGAATCTCGCCGTCGAACGCACCGCGCTGTCCGCCGCAGGCTCGCGCGCCCGGCCGGTTCCCGGGGGCTCGCTGATTCGCAAATCCGAAAGCGAGGCCAGGCGGGCAATTGCTTGGCGGTGCGGTTCGACGAGGGTTCTGGCGTAAGTTTCTGCCGAATAGAAATCCGCCGCCACTTTTTTCTTCGCGTCCACTTTCAACTCCGCGCGAATGTTGCGCGCCGCCACGATCACTTCCTGGAGGAGCGCGAATTCCGCCTCGGCCGCGGCATCCCTCGTCTCTTCGTTTGGTTCCGGGAACACCTCTAGCGCGATGGACTTCACCCCTTCGCGCTGCGGCAACCTGTGCCACAGCTCCTCGGTGATGAAGGGCATGAAGGGATGCAAGAGCTTCAGCGAGGCTTCAAACACGGCAAAGAGATTCTTCCATGCCGCGGCCGCCCGGGCGCGATCTTCGCTTTGCAACAGCGGCTTGAGCCATTCGATGTACCAGTCGCAGAAGTCGTCCCAGAAGAAGTGATACGCGGCGTGCGCCGCTTCGTGAAACCGGAAATGTTCGAGCGCATCGTTGATCTGCCCGGTCACGGCAGCAAGCCGCGAAAACATCCAGCGGTCGGCCAGGGGCGATTCTCCCCCCGACGCATACGGGGCGCCCGCGCGAATCTCCGGAGCCGCGAGCGCTTCGAGGGTAATTCCGGTTGACGCTTCAAATTTGTCCAAGTTCAGAAAAAGAAAGCGCGCGGCATTCCAGATTTTGTTTGCGAACGCGCGATAACTCAGGATCCGGTCCTCGCTGAGAATGATATCGGTCCCCGGCGCAGCCATGCTCGCCAGCGTGAAGCGCATCGCGTCGGTGCCGAACTTCTGGTTGAGTCCGATCGGATCGAGCCCCGTGCCCTTCGTTTTTGACATCTTGTGGCCTTCGGCGGTCCGTACGAGCGAATGCAAGGACACGCGGCGAAAGGGCACGCTGCCTGTAAATCGGAGGCCCATCATGATCATCCGCGCCACCCAGAAGAACAAGATGTCATAGCCAGTGATGAGAAGGCTCGTCGGGTAGTACGTCTTGAAATCCTGCGTTTCAACCGGCCAGCCCATCGTCGAAAAGGGCCAGAGCGCCGAGCTGAACCATGTTTCGAGCGTGTCCGGATCCTGCGCGGGCCGCGCCGTGCCGCAGCGCGAACACTTCTCCGGCGCCGTTCGCGCCACAATAATTTCCTTGCACTTGCCGCAGTGCCACGCCGGGATGCGGTGGCCCCACCAGAGCTGCCGCGAAATGCACCAGTCTCGAATGTTGCGCATCCACTCAAAATAAACCTTGCGCCACTGTTCGGGCACGATCTCGATGTCGCCGCGCTCCACGGCCGCAATCGCCGGCTCGGCTAATGGCTTCATCTTCACGAACCATTGCGTCGAGGCGCGCGGCTCGACGACCGTTCCGCAGCGATCGCAGGTTCCCACGGCGTGCGAATGCGGTTCGACGCGCTCGAGCAGACCTTGCGCTTCGAGGTCCGCGACTACCTTCTTCCTCGCGGCGTAGCGGTCCATCCCGGCATACGGTCCCGCCGCCGCGCTCATCTTCGCGTCGCCGGTCATCACGTCGACTTCGGGAAGACTGTGCCGCCGGCCCATCTCGAAATCGTTTGGATCGTGCGCGGGCGTGACCTTCACGGCGCCCGTCCCGAACTCGCGGTCCACGGCTGAATCGGCGATGATTGGGATCTCGCGATTCATCAGGGGCAGCCGCACGGTCATGCCAATCCATGCGCGATAGCGTTCGTCTTCTGGATGCACGGCGACGGCGGTATCGCCCAGCATGGTTTCGGGCCGCGTCGTAGCCACCACGATATGCCCGCGGCCGTCCGTGAGCGGATACCGAATGTGCCAGAGATGGCCCTGCCGCTCCTGGTGCACCACTTCGAGATCGCTCAGCGCGGTCAGGCACTGGGGGCACCAATTGACGATGTAGTGGCCTCGATAGATGAGTCCGTCTTCATACAGCCGCACGAAAACTTCGGTGACCGCGCGCGAAAGCTCGGGGGAAAGCGTGAAGCGCTCGCGCGACCAGTCGCAGCTCTCGCCGATCTGCATCATTTGGCGCGTAATCGCCCCGCCGGCTTCCGCCTTCCATTTCCATACTTCCTCAAGAAACTTCTCGCGTCCCAGCGTCCGGTAATCGACGCCTTTTGCGTGAAGCATCCGCACGACCACGCGCTGCGTCGAGATCGCCGCGTGATCGGTGCCAGGCAGGAAGAGGGTGTTGTAGCCCGTCATCCGGCGCCACCGCGTCAGGATGTCGATCTCGGTATGTTCGAGCATGTGGCCGATATGCAGCGAACCGGTGACGTTTGGCGGAGGGATGACGATGGAGAAGACAGGCCCCGGCGCGTCCGCGTCGGCGCGGAATAATTCTTGCTCGACCCACACCTTGGCCCAGCGCTGTTCCAACTCCTGCGGTTCGTACGCCTTGGGGATCTCTCTCGGCATGTTCCGGCCCGGTGAATGGAATTGCTTACTATACGGGCCGCGGCGCACTCGGTCAAACATCCGCGCAGGTGGCTGGGCAAACGCGGTTAATGTTTCTCGCTCTTGAATTGTCCCCGGCGCGGCAGAAGGTGGGGAAGAAACGCTTATGGTTTTTCGACTTCGCGGCGTACCAAAGCTTCGACGATGGGTCTGAGTACTTCCCGCGTGATGCTCTCGATCACTTGCGGTTGCAGCTTCGCCATAACCCGGCTCACGACGGCCTCCACAAGTTCGGGTTCCGCGGGCTTTGCCGCCGCTGCGGTTTGGATCTGCGTGCTCGCTGTTTTCGACAAATCTAAGGTCTTGGCCGGGCCGAGCTGCTCGACCGCCTTCTGCAGCGCGTCCAGGGGAGGTAACTCCTCGGGCTTAGGTTCGGGCGGCTCGGCGTGCTCGTTCCGATTTTCCTCCGGCGTTGGAGGAAGAGGTTCAAATTCTGCGGACGGAGCATGCGCTTCGGGTTCGGCGTGGGTGGGCGCGGGGGAGGAAAACTCGATAAGATTCGCTGGCGGGGGAACAGCTGTGGCGTCCGCCGGCGGTTCCATATTCCAAGTCGAGTCGGAATCAGGCTCAGGTTCAGCATGCGGGGTTGGATTGGCCAGTTCGGCTTCGAGCCATTCCTCCGCGCTCTCTGCCAAGCCGGGAGCCTTCCCAGGCTCGACGTGCAAAGGTTCGGCTAAGGCGTCCGTGTTCTCCGTCTCCAGTTGCAGAGGCGGCTCAGTTGCTTGTTCAGTCGCCATGTTTTGGACTGCCTCAAACGCGTCGCGACGCAGCCCAGAGTCCCTATTGTCTCCCCAGACTGGCTCCGTAGTTTCCGCTGCAGAGGCCGCGGCTTCCTCTTCAGGAGGCAGCGGATGCCAGAAGGCCGGTTCTCCGAGCGCGGAGTCCCTTTGCGATGTCACGACGGATTCATCGGACTCGGGAGCTTCGGTCGTCTGGGGGGCCGCTGCGCCGGATCCTTGTGGGCCGATGGTATCGAGGGCCTCGCGTCCCATGGCAGGGAACTCCTGCACCTCTGGTTCTGGCTCAATGGAAACCGGCACGGGAGCGATTCGCGCGGGGGAGCTTGCTTCCGCGTGCAGCGTCTCGCTTGCCACAGGGATCGCAGCGGGAACGAGGCTCTCCGGCGCGATTTTTTCGAGCAGCCCTCTGATCATCGTGAGAAGAGGATCGGGCGGCACGAAGGGCTTTTTCAGAACTCCGTCCGCGCCAACGCGTTTGGCTTCAGTCTCGTCGAGGGGATCGAACGCGCCGATCAGCAGCACTACCGGTATGTGTGAGAATTGCGGCTCTCTCTTGATAAACTCGCAGACTTCGTACCCGTTGCGCACCGGCATGAAAACGTCCGCGAGCACGACGTCCGGAAGCAAATCCGGAATCCGGCGAACCGCCGCCTCTCCGTTACCCACGGCAGTCACCTCGATCCCCTGGTCCTTCAGGAGCAAGGTAACCATCTTTTGTATGTTGCTGTTGTCGTCAGCGACCAGAATTTTGGGCACAGCGCATCCCTTTGGCCCAGCCATTCAAAACGCGGACACACTCACGGGCACACACGCCTGATTCTATTTCTATTGGTAGCACCCCCCCCAGGGACAGTCAATACGAACAGCTGCGCTCTGTGTCCGACTGGAACAGTTAGGCTTTGAACCCCGTTCGGGGCGCTGTCTTACCAAGGAATGAGTTTCTTCAAGCCCTTCTTCTTTTTGGGCGCGGAGTTGTTCGGAGGGGCCGAGCTGCTGGATCCCTGCGAGGAACTGGAGGAACTCGTATTCTGTGCGCTGGATGCATCTGGAGGCGCGCCCGCTGTGGGAGGATTCGAGGCGCCACTGCTCGTCGGCGGACCGCTCGCGTCAGGTGGCGGCTGGGGCTGGGGTGCGGAGGAAGAATCCGAGTTGTTTCCGACAGCCGCGCTGCCGGTCGCACCAGTTGGCACGGAGGCAGACGAATCGGTGCCCGACGCAGAAGTTGACGTCGACGACGTGCTTCCCGTGCCTCCCCCCACTGGCACGGTTTCGACGATGGCCGTAGTTGTCGGGCTGCCTCCAGCCGGGGCACCACCGCCCGCCGTCATGGTTCCGGGGGTCAGAGTCTCGCCTTCACCTTCTCCCTCCGGCGTCAGGTTCGGCGCTCCCACTCGCGCCGCTGTCGAGACGTTGGGGCCGTTTTTCAGCGCGCCCAGCGGTTTGCTGATCAGGCTGCTCCGCTGGCGCGGTAAATTTTGTTCTTTCTGCATCCGTGCCAACGCCGTGGGATCGGGCTGCGGGATCGGTGCTCCGAGTTTCGTCAACCTGTCCTTTGCATCGGCTGCAAGCGGCGAAAGCGGATAGTCTTTGACGATGCGCGAATAAAAGACCTTCGCGAATTCCTTTCGTTCGTTTCGTTCGTAGATCTGCGCCAACATCCAGTCGGCGTCGGGCGCTTTGCTATAGAGCGGATAACGGTTCGTCAGGTCCAGCAGCCGGGCTGCCGAGGCGCGATCCGAACGCCGCACGTAATAGTAACTCGCGATGCGGTATTCGCCTTCCGCCAGTACTTCCTGCACTTCCCTGAGCCGCTGCTGAGCCTGTGGCAGAAGCGCGCTGTTGGGATACTTCTGAATGAAGGTCTGAAATTCGGCTTCCGCGTTCAGGGCCTCGGTGCGGTCGCGGTCCGGCTTCATCATTCGCCGGTAGTGCGCCATGGCGACCTGCATCTGGGCGTACGCAGCCTCATCGAGGAACGGGAAGAATGTGATGAAATCCTTGTACTCGAGGATCGCCTGGTCGAGCGCTGCCGTTCCGCCTTCTTTGTAATAGGAATCCGCGATGGCCAGCTTGGCCTTTGCGAGGTACTCGCTGTCCGGATACGTGTTGATCAGAGTCTGCAGGCTGAGTCGGCCGACGTCGTAGCGTCCATGCTTGATGTCGTCGAGCGAGCGGGCGTACAGCACCTTGTCCGGGTCGGCAGCAGTCCCCGGCGTGCCGTTCTTGATGCTGTATTGCTTGGCGTGGCACGCGCTCAGAAACAAACTCGCCGCAAGCGGCAGCGCCCACAATTTCGACAAATGCCTATTCAACTTCTTCCCCTTAGACCTGTTGCGCCAGCGCGCCGGCCGCGATCTGCTTCAGGGACTGCACGGCGGCTGCTGGGTCGGGAGTATGGAAGATCGAGGTCCCAATAATCAGGATTTGAGCCCCCGCCCGCACCACTTCGGTCACGTTTTCCGGACCGATCCCTCCATCCACTTGGATCCGGAACACCGCATTATACCTCTCCCGCATCTCCCTCAGCTCACGAAGTTTATCCAGCGAATGCGGCAAGAATTCCTGGCCTCCGAAGCCCGGATTCACAGACATCACCAGTACGTGGTCCACTCGGTCCATCACGTCGGCCAGCGACGAAACCGGCGTCGAAGGATTGACCACCGCCCCAGCCTTCCGGCCAAGCTCCCGGATCATCTCCAGCGCCCGGTCCAGATGAGGCGTTGCTTCCTGGTGCACAGAGACCATGTCCGCCCCAGCCTCTACGAACGCGGAAATAAACTGCTCGGGGTTCTCGATCATCAGATGCACGTCCAACGGGAGGCGGGTTGCCTTCCGCAGTGATGCGACAACCGGCACCCCGACCGTGATGTTCGGCACAAAATGACCGTCCATCACGTCCACGTGGATTTCTTCGGCGCCACCCCGTTCCACAGCACGCAGCGCTTCGCCCAGAGATGCGAAGTCCGCGGCCAGGATGGAGGGGGCAATGGAGACAGTAAAACGCACAGGTGATCCGCCGCTATTTTAGCACAGGCGAGTGGCCCCCATTGGAACTGTCTAACAGCGTCTCGTAGACCCGCGCCGCCCGCGGCGTCACTCCGCCACGGTCAGGCTCACGGTTACATCCGCTTCGATTCGCGTACCGGCGGCGGGAGCCTGTTCCGCGACCGTTCCTCTCACAGTTTGCCCCGTGGCTGCATAATTGATTTGCGCTAGGTGCAATCCCGCCGAATCGAGAATCTTCTCCGCGTCCAATTCATTCATTCCGACCAGCGCGGGCATAACGTACGCCGCAGGCGGGTCTCCCTCTGATATCAGCAGGTCCACGCGCGGCGCCGCGGCGCGGTCCCCGGCCGGAGGATCCTGGCTCACCACGGAATTGGCCGGGAGTCCTGGCAAATAGCAGGTGGACACCACACCGAGCTGCAGCCCCGCCTGAATCAATTGGATTTGAGCAGCGTGCAAACTCGCTCCGGTCACCGGCGGCACGGAAATCGTCTGCGGCCCGAGGCTCAGCACCACGTGGACGTCCTGGCCGGTCTTCACTTCTTCGCCCGCGGACGGGGTTTGCTGGATGACTTCGTTCGCCGGCATCTCGTTGAAGACGCGGTCCGTGATCTTCATCTCGAGTTGCTTTGACTCGAGGAGTTGTTTTGCTTCGGAGGCGCTCTCGCCCATTACGCTGGGCAGTTCCACCTCGCGTCCGTGAATGGCGAAGCGAATCGCGGTGACTGCGCTCAGAAACGCCGCCGCACCGAGCACGAACACCAGCAGCGACATCCGCAGTATCCACTCCATTCGATCGCGCAAGGTCACGATGCGCCTCTCATTTTCGAGCAACGCAATTGTCGCACAAATCCGCGCGCGCCAAAAATTCCAGCCACGAATACCTGAAAAGTTGTCATTTTGAGGCCCGGCGCTGCGGCTGGGCTGAAGAATCCATTGGTTCTTTCCAATTGGCGCAACGCAACCAATTGGTCGCCCGTGAACGACTCATTTCATTGAAGCGACGCCGACGAAGTGCCCGCAGGCGAGTAATATCCAGACTTCGTCGCGATGAAGTAGTCTTTTCCTTCTTTTCCAAATCGCGGGTCAAGTTGCAGGTCGAGCTTGCGGAATTTCCCGTCAGCCGTTTTGTTCGTTGGGTAGTACCCCAGCGTATAGCGCGTCTTGAGCCGCGCGATCAAGTCTTCGAACGCCCGGTCGAGCGAGCCTTCCTTATCCACGTCAAACACTTCGCCACCCGATTGATCCGCAATCTTTTGCACGTTGACCGTGTCCCGAGCGGACCCTTGCTGCCCGCCCTGCCCGTGCCCCGGGCCTCCGCCATGGCCGCCGCCCCCGCCTCCTGGCCAACCTCCTCCGCCACCGCCGCCGCCGGGCCATCCGCCACCCCCGCCTCCTCCTCCCGGCCAACCTCCTCCGCCACCGCCGCCCCACGTGCCGTGGTGGCCGCCGCCATTGTGGTAGTCGTGGCCGTTCTCGCCCGAGATTTTCAGGCTGTACACGGGGGCGTCGGACTTGAGCACGGCCTCGAGGACCGCATCCGGCTTCGCTGCTCCCGCTCGCGTCGCCCGGTTGTCGCTCACCAGCACGATCACGCGGCGCATCGCCGGAGCCTCGGCTCGCAGATACTCCGCTGCATCGTAAATGGCATCGTTAATGTCGGTGGACCCGCCAGCCTGGAGGTCCTGCATCGCATCGGCAACCTTCTGCTTATCGTGCGTGAGGTCCACCGCGCGGTCGACTTCAGAAGAAAACGTGAACAGCGCGACTTCGTCTTCCGGTTTCAGTGCGCGCAGCGCGACCTCGGCCGTGTCGCGCAGCGATTCCATATACGGCCGGATGGATTCGCTCGTGTCCACTACAAGCGCCACCGCCAAGGGCAATTCGTCGCGGCTGAAATGGGCGATCTGCTGCTGGTTGCCGTCCTCGCGCAAAACGAAATCTTGCTGTTTCAGCTCGTCCATCACCTGGCCGTCTTTGTTCTTGACCGTCGCGTCGAGCAGCTCCAATTTGACGTCAATTTTGATTACGGGCCCCTGTGGTTGCGGGGTGGCCTGTGGAGCAGGTTGTGCCGCGGGCCGTGGCGGCGGTGGCGGCGGAGTCTGCTGTGCGTTGGCGGGAGGATGGATCGGTCCCGCCTCTTGCGGCGTGGCGCTGGCGGTCACGACCCAGAGAGCCGCGGCCACGCACGCAATTGCCGCGCTCGTGCGGACCGCATCAAAAATCCCCCGCATCGGTGGTATTGCCTTGGGCATAAATTTCGAGACCTCTCCTGTGAGCTATGCGCCTTTAGAACCTGCTTCTTAGCACAGGGTTGTCCCAAGGAGTAGTCCTCGACCGCAGATTCAGGAACCCCGCTCGATCGGCGCCGCGAAGAATCCGTCCGTGTGTGTCTCCGGAGGAAACGTTCGGAAGAAACCGTCGGCGTCCACGAGCACGTCAGCTGATACGCCATCCGCGAGAAGTGGCGCGAGGTGCGCCCCGCCATCCCCAATCCGGAATCCGCGCAGGCCACCAAGTGACTCCCGAACCACAAGTTCATTCTCCTCGGGTTCCAACGAGCATGTTGAATAAACCAGCCGCCCGCCCGGCTTGACGCTGCCGAGGCCGGCCCGAAGCAATCGCACCTGTTTGCCGTGCAAATCCGTCAGATCTTCCGCCCGCAATCGCCAACGAATTTCCGGATGCCGCGAAAGCGTTCCTGTGCCCGAGCATGGCGCATCCACCAGCACGCGGTCGAACGAGGCGTCGAACGGCAGAGGCTGGGTCGCATCGAGAGCGCGAGTCTCAACATTCGCCAAATGAATCCGATTTATCTGTGCGTCCACGGCGCGCAACCGATTCGCGTGCAAATCGCACGCAATCACTTTTCCGTCTGGCCCCGTCGCCAACGCCAGCAGTGTCGTTTTTCCTCCAGGCGCCGCGCAAAGATCCAGCACCGATTGGCCCTTATGAACGCCAAGCAACAGCGCCACAGCTTGAGAAGCTTCGTCCAGCAGCGATATCTCACCCTTCTGGTAAGCCGCCGACCTTGCGGGAGCGCCGCCCGAAATGAGCAGAGCGCCGCGAAGCAAATTGCCAAGCCGCACACTCAGCCCTGCGCTTTCGAGACCAGCCAATACTTCCGCGCGGTTTTCCGCGTCGAGCACCGCGCAGGCTGTCTCCGCGGGGCGATTGTTTGCTGCGAGCAGCGCCTCCGTTCGCTCTCTACCGAATACCGCCGTCCAGCGCTCGATCATCCACGTCGGATGCGAATGCAAGATTCCGAGCCGCTCGGGCGCCGGCAGTTCCTTGGGCACGAGCGATTCCGCCGGGGCTTGCGACGCTTTCTCCGCCAGCCGCCGCAGGACCGCGTTCACCAGCGATGCGGCCGATCTCTTTCGCGCCCGCTTCACCAGCTCGACCGATTCATTTACCGCCGCGTGCGCCGGAATTCCGCCCAGAAATCGCAGCTGGTAGAGCCCCAGCCGCAGAGCAATCCGCACTTCGGCATCGAGCCGCTTCGATCCCCGGGGCAGCGTGCGCTCGATCAGGAAATCGAGCAATCTCTGCCATCGCAAAGTTCCGAGGGTTAGTTCGGTGGCGAGTGCCGCATCCGCCGGGGCGACCGGTCCTTCTAATCTTGCGTGAAGCAGATCGTTGGAATACGCGCCGCGCGTCTCGACGCGAAGCAGCACGTCAAAGGCAATTTCTCGCGCCCGGCTGATCTTCGCGATTCGCGGTGTTGGTTCGGTCATCATTGAAGTGCAAGCGAGACGGGAAGTTCGCGGTCGGCACGACTTGCGCCGCAAATAAAGACAGACAGTCTATTTCGTCAGCTCTGCGCCGAATCTTTCGTTGCCCGCCAGCCTCATCCCGTTCGCGAAATCTCGCGCGGAAACTCGCTTCCTACCTTCGACTTGCGCGGCTTCGAGCCTGAGGCACGTCCCTTCACCGCAAACCACGTAGAGCTGCCTCGGGGCTGCGATGATTGTCCCCGGAATTTCCGTCGCCGCTGCCGCCGCATCCGCCGCGGGCGCGCCCCAGATGTGGCAGAGCCGCCCGCGAAACGTCGTGTATGCTCCCGGCCACGGCGCTAGCCCTCGGATGCGGTTATAAATTGCGCGCGCAGTCTGAGTCCAATCAATTCGCCCGTGCTCTTTCTCTAGCAGCGGCGCGTGCGTCGCCTGGCGTTCGTCTTGCGGCATAGGCGTGATTTCTCCGCGCTCGAGTTTTTTGAGCGTTTCGAGCATGAGCGGCGCTCCTGCTTCCGCCAACCGCGCGGCAAGTTCCGGCGCGGTTTCGTCCGGGCCGATCTGCATCTCGATTTGCTGCAGGATCGGCCCCGTGTCCAGGCCCGCCTCGATTCGCATCGTCGTCATTCCTGTAGTCAATTCGCCGTTCACGACGGCCCAGTTGATTGGAGCCGCGCCGCGATATTTCGGCAGCAGAGACGCATGCAGGTTGATCCAGCCGAATCGAGGCTCGCCGAGCAGGAAAGCGGGAATGATCTGGCCGTACGCGATGACAATTATGGCGTCGGGCGCGGTGCGACGGAAGAATTCCGCGGCTGACACAGATTTTATTCTTTCCGGCTGGTAAACGTGCACGCCCGCTTCGAGCGCCGCATCCTTGACCGGACTCGCGCCCAGTTCGCGCCCCCGGCCGCGCGGCCGGTCCGGTTGTGTGACCACCGCCTCGATCGTGAAGCCCGGTTCCTTCGCCAGCCGCCGCAGCGACGGCACCGCAAACTCGGAAGTGCCGCAGAACACGATGCGCATTCCAGGCCTCCCGGCGCTTCTACCAGTCGCCCGCCTTGCGCAGTTTGCGGATCTTGCGCTTGATGAGGTCCCTTTTGAGAAGCCCGAGGTGCTGGATAAAAAGGATGCCATTCAAATGATCGATCTCGTGGCAGAACGCGCGCGCCAGCAGTCCCTCGCCGCGCATCTCAAATTCTTGTCCGGTGGCGTCTTGCGCCCGCACCGAAACGAATTGCGGTCGCAGCACGTGGCCGCGAAAGCTGGGCAAGGACAGGCATCCTTCGTCCTCCCGCTGTTCGCCCTCGATATGCGTGATTTCAGGATTCGCGAGCACGAGCTTTGCCTCCGGATTTTTCCCGGAGCTCACGTCAATCACAGCCAACCGTTTGCCGAAGCCGATCTGGGTGGCTGCCAGTCCCACGCCCTGCGCGGCGTACATGGACTCGAACATGTCCGCGCACAGTTTCGCCAACTCCTCGTCGAATTTCTCCACAGGCTTCGTTGGCGTCTCCAGCACCGCCGAACCATACTTCACAATCGGATAGATCATTGTTGGTTTTCAGCCTTCTCTTTCAGAACTCATCGAGCTGTCGCTGGTAAGCGTCATAATTGCGCCGGGTCTCGCCGATCCAATCGCCCCCGAACTTTTCGAGGAACGCCTCCGCCAGCACGAGCGCCGTCATCGCTTCGCCAACCACTCCCGCCGCCGGCACGACGCACACGTCGGACCGTTCGTACGCCGCTTCCACCGGTTGCTTCGTCACCAGGTCCGATGTGCCCAACGCGCGGCGCAGCGTGGAAATAGGCTTGAGGTAACCGCGCAACACAATGTCTTCGCCGTTGGAAATGCCTCCCTCGAGTCCTCCTGCGCGATTCGTCGGTCGCACGAAGCGTTTCCGCGAGGGATCGTATGCGATTTCATCCTGCACTTCCGAGCCGTAGGAAGACGCGCCCTCCACGCCCGCGCCGATCTCGACTCCTTTCACAGCCTGAATGGACACGATCGCCCTTGCGAGCCGCCCGTCCAGTTTTTCATCCCATTGCGCGCAGCTTCCCAGCCCCGGTGGCACACCGTGCGAGACAACTTCAAAAACTCCGCCAACCGAATCCCCCGCGCGCAGCACTCGTTCCACTTCCTCTTTCATCCGGCTTTCCGTTTCGGCGTCCACACAGCGCAGCGGCGATTCCAGATTCGCGCAAACCGATTGAATTTGCCGCCAGGTCGCGAGCTTTTCCAAGCGCACTTTTCCGACTGCGACAACGTGACTCAGGATTTCGCATTGGAAACTGCGCAGCAGGAGTTTGGCCAGTGCCCCGGCCGCAACTCGCGCGGCCGTTTCCCGCGCCGAGGCCCGCTCCAGTACGTACCGCGCATCGTGCAAATTGAGTTTGAGAGAGCCCGCGAGATCGGCGTGCCCCGGCCGCGGCGCCGTCAGAGAACGCTGTGGCGCTCCGGTCGCTGGCGCCTCGACGGGAAGGTACTCCTCCCAATTCGCCCAATCTTTGTTTTCAATTCGCAGCGCGATGGGCGCGCCGATCGTTTTACCGTGGCGAATCCCCGCGAGCGCCTCGGCCCGATCCTTTTCGATCTTCTGCCGTCCGCCCCGGCCGTACCCGAGTTGCCTCCGGTGCAGGTCGGCATGGATCAGGTCGAAGTCCACCGGCATCCCGGCGGGAAATCCCGAGATCCAGACCAGCAGCGCTTGGCCGTGCGATTCCCCCGCAGTGTAGTAGCGCAACATTATAAAGATTTTTATTCTATCGAAGCTGGCGGGGCGGGTAAAGACGAGCTCCCCGGCGAACGCCGCTTGACGCAAGTTGTCGCGGAAGATACGCTTCCGGTGCTGCCAGCCGCGGAGGAATCTCACCCTACTCATGGCCGCAACCGAACCCAACTTGTCGAGCCCGCCACGGGAGCTGGAGGCCGGTCTTACGGCGAGACTTCTGGAAGTCGTGAAGCAGCAGATTCTTTCCGTGCAAAGTTACTCTTTGCTCTGCGGACGCGCGGTTGCGAATATTTTTTCTCCGCCGCACTACACGCTGGATTTGCTTGACCAGATGGATGTCATCGGAGTTGGCTCGCTGCCCATCGTCATTCTCGCCGGTATTTTCATCGGCGCGATTCTCGTCCTGCAAACCGTAGCGCAATTTGCGCGCTTTGGTGAAACCACCCTAACCGGCGATGTGGTTTCCATCAGTCTGGTCCGAGAGTTGGGGCCGACGATTACAGCGCTCTTGGTCGCCGGGCGCAATGCTTCGGGAATCGCGTCCGAGTTGGGCTCGATGGTTGTGACCGAGCAAGTGGATGCAATGCGCGCGCTGGGAACAGATCCCTCGCGCAAGCTGGTGACGCCGCGGGTTTCCGCCGCTGTGCTCGTCCTGCCCCTTCTCGTGGCCATTGCCGATTTGTTCGGCTTGCTTGGAGGTGTGGCCGCTGTGTTGCTGACCCGGCAGCTGGGCGCCGTGCAATTCTGGACTCGCGCCGTGAATGCCCTGGATTTTTCGGACCTCATGCAGGGCCTCACCAAGCCGCTCGTGTTTGGCTTCATTCTTTCTTCCGTCGGCTGTTATCTCGGCTTGAACGTCCGCGGGGGCACGCAAGGAGTGGGCCGCGCGACGACGCAAGCCGTGGTTGTCTCCTCGGTGATAATCCTCGTGTCGGATTTCTTCCTGGACAAACTGATGCTGTATCTCTCCGGCCACGTGTTTTAATCCACGGTGAAGTCTGTGTTTTGAGAGTTGTCCGAGCGGGCCAATTGCTTCCGTCTTCGGCCGTGCTGACTCTCGACTGAAATTGTCTTGTCGGCTGCCGCAAGCCCTCAAACCAGACCCGGGGGGAGGGGGGCGATTTGGCCCAGGTATCCAAAACGACACATCAAGTACTAGTGTACCAAAGTGAACAGGGCAGTTTCACTTTGGGGCGAATCTAACGGGGCAGTTTCCCCCGGAGACTCATAAGCCGGCCAGAGCGCCCCGTTCGGACTCTGGAAAGCTTGAAGGAGTGTATGGTATGCCCCAAGCACAACAGAACGAGGAGCATAGCGCCCACCATGCGCCAGGAACGAACGGTACCGCGATCTACCGGAGGCGAACCGTTAGGCTGCTGGTTGCCCATGATCGCTTGAGTGATGTGGACTTGTGGCTGCAGGAGCTCAAGCGGGCGCAATTCGCGGTCTCCGCGGAAGTGGTTCAGACCCCGGAAGATTTTGCAGCGCGACTGGGGGCTGAGCAATATGACGTCGTCCTCGCGAGCGGAGGGATCCCCAACTGGACAGGTGCGCGGGTCCTGGAGCTTCTGAGGCTGCAGGATGAAAATATGCCATTCATCTATTTGGGAACTGACGTCGAAAGAGATGTCATGGAGAAGTGTATCGCACAGGGGGCATCCGACTGCGTGTATCGGAATCGGCTCGCTCGCCTGCCCGTTGCTGTGGCCATCGCTGTGGAGCAAAGATCGCTCCGCGAGGAGCGGAATCGCGCGGAAGTGGAGTTGCGACGCTCGGAAGCGCACTACCATGCCCTGAGCGAAAATCCGCACTACGGCATCTTCCGGTTCGACCCGAACGGCCAGTTTCTCGCTGCCAACAAGGCGCTTGCGGCAATGCTCGGTTATGAATCCGCTAGCGAATTGGTGGCTATGAACCTGGCGGAGCACATCATCCGCGATCCGGTCGAGCGAACTCAGTTGCTTGAGGCTTACCGCCAGAAGGGCCACATCGATCCCATCGAAATGGAATGGAAGCGGAAGGATGGCACACCGATGAGGGTCCGGCTGAGCGGCCGGAGAGTGGATAGTGATCTGGGAGCGCCAGACGAGAGTTGCGAGATTATCGCCGAGGACGTCACAGCGCTACGCGCTTCTGAGGACAATCTCAGGCGCTTGGCGGCAACGGACGCACTTACGGGCTTGGCCAACTACCGAAAACTTGCCGAAACTCTCGAATCGGAGATGAAGCGTTCGGATCGCACCGGGCGAGCGTTTGCCGTGCTCGCGTTTGATTTGAACGGGATGAAGCTTGTCAACGACATGTACGGCTATCTCACAGGCAACCGCGCACTTCAGCGTCTGGCGGACACGCTCCGCTTGTCCTGCCGGTCCATAGACACTCCTGCTCGGTGCGGAGGCGATGAGTTTGCCATCATTCTCCCGGAGACAGGGGCGAGGGAGGCAGGTCTAGCCGCCCGGCGAATCTGCGATTGCCTGGCGGACGATAATGAAGAGCCACGGCTCTCCGTCAGCGTTGGTGTGGGCGTGCACCCTGAGGACGGGTCGAACGTCAACACCCTTCTCCAACGGGCCGATCGGGAACTTTACAAGATGAAAGGCCTGCAAAAGAGCGCTTGATTGGATCCGGGGCGGGTCATCGGCCCCGCAAGACTTCTGTTGTAACGACGGCTCGTTCCTGCCGTCCTTTGCCAGCACCATCGATTTGCCCTGCCACACCCGTTACCCCGCCCTGGATGGTTCCGTTGTTGCCGTTGGAGGTCGAATCTCACGCGTTGGTCATTGCAGGCGCTGGGCGGACCAAGAAATCTGGGAGGGTCACTTCTGCTTCACAGTAGACGAGCACAAGCTGAAATCCTTCACATAATCCTGCGCCGCGTTGATGTCCATCGGCTCCAATCTGACGTCGGGCCCCTCTATCAGCGCGCCACCAGCATCGGTTACCCAAATGTCGCGCGCCTTGTAGTAATACACTTTCCCCGCTTCAGCCGTGAAATTAGCCAAGCCGCTGGGCGGCTTGCGCCCAAGCAGCAAGAGGCTCGACTGCCACTCCGCACAGAGGTGGTGGTCACCCGGATCGACGGACACATAGAAATAGGTCGCTCCGTCGGTAGCGCCCGCCCAAGCGCCATCGATTCCAAACTTGTTGGTCGGCCTGGGCCGAGTATTGAATTGCGCGTCATCCTGCAAAAAGATGACCAGGGCCTTTCCCGCTTCGGGGGCCGGCACCGTATGCACTCCGTTATTGATTTTCACTTCAAATTTGACTTCCGTTTGACCACAAGCCGCAACGCCTTGGGCTCGCGCACCGGGAATCATCGACAACGCCAAGAGCGAAACTGCCAGGCTGGCTTTCATTTCCCACCTCCGCGAACCAAAACCCCCGCGAAGATATGACGCAAGGAACGGATGATGGGTTACAGGGCATCGACCTTGAGAGAGGCGTTGAAGGAGAGCTGGAAGGGCTGATTTTGTTTCTCACCCATTGGGTACTGACCTCCAGAGCGCCTTCATCGCGTTCATACCCGCATGAATATTGACGATGGCGGGGATCCACAAATTCGGCGGAAGGATTTCAAAATGGAATGTGGGGTTGGATGGCTCTTGCCGTCTTTAGGACGAAGTTCAAACTGAAAATTCAGGCTATAATCCGGCGTGCAAGCATTTCCTTGGGGGGGAGCTTCGTATTGCTCGTTTGCCGCAATGATTACACGCGCCGCTAGCGAGCCGGTCGCGCCCCGGCCTGCCGGAGTTACGGACGGCGAGCCGGTATTGTCGTTTGAAGATGTGCGCATCGGCTTTGAGGAAGGTGAAGTTCTGCGGGGCTTGTCGTTTAGCCTTGCGCCCCGCGAGACGAAAATTCTTCTCGGGGAGACCGGCTCGGGAAAGACGCTGGCCTTGAAGCTTGCCGTGGGCCTGCTGGTCCCCGACTCTGGCCGAGTGCGAGTTTTCGGTCGAGATCTGGGCTCGCTCCCCGAAAGGGAATTGCACCAGCTGCGGCGTCAATTTGGATTTGTGTTTCAGGAAGGCGCTCTGTTCGATTCGTTGACCGTCGGGGAGAATGTTGCGTTTCGCATGCGCGAAGAGCACGTCGCCGATGAAGAAGTCAACGAGCGCGTGCGTGAAGCGTTGCGTTTCGTCGAGCTGGAAACAACGACCGATAATCTTCCCGATGAGTTGTCCGGCGGCATGCGCCGCCGTGTCGCCATCGCGCGGGCGCTGGTGAATCGCCCGTCCATCGTGCTGTACGATTCGCCGACGGCCGGGCTCGATCCGGTCACCTCTCAGACGATCATCAAGCTGATTCTTCATTTGCGCGATGTCCAGGGCGTCGCGTCCATCCTGGCCACGCACCGCTTGCAGGATGGCTTCGGCCTAGCGAGCTACCGCTTTAATGCGGATGCGAATCGCGTCATCCCCGCGAACGGCGACCGGCTAGTCGGCGAAGAGGAGGCCCCTACAAACTTCTTGGTTCTGCGAGACGGCAGGGCGTATTTTGAGGGAGACCCACGAGCCCTGATGGAGTCGTCAGATCCGTACCTGAAGAGCTTCTTGGAGTGAGCCGGTCCCGCGAGGCGGGGCCGCTGAGGA
>DASPOJ010000234.1:0-3456 GCA_035626055.1 Candidatus Methylomirabilota bacterium | reverse complement strand
CCGCCGTCATACGGCAATAGGTGCTCGTCCTTGTCGCCGTGATTGTCGTGGATGTGCGACGTCACGATCAGCGGACGCATGGGCTCGAGGCTCGCGGCGATTCCCTCGCCGATGTGCGCGTGGCCCGCGTCGAAGCAAAACCTAAGGTCGCTGAGCCGCGTCTGGTCCACGAAGCGCCGCAGATTCGCCGGAGTCGCCAGCTCGCCCGGCGTGTTTTCGAGCGCGATCGTCACACCGCGCTGTTTGGCGAAGAGCGCGAGGAGCTCGAGCGAGCTGAACGCCGCTTCCCAGCGCCGCGGATCATCCGGCTCGCGCGTGCCGCCCACGTGCTGCACCAGAAACTTGAACGGCGTCTGTTCGGCGAGATCGAGCGCCCGTTTGATCTCGTCCACGGCCTCCGTCCGCCGCACCCGCTCCAGCTCGCAAATCGATAGCGGCGAGCCGCCCTCACGCGACGGCGAAATATCGCGATGCACCGGCGCGTGCACGGAATGCAACGCCACTTGGTTCGCGTCGAGCCACCCGGCCAGTTCGCGCGCATCCGCGGCCGACCGGTAATCGAAGTGGCTGTGTTCGCAGAACAGCTCGATTGCGTCGAATCCCGCCCGGGCGATGGATTCGATGACCGCCCCGTTCAGCTTCCGTTGCACGAATAGATATGTGGAAAGTGTGCGCGACATCGAAGCATCAGTTCTAAGCGAAACGCCCCAGCCCGTCAAGCCGAGGCCGCGCCGGCTATTCCCCCAATCCCTTTACGCACAAGAATTGTTTCAGCGTGTGCACGACCTCGACGAGATCCTCCTGCGCGGCCATGACTGCTTCGATGGATTTGTAGGCGCCGGGCGTTTCGTCAATCACGGCGGTCGTTTTGTCGCACTCCACGCCTTGCGTCGCCGCGACGTGATCGGCCACCGAAAAACGCCTCTTCGCTTCCGTGCGGCTCATCGCGCGCCCCGCGCCGTGCGAACACGATTGGAAGCTGTCGCGGCAACCCTTGCCGCGCACGATGAACGAGCGCGCTCCCATCGAGCCGGGAATGATTCCCATGTCCCCCAAGGCGGCGCGCACGGCCCCTTTTCGCGTCAGCAGGACGTCCTTGCCGTAGTGATGCTCTTCGGCCATGTAGTTGTGGTGACAGTGCACGCGGTCGATTTCCTCCACGGCCGCATGCGCGCTGAGAGCGCTCAGCGCCGCATCCGCCATCAGCAACCGGCTCTGCCACGCAAATTTCTGCGCCAAGTGGAGCGCGCCGATGTAATCGGCGAATTCCGAGCTCGATTCCGTCAAGTAGGCCAGATCAGCGTTCGGCAACTCGACGCGCCGCTTCTTGCAGAGCTCCTTGGCGAGCTTTGTGAAATACGTTCCGATGCGGTTGCCCAATCCGCGCGACCCGGAATGAATCACGAGCCAAACAAGGCCTTCTTCATCAGTCGTTAGCTCCAGGAAATGATTCCCCGTGCCGAGCGTCCCCGGATGCCGCTCGGCGTTTCTCGATCGCGCCCCGGGATGATCCGTGCACAATTTCTCGTACGGCTCGGAGAATTCCTCCTTCCAGATGCGCTGAACGTGTTCGGGAATCGCCCGCGAAGGCCACGCGCCCACATCGCCTTCGCCCGCGTGATGCGTCCGGCCGCATGGCACGGCGCGTTCGATGTCCCCGCGCAATTCGGAAATATTCTCCGGCAACTGTTCCCGCGTGAGCTTCAGACGCACGGCTATCATTCCGCAGCCAATGTCTACGCCGACCGCCGCCGGGCACACCGCTCCTTCCGTCGGCACCACCGAGCCGACCGTCGCGCCCAGGCCCCAATGCGTGTCCGGCATCGCCGCCACGTACGGCGCGACGAATGGCAGCCGCGCCGTCTGCTTCAACTGTTCGACGGCCTTCTCTTCAAACGGCACGCCGTGATTCCACGCCTTGATGAATTTCCCGTTCCCGGCTTCAATGATGCTGAACATGGAAGTTCCCTAGGAATGTTATCTCGATTTCTAAGTATTTGTTTGGGTTAAGCGTCGCTCGCAGTTCAAGCCTGCGGCGGATCGCCGGCCGAAAAATACGTGCAATCGGGATGATGAAAGACGAGCGCGCTGACGCTCGCCTCAGGGTCCATCATGAAGCCTTCGGTCAGTCGGACTCCGATGCGCTCCGGCAATAGCAATTGCCAGATGCCGGCCTGATCCTCGAGTCGTGGGCACGCCGGATAGCCGAAGCTATAGCGTTTTCCCCGGTAGCGCGCGGTGAACCGCTCCTGCATGGTCATTTTTGGCGGATCGGGGAATCCCCAATCTTCGCGGATGCGGCGGTGCAACCATTCCGCGCACGCTTCCGCCGATTCGAGCGCCAGCGCCTGCAGCGTGTGCGAGAGGAAGTAATGGCCGTCGCGCTTGGCCTCTTCGCTGCGCTCGCGCACGCCTTCTCCCGCCGTGACGACGAATAGCACGATGTGATCCCGCGCCGCTCCCGCGGCTTGTCTGCCGGCAGGCGGGCGCGGAAGTACGTAATCGCTCAGGCAGAGCCCGCCCGGTGCGTGCTGCCGTTCGAAGCGGAACGTATGCAACGGCTCCGATGAGCCCTCTGAGAACAGTTGAATCGAGTTGCCGTCTCGTTCGGCCTCGAAAAACTGCCACACTGCGCGCACCTTCATGAATGTCGCCGCCACGCGCTTCACCTCTTCGACGTTCTCGTAGAGCTCCAGCGCACGCGGCTCGCGTTCGGCGACCGCTTTCTCGAATTCGCCTTTGTAGCCCAAGTGCCGCCCGTAAAGCATGTATGGGTTGATGTAGCCCCAGATTTCGTTGAGGTCGGGCGCCAGGCGCAGCCTTGCGTCGAGGTACGGCGCGGGCGGAATCGGAATGTCCACACGCACGCGCGGCGAGCGTTCCTCGCCCGCAGTCACGGTTGCGGCGATGCGCGGTTCCTCCGCCGCGGCTGCGTCCGCGGGCGCATGCGCTTGCAGCACGGCCGCGCGCCGCGCCGGATCGCTCAATTGGTTCATGAGGTCCAGCCCGCTCATCGCGTCCTTCGCATAGCAGACCGGATTGCCGTAGCGCGGCGCGATCTTCCGCCGCGTGAATTTGTCGGAAAGCGCGGCGCCGCCCACGAGCAGCGGAACTTCGATGCCCGCTTCGCGTAAATCCGTCGCGGTAATCGCCATCTGCTCGGCGCTTTTCACGAGCAGGCCGGAGAGTCCGATCGCGTCGGGACGATGTTCGCGGTACGCGCGAATCAGATCGTCGGGCGGCACTTTGATGCCGAGATTGATGACCTCATAGCCGTTGTTCTTCAGCACGATCTCGACGAGATTCTTCCCGATGTCGTGCACGTCGCCCTTCACCGTCGCGAGAACGACCCGCGCGCGTTTGGCCGTGTCGGCCTTTTCCATGAATTGTTCGAGATGGCCGACGGCCGCCTTCATCGCTTCGGCCGATTGCAGCACCTCGGCGACGATCAGCTCG
>DASPOJ010000233.1:0-47251 GCA_035626055.1 Candidatus Methylomirabilota bacterium | reverse complement strand
CACTCTTGCTGCAATGCGAGAATGCGAACAAGCTCGGCGCGACTGTGCACTTCACCAGACCGGTCTTTCCACGTCCAAGCCTTGGTCTGTGCATGAATTTGAGGGGCAAGCAAGAGGAGCATCACCGCCAACCCCCAGACCAAATGTCCATTGCATGCAGTGTGCAACGCCCCCGGGACCGAAGCTGCTATCACGTTCCGCTCTTTACCCATGTGCAAATAATATCACTGCTAGGGCGCTGGGTTGCCGTATGGACAATATTTCGAAGGCCGCGAGCCTAAGGTTTCAGTTTCAGGCGTGAGGGCCGTCGCCCTCGCTCCTTGTTCGAACTGTGGGAATCGTTTCGAATACCCACTTTATACTTGACAATAAAGTACCTTCCAGCTACCCTGTGCCGTGTTGGCCATTCCCCATCCCGAACCCCTCCTTAACCTAAGATCCTTATCCCTACCACTCCACGCCCGCGCCAATCCGTCGTTCCCATTTCGGGTCACGCGGCCTCGTGCGCCCAGAGAACCCAGCACCTCTCAAAAGTCATACACAACAAAGGAGTTACATAGTAGACTAAGTCGTTTAGAATCAGCACTTACAAGGTTCCGGTGCGTTTTTCGTATCTCACTGAAGACAAACGGTTATCAAGTCCTTTATAATCAGCACTTACGCACATTTTCGTCGCAAGTCCTTTGCACTCAACACTTGCGCAAATACACCGGGGGGAGGGGCCTGCGCTGCGCGTGCCATAAATCTTGTTTATCCCCTAAGGCCCGCGCCTTTTCCCTGCCGCCTTGCCTCCCTGCATCCTTGCCTCGCGCCCACTGTTGCCACTGGTTGGCAAGCGCGTGCACGCCGGTGCTGCGGACGGGCCACGCACATCCAATTGGCGATAGAATAGAACGAACCGAGACTCCCGCAGAAAGCCGCCAGGCTCCCGGCAAGGGGCGCTGGCGGCGAATAGGGCGCTCGGCGCGAATGGTCACGCTATGGCGCCGCTAGGACAACCACACGGATCGGGCGGGCCTGTCCCCATCGGGGGCGGCAGGTCGGATTTGGCGCTGCGGACTCGCTTCGCGGAGCTGGTGACGAAGGTACGCCACAACCGTCCGAACGAGGACACGGAGCTGCTGCGGCAGGCATTCGAGTTTGCCGCCGAGCAACACAAGTCGCAGCTTCGCAAATCGGGCGAGCCCTACCTTTCGCATCCGCTCGAAGTCGCCCACATCCTCGCGGACATGAAGCTGGACTCGACGACGCTGCAGGCGGCGCTCTTGCACGACGTCGTCGAAGATACACGCGTCCCGCTCGACGAGATTCGCAAGCGATTCGGCCAGGAGACCGCCGCGCTGGTCGAGGGCGTGACAAAGATCAGCCGGCTCGAACAAGTCGCTCCCGAGGCGCGCCAGGCAGAAAACCTCCGCAAGATGCTGCTGGCGATGGTGAACGATGTCCGCGTCGTCGTGGTGAAGCTGGCCGACCGGTTGCACAACATGCGCACGCTGAGCTACCTCCCGCCCGACCGGCAGGAGAGCATCGCGCGCGAAACGCTCGAACTCTACGCGCCCATCGCCCACCGCCTCGGAATGGGCTTGATCCGCGGCGAGTTGGAGGATCTCGCTTTCAGTTACCTCGAGCCGGCGTCGTACCTGGAACTGCAGAAGACGTTGCAAACGCGCAGCAAAATGTTCGAGCGATTTCTCGACGAAACGCAGGACATCATTCGCAAGCGCCTGGTGGAAAACAGCATCCCCGCCGAAGTGGAAGGCCGAATCAAGCGCGTATATTCCATTCACCAGAAAATCCTGCGGCAACAGCGCGGCCTCGATCAGATCTACGATTTGCTGGCCGTGCGCGTGATCACGGACACCGTGCGCAATTGCTACGCCGCGCTCGGCGTGATTCACCAGATCTGGCGGCCGGTGCCGGGGCGCTTCAAGGACTTCATCGCCATGCCCCGGCCGAACCTCTACCAATCGCTGCACACGACGGTGATTCAGGCGGGCCAGGCCTTCGAGGTGCAAATCCGCACGCAAGAAATGCACCGCATCGCGGAACAAGGCGTCGCGGCGCACTGGAAATACAAGGACGGGCGTCCCGCATCGGACTCGAGCGACCAGCGGATCGTCTGGATGCGCCAACTCATCGAATGGGCGCGCGACATGCAGGAGCCTTCGGAATTTCTTTCTACGCTCAAAGTGGACCTGTACCCCGAGGAGGTTTACACCTTCACGCCCAAGGGGCGCGTGCTGGCGCTGCCGCGGGGCGCCACACCGGTGGATTTTGCATACGCAGTGCACACCGAAGTGGGCCACCAGTGCGTGGGCGCGAAAGTGAACGGGCAGATCGTGCCTCTGCGCCACCGGCTGTCCAATGGCGATGTGGTCGAAGTGCTCACGCAAAAGGGACACGAGCCGAGCCGCGATTGGCTGAATTTCGTGCGAACTTCGCGGGCGCGCAGCAAGATCCGGCAGTGGATCAATTTCAACGAGCGGGGCCAGGCCACAGAGGTCGGCCGGCGACTGCTCGAGCGGGAAGCGCGGCAGTTCGACGTGAGTCTGAAGAAGATTCCGGAAGCGGATTTGCTCCGCGTGGCCGCGGAGCACGGTTGCGCGAAAATTGAGGATCTCTACGCCGATCTGGGCTATGGCAAATTCTCCGCGCGGCAGGTGCTGAGCAAGGCCACCGGTCAAACATTCGGCGAGAAACACGAACGCCCGGGAGAGAAGGGCCCGCACGCGGCGCCGAAGCGCGCGGGCGAAGAAAAAGAGCATGCCGTGACAGTGCGCGGGCATGGCGACCTGATGGTATTCCTCGCCAAGTGTTGCAGTCCGATTCCCGGCGAGGACATCATCGGATACGTCACGCGCGGCCGCGGGGTCGCCGTGCACTCCACCTCGTGCCCGAATGTGCAGAATCTGCTGTACCAATCCGAGCGGCGCATCGCAGTGGAATGGGGCAAGGACGACGCGGCGCAGTACTCCGTCACGCTGCTCATTCGCTCCCAGGACCGGCCGGGCCTTCTGGCTGATGTCACGGCCGTGATCAGCGGAGAAAGCTGCAATATCAAGGCGCTCGACAGCCGGCCCGACAATCTGAACGCGCGCGTCGAAGCCACGCTCGAACTCACCGACCGCAAGCAGCTCGACCGCATTCTCGCAAACATCAAAAAGGTCCAGGGAGTGTACGGCGTCGAGCGCGTTTATCGGGTGTAGGCCGCGCTTCCAGTTGACCTTCGCGGCACACGACGCCGCGGTGTGAGCCGCCACCCGGCTGGGCGACTAGAATAGTTGGTATGCGCGGTGACTGTCGGCGCGAAGTATTCAACTGGCGGCCGGTTGCCTTCGCCGTCGTGATCGCCTCTGTCCTCACGCTCAGTGGATGCAAGCGCCAGCCGCCGACGGATCTCTCGCCACTGGATCAGGCGGGGATGTGGTTCAGCAACGTCCAGGAACTTCGCGGATACAATTTGACCCAGGCGGAAGTTTCCGAGTTGGTCGAAGTTCGGCAGGCCGGCCTTAACGATGAGAATTGCTTGGAGTTGGTGCGGCTGGCCCGCGGGCGGCACCAATCTTTCTCGGACGGAGATGCGATCGCGAGCTTGTTGGATGCCGGGCTCAGCTCGCAAACCATCATGGAACTCGCGCGACTCAATCAACTCGGGCCATGGGCGGGCGAAGCCCTGGCCATGCACTTGGCGAAACTCACGGATGCGGTCGTCCTGGACGTGGCGGGGCGGAGAGCCTCCGGCCAACCTGTCCTTTCCGGGGAAAAACTCGCCGAACTGCGTGACGCCGGCTATAAAGAGGCGCAACTCATCGATCTCATTGAGCGCGGCACCACGGACGAGCAGGCGGACCGTATCCTCGAAGTGCACAATCGTGCCTCCGGCCGAGGTTTTGTCCGCCAGCGCGGGCGCCGGTAGTCTCTCTCATCTTTTGACGCTCCTCCCGAGGCTGAGTACAATCGCAGAGTTTTGAAGCGCGCACGCCGATTTTCTTTCGGGCTGATTGTCCTGTTGCCTTTCGTGGCAGGACTCAGCGGCTGCGTCATGCCGCTTGGCCGGGGCTATCGGTTCGACCAGCGAGAGATCGAAATTCTGCCGGTGCTTTCCGATCCGCCACATTTGCATGTCCTGGTCAGCGATCGCATCACCAACATCGGAAATCAGCCGCTCGATTCACTTGTGGCGGAGATGCCCGCGGGCCCAACGTTCGGAATGCAGAACCTTCGCGTGACCGTCGAGGGAGAAGATGCCGAGCCGCACCTGATTCCCGCGCCCGCAGTTCGACTCTACCGAATACCCTTCGATCCTGCCTGGACAATGAGCGAGGCTTCGCAGCAGCACAGCGTGGTATTCGAGTACGATCTTGCGCCGCAGCCGGGCGGGCGCGGCACAATTTCGGTTTCCGCCGATGACTATCATCTCGGCGATCCGACCGCTTTCCCCGTTTGGCAAACGCCCGCGGGAGTGTTCTCGAAAGGCGGCCGCGCTCCGCTGCAGATGACGCTGCACGTCGAAGCGCTGCCCGGCCAGTTGCTGGCGGCTCTGGGCGAAGAGATTGTCCCGGGCAAGAATTCGTCCACTGGTGAGCGCGTTTTCAAAATTGCGACAGACGATCCCACCCCCTACGTGGTTGCGGGCCGCTACGTGGAGCAAGATGTTTCCGCTGCGGGACACACTGTCGCATTTTGGACGTTCGCTCCACTGGATGCAGCCACAGCTCAAACTGCGGCGCATCGACTGGGCGCTTCTTTCGAGACGTTCGATCACTTTTTCGGTTCCGCTCCCCCGGGCACAAACACGATTCGCATCGTTGAGACAAAGGCGGCGCTTCCGGCTGAGTTCGGAGTGGCGGGAGAGTCGGGCGGTTCCTCATTTCCAGGCGGAGTGATTTTGGACGCGCGAACGATCGCAGGCGGCCTCGCGAGCGAATCCGGCATGCAACTCGAGGAGTACGAACTCGCGCGAACCTGGTTCGGCTGGATGGTGCGACCCCGGCCTGAGGCACAGATCCTCATGGGCAGAGGAGTGGGATTGTTTGGCGTAGCGCTAGCGGCCGAAGCGCGCGGAGGAGCGAAGGAGCGGCGGCAAGTTGTGATGGAGTTTCTGAGTCGCTATGAAGAAGCGCGAACAAAGGCCGCGGATCGCCCGCTGATCGAGCCAGCCACGGGATACACGCGAGAACAACGCGTCTCAAGCGGCTACAAAGCCGCGCTGTTCTTCGTCGCGCTGGAGGACGCGGCCGGAAACGAGCGGCTTCGCCGCGCGATGCGCCATTTGGTGCGGGCGACGTCCGGGGGCGACGTGGGCGATGATGAGCTGCGCTCGGCTGTCGAAGAAGAAACTGGGCGTGACTTCGGAGAGTTCTTTCGCACTTGGCTCAATCATCCCGGCATTCCAGCCGAATTCCTGAAACGATATTCTGAGGACGGGAGCGCTGTGCCGGCCGCTTCTCGTTGAAATGGGGGTGAGTGTGACAGAAACAGTCGCGACGCATCGCGGACCCAAAGCGATTGGTCCTTACTCGCAGGCCATCAAAGCGAACGGGCTGGTGTTTCTTTCGGGCCAGATCGCGCTGGACCCGGGAACGCAACAGATGGTGGCCGGCGATATCGCATTGCAGACGGAGCGCGTGCTGGAAAATTTGAAGGGCATTGCCGAAGCGGCGGGCTCTTCGCTCTCGCGCGCGGTGAAGACGACGGTCTATCTGGTTGACCTGGCGGACTTCGCCGCGATGAACGAAGTGTACGCGCGCTATTTTCCGGAGCGGCCGCCGGCCCGCTCGACCGTGCAGGTCGCGCGGTTGCCGCGAGACGCTCGCGTGGAAATCGATCTCATCGCGGCGCTTTGATCTCATTGCTGCTCGGCACGACTGAAGCCGTGCCTCAACGAAAACTATTTTTGAAATGATTTCCGCTCGCTGCGAAGCGGGATTCAAGGAGGAAGTCTTGAGATTGCAAATCAGACGTTGCTTCGGCGCAGTCCTACTGCTCTTGTTCGCGCTGATTGGGGCGCGAGGGCAAACTGCCGGGGCGCCCTCAGCGCCCGCGGCCGCGCAGTCCCCCGCGGCACCGGCAACCGCAACGCAAGCCGCTCCCGCGACGCCGGCCCAGACCACCGACAACGTCGCGCAATTACAAACGACCCTGCTGAACTTGCAAAAACGGCTGCAGGACTGGCCGAATCTCGCGCGGTACCACGACGCCGACGAACAAGTTCCGCCGCCGGGGCCGGATGAAAACCGAGTCGTCTTCATGGGAGATTCCATCACGGACAACTGGGGAAGCAAATACGGCAAGTTCTTCCCCGGCGAACCGTACATCAACCGCGGAATCAGCGGTCAAACGACGCCGCAGATGCTGATCCGTTTTTGGCCCGACGTGGTGGCGCTGGGGCCAAAAGTGGTGGTGATCCTCGCCGGCACAAATGATATTGCGGGCAACACAGGTCCGACCACGATGGAAGCGATCGAAGACAATCTGATGGCCATGACGGAACTCGCGCGCGCGAACGGAATCCGCGTGGTTCTGGCTACGCTGCTTCCAGTGAGCGATGCCATCCAGCCGCAAACGACGCGGCGCCCGCCGGAGAAGATTGTGGAGCTGAACCAGTGGATCAAGGACTATGCGACAGAAAACGGGATCGTGCTTCTAGACTACTACTCCGCGTTGATCGACGACCAGAAGATGTTCCGCAAGGAGCTGACCTTCGACGGCCTGCATCCAAACGATGCCGGATATGCTGTGATGGCGCCGCTGGCCGAAAAGGCCATCGCGGAGGCGCTTCAGTAGCGCGCGACGCCGGGTTCAATAGGTCGCGCGGCCTCCAGAAACACTCTGCGCTCAAAGACGTGGCGTGAGCATTGCATACTAACGGGGCTGGGCGTACGTTATCGGTCGCCCGGGAAGTAAGATGGAAATCCCGGATCTCTTTTTCGCAGAGGAGATTTAGATGCACACGACAGCTCTCAGCCAAAACTGGCCTGCCTGGACTTGGGCCGACCTGCTCAGCACCTACCGTTTCTGGGGTTTGTTCCTCTGGTTCGTGCTGACGGCAGCGGGCATGCAGTATCACCAGTTGTTTTCGTTCTTCCGTCTTACCGATGTGATGGGGTTCACGCCCAGGCTGGTGGGAACGATACTGTCCGTCGCACAGGGCGGGGGCCTGCTCGTCGCCTTGATCCTGGCTTGGGCGGCTATCCGTACCAGGCCGGTCCTCATTCTCCTCATCACTGGCGGCCTTGCGGCGCTCGCAGCATTCGCTGTCGCTGCGGGCTGGCCTCGAGGGCTCGCCGCAACCGTAGCCATGCTCTTCTGCCTGAATACGGGATCCTACGTAGTCACACTCCTGTTCCCCACCTTAGTTGCCGGAGCGCTCGGCGGATACGAAGCCTTTTTTGTCGCCTTTGGCGTTTCTTTCCTCTTCCAATACGAAATAGGCGGAGCCATGACCCCGTTGTACGTCTCGCTCGGTGCCTCGACCTCGGTCAATGCCACGACCTCGGCATGGCCCGCGTACATTTCGGCCGGGCTGCTGCTCGTGGCCGTGATCTGTCTCATCCCGGTCAAGCACGCCCTGTTTACTGTGGAGCCGCCTCCACGGGGCCGCTCCTTCGCGCCCAGATACCGCGAGGCGTTTCTGACCGCCTTGCTAACGGCGATTGTTCCGTTCTACGTGTTGTACTGGTTGTATCAAGCTCACGGTGAGGCCGCCCACCTGCGGCCCTCCAGGGCTCTGTTGTCGCCTCGCGGGGCAGTGTGGATAGCGGTGGTTGTCGTCATGTTTCCCAACATGCTGACAATCCTGGCCGCGGCTCTATTGTCGGCTCAGGGAGATGAGGCTTGGGGGATTGCGGCAGTTCCCCTGCTGGCGCTCGTCATGTATTCCATCATGCTGACAACCCTGGCCGATCATCTGAACCTGCGCGCCACGGAGTTGGGCCTGCCTCGTGTCTGCCGGCCTTGGGCGGTCTTTCTCTGGACGATGCTCTTTGCACCCGTGGCCGTTGAAGTCTTGCAGTCCGGACTGAACGGGCTGGCGCACCGCACCGCTCAATCAGCGCCCGCCCCTGCCGCGTAGCGGCCGCAGACGGGAGAGGAATTCTTACGATTCCTCTATATCGGATTTGTGCCTGTCGAGGCGATGCCCGATTTGTGCTCGCGGCAATCAGCGGCGCTGTGCATGGCCTTCGGCTGATGATAAAATGCATTGGCTGAGAAGTTCCTGCCTATGAGTTGGGCCTGTAGCTCAGGTGGTTAGAGCGCACCCCTGATAAGGGTGAGGTCGGTAGTTCGAGTCTACCCAGGCCCACCAGCCTTCGCTCGCCCCAGGCGAGCTACGGCTCGGCAGGCCAGCCAGTAAGCCGTCTGGCAGAGGGCATCGCGAACTCTCAGGATGGCGAAGGCTGTCGCGCCGTAGTTCGCTGTGGCGAACGGAGGCGGACGTCACCCTGAAATACGTCTATATCTTGCAGAGCGAGCCGAACCCTGAGCATTTCTATACAGGAATCACGGATGACCTGAAGGCCAGGCTTTCAATGCACAATTCCGGCGCGGTGACTCACACTGCGAAGTATCGCCCGTGGCGAATCAAGACCTATGTCGCGTTCACCGACGAGAGCCGCGCTTCTGCGTTCGAGAAGTATCTGAAGACTGGCTCGGGCCGCGCGTTCGCTAAAGCAAGGCTGTAAAACGGTCGCGCGTGGCAGAGTTGTTACTACCCCAAATCGAGGTTTTCGTCCGCGGTCTTTTTTCAGAGCGAATTTCCGCAGTGTGTTCTTCGGAGGAGTCTTGCGACGCGGCCTAGGTGAACGGAACGCCTATCTTTACGGGTGAACACTGCGTGTGTTCTTGTGTTCACCCCTGTCGGCGCATCGCAGAACGCGAAGGGTATCTTTCCACCAGAACACTTCCTGCGTTTCAGTGTTCTGCCGCGCTCAACCACATGGGAGTGACAGCATCCAAGGGCAGAACGTGGCTCGTATAGATCAGACATCCGCGACGAGTCATTCCATGTTGTTGGATACCCTGTTTATCGGGAGCCTGGCTGACAATTGGGAGAAGCGCGGTTTACAATTGCCGAATGTGCTCGGAGATCCGGCAACTGGGCTTGGCTTCGCTTTCTTTGTCTAACATGCGGATTGAGAATGATATTGCGACCGTCATTGTCCTTCTTGCTCCCATTGCACTAATTTACGGCTGGTGCGTTTACGTCACTAACGTTAGGAAGGAGCATTCGAGCTGGCGGAGCCGCTTCAGTTTGATGTCCCTAGGGTTGGTCTCTTTGGCGACTGTACTGTGGCCGCTCATGATGGTACTCGCTCCGAAAGCGGATTGGACAACCTACGTGGGCATGGCTGAGCAGGTAAGGTTCGTATATTCGTTTGTCCGATTAGCTCTCGGCATATTGTCGCTTGGCTTCGTTCTGTGCTTTTTCGGTAAGCCGCGCCTTATCGCTACTATCGTAGTAAGTTGCATCGGCATCGCGCTGTTTTGGTTGTTCACGACGATGCCTTAAACGAATTTGCGTCTCCAAGTCCCCGGTAGTCGGCCGAACATATCGGCACTGGGACCCGATTCCGGCAGCGGCGTTGCGGAAGGGCACTTGGCCGCAGTCGGCCACCGGCGCTCGATGCGCGTCATTGGAAACAGAGCGGCGAGAGCTCTCCAATGTGCAGAATCCCTGCCGCGATCTGACCCGGCGGAAGAGTTCTAAGGTCGTCAACCAGGGCCCACCAGCCTTCGCCCGTCAAGTTGGCATTGCCTTGGATCGACTTTCATCAGCGGCCTGTGGGGGACTTTTTGGCTGAAGAGTGGAGAAGATAGTCTAGCGAATTTCGCGATTCGCGAGCAGCTTCTTCTCTAATTTTTCGGGAAGGTCGATTCTTTCGATTCGCTTGCCTCCCTGTTTGTTGGCCGTTCGAGGTGTCGCCGCGATCATGATTGCTTCTACATAATCCAAATGGTCTTTGCTTGGAACCACAAAGGCAGAGAAATGGTTCCACAGCCGATAGCGCTTCGTGGCGTGGTCGTGCAAGTGCTTGAACAGACAATCCGACTGACCCACGTAGAAGACGTCGAAGTCTTGATACAAGATATAAACCCCCGCGTGGTCCAGACTCTTTCTCAGCTCTTCCACACATTCAGAGTCCCGAATGTAGAAGACTTCACGCGGCCACAGCTTGACATAGTTCGTTACCAACCCCTCCGTCGGGCCCATCGTTGAATGGCTCCGGTGCCGAGATTGTCCTAGCGGACTTGGCATCTCGATGTTACATCGTGGACGCGGTTCGATCGGAAGGCTCGATGAGCGGAGTTCTAAGATCGTCAACCAGGGCCCACCAGCTTTCGCTCGCGGCAGGGGCGCGGCGGCGTGCCACGCACGTTAAGACCGGTAACCTCAAAGGCAAAGGTAGGCATTCCGCGCGCGCGAGGCGACCAAGGCTGCCACCGCAACGAGAATCCGCCAGGGAGCGATTCCGGAGGCGATTTTCGCCCGTGCGCTGGTAGAATGTTGCAAGTGCAGCGGGTCATGTTGCTCCAGCATCAACTGGCTGGGCGCCCCGAGGAGAAACATGAATCGACTCGTTACAGCAATGGTTTTGTGGGTGATCGGTATCCTGCTTGTGTTTCCGCACGCCGCAGCTCTTGCGCAATGCAACATGAGGCAAGACCCGACTCCTGTTATCAATCCCGGCCCGCCGGGACAACGGCAGTGCTGCTCGCTCGGTGCTCAGACGGGCGAGGACCCGACGAATCTCACGGGGCACAGGTACGGAAATATTGTCGGACAGCCTGCGCAAACTATCAGCAATCTCCCCGGCGGCGAGCACTTGGGCTACATCTACACGACCCGCGCGGGCTTGGTGGACCTCGGCCACGTGCGCGATAACGCGGATATGGTCTTCTACGTATATATACAGCTCCTCAACGGCCAGCATAGGGTCTACACATCGGGAGGAGACGTGGCGGGAGTTCCCGTCATTCCGAAGGCGAAGGACGATATGTTGGGGCTCGCCGGCGCGATCGTTTTTGTGAATTCGTGGGCGCACGAACTAACCACGTGGGGTGGCGACACGAACATCTTTTTAGACTCCAAGGCAGAGGATTTTTCGGCGTTTTCGCCGGAGGATATGTCCTCCAACATCGTCGGGATCTATGTGGCTAAGCGAGCGATCACCAACATGTCCGGCGGCATCGGCACGCCAGGGCCGGAGCTCGTTAAGCAATTCGATACAGAGATGGATGCGCTTCTTCCTATGATCATCGCCTCCCTAGGACCTCAGAGTGCCGACGAAACCACCAAACTGCTCACGGAGGTGGTGAAATTTACCCCCGGTGGCGGCAGCGTGGATCTGACGGGCAAATGGTGGATGACTGACTATAATGGTCGTCAAGCGGCTAGGAATACGGCCGTCCGTCTCCTGCGCCGCAACTTTGACGGTGCGCCGTGGAAAATAACCGACACGACGGAGGCTCCGCCACCCCTGGAGACACCCGCGTGGCTGAACACGACTCGGTTCAGCAGTTTCTACCCCCAATTTCTGTACCTCGTGCTCGATAACCCGGAGAAACCAATGCAGAAGTCGGATGTGGACGCGACGCTGGTCCCGGCCACAAATGCCTATGCACTGGCAAGCGGATTTACTCCGCTGGCCTGGATCCCTACTCCGGCGCAGGAGCGACTCATTCGCGACGCTGTCCCGCGTGCGGGAGCCACAGACCCCCTGTGCATCGCCACACCGATGGGAGAACCGATCACCAGCGGACAGTTCACGTCGGTGAAGGTAAACGTCAACCCGCCACCACCTCTGGACGTTTTTTGGAGCTTCACGCATGCAACGCAGTTCCTGCAACAAGCGTTCACGGCGGTGAATCCCCACATGGACGGGCCCTACGTCTACGTCGCTCCCGACATCCCTCGCCCGCAGAAGTAATTACGCGAAGCGAAACGGATCGAAATTGCAATCTTAGAGTATCAGGCACAGCTCGTTTAATCTCGTACGCAGTCCTAATATCAGCAGGCTCCAACTGTCCTCTCCGGAGGTGGCGTCCCAAAGAGCGGGAAGTACGTTCCAAGCAAACTCTCAGGCTGAAATTATCGCGGGAGCGGAGCGGCGTATGGTATGATGCGTTTCGCTTTGCGCCCGTCAGAGTGAGGGGCAGCGTCAGGAGCCCGGCATCCCCTCTCCTCGCAATGAAGCGTGGCCGGGTTCGATCGCTTTTATCGCCACGAAGCGGGAGGGTGATCTCCAAGTGGTCTCCTGTCTGTTGATGGCTGTAGCTCCGCAGCGATTTGTTCACCTAAGTTCCACAGACCTCATCATCATTGCTTTCTATTTCGTATTGGTGCTGGGGATCGGTTTTTACCTGAAGCGCTTCGCCAGGACAGGTGAAGACTTCTTTCTCGCCGGCCGGGAGATGACCGCCTGGGTGGCGGGGCTGGCGTTTGTCTCGGCGAACCTGGGTTCGCTGGAACTGTTGGGCTGGGCCGGAAATGCCTACCAATACGGCATCATGGCGGCCCACTGGTACTGGGTCGGCGCGATTCCAGCCATGGTTTTCCTGGGTCTGGTAATGATGCCTTTTTACTACATCTCCAAGACCCACTCCGTTCCCGGATACCTGAAGATGCGCTACGGGACCGAGGCCGCCGGACTGAGCGCAATCACGTTTGCGTTCATGACGATCCTGATGTCCGGCGTCAATATGTACGCGATGGCTGTGGTGATGGAAGTCATGCTGGGATGGAACCTCCATCTCAGCATCATTGTTTCCTCGTTGACGGTCGGGGTGTACGTAGCTGCCGGAGGATTGTTTTCCGCGATCTTTAATGAGGTTCTGCAATTCTTCCTGATCTGGTTCGGCGCGCTCCTGATTCCCATTCTCGGGCTGATCGAAGCTGGCGGCTGGAAGGGCATGGTGGCCCGCATCCACCACAATTTCCCTGGCCAAGACTTCACTCATTTGTGGGGGCCGATGAATTCCGCCAGCAACAATCCCATGGGCGTTCAGTGGGTCGCGATTGTGTTCGGTTTGGGTGCATCGGTTTCGATGGGCTATTGGACCACCGACTTCCTGGTGGTGCAGCGCGTGCTTTCCGCCAAAGACGTTCGCTCCGCCAAACTGGCCCCGATTATCGGCTCTTTCTTCAAAATGGCGGTGCCCCTCATCGTGATCCTTCCTGGATTGCTGGGGCGGGCGGTCCTGCCTTGGCATCTCGTAGCCGGAAACCTAGCCCAGCCAGGACAGTTCAAGTACGATGATGTTCTGCCACTGATGCTGGCGCGTTATTGCGGGCCGGGGCTGCTCGGCTTGGGCGTCACGGCCCTGATCGCGGGGTTCATGGCGGGCATGGCGGGCAACGTGAGCGCCTTTGCAACGGTGTGGACGTACGACCTCTATCGCCCGTTTCTGCACAAGAACGCTTCCGACAAGCATTACGTCTCCATGGGGCGATGGTGCACCATCATCGGCCTGTTCATCAGCATCGGAGCCGCTTATTTGGTGAAGCATTTCACAAGCATGATGGACTATGTTCAGGCGTTGTTCGGGTTCTTCATCGCGCCGCTGTTCGGCTGTGTCGTGCTCGGTATGCTCTGGAAGCGGGTGACGCGAATGGGCGGATTTTGGGGACTTCTGGCGGGCGTTTCCACCTCCGTCGGCATCTTTTCAATGATGAAATTGAATCCCCGGTGGATAGGTGTCTTTTGCTTGTCACCGCTCGCTCAACCGCTTGCACAAGCAATGTGGCAGGCACTGTGGGCGTCTCTTACCTGCGTGTTGGTCACGGTTTTGGTGACCTTAGTGACCAAACCTCGGCCCGATCAAGAACTGGTGGGCCTGGTCTACAGCTTGACGGAAGTGCCCCACGAGGAGCACGTAAGCATCTTCCACAAGCCGTTGTTCTGGGGTGCCGTGGCCATGGCGCTTTTCTTGGTGCTCCAGATTATTTTCTGGTGAACAACATGTCTGAAAAACATCACATTATCCCGGTCTGGTTCTTCGTCGGAATCCTGCTGCTTTTGTACGGAGTTTTGATCGAAGGGAGCGGATTGTCCGAATGGGCGCATCCACCGGACACGGTTCTGGCCGACTTGCACGCGCCGGTTTGGTGGGGCGCGTTGCTGATCGTGCTAGGGAGCCTGTTTTGTTTTCTGTTCAGGCCGGCAAAGAAGACTTAGAGCCGAAATGATGCTGTAAGAGCGGGGCGGAATAAACGCTCCGCGTCTAGAGAGCTAGTTCGCGGCTTTTGCAACTCCAGCGCCCGCAATTGGGAACAGCAAAGAATCGTGCAGAAAGGGAGCTTGGTATAAAACCATGCCGAAAGAGAAAAAAGAAATGATGATGGGCGTGATCGTGGGAAACCGGGGATTCTTTCCGGATCATCTGGCGAAGTCCGGCCGGGAGGAGATGCTGCAAGCGCTGAAACAGCAGGGAATCGCCGCGGTGGCGCTGACTCCGGAGCAAAGCAAATACGGCGCGGTGGAAACACGCGAGGAGGCCAAGCGCTGCGCGGAGTTGTTCCGCAGCCAGCAAGGCCGCATTGACGGCGTGATCGTGACGCTGCCGAATTTCGGCGAAGAGCGCGGGATTGCGGACGCGCTCAGGCTTGCGAATCTGGGCGTGCCCGTTCTAATCCAGGCCACGCCGGACACGCCGTCGAAAATGGGGATTACGCACCGGCGCGACAGCTTCTGCGGAAAAATGTCGGCCTGCAACAACCTGACGCAATACGGCATTCCGTACTCGCTGACGACGCTCCATACGGAGAGGCCAGATTCTGCGGAATTCCGCAAGGACCTGGAATGGTTCGCGGCCGTCTGCCGCATCGTGAAGGGCCTGCGCAATCTGCGCATTGGAGCGATCGGAGCGCGCCCCGCGGCGTTCAACACCGTTCGCTACAGCGAGAAACTCCTCGAGGCCCAGGGAATCTCAGTGGAAACGTTCGACCTTTCCGAAGTGCTCGGCCGCATCGGCCGGATGAAGGATACGGACGACGCCGTCGTCCAAAAGCTACAGGCCATCGACCGCTACGTCTCCACCGCCGGCGTGCCGAAAGAAGCGCTGGTCAAGATGGCGAAGCTGAGCGCAGTGGTCGAGCAGTGGATGCGGGCGGCCGACGTCGCGATCAGCGCCGTGCAATGCTGGACGTCGCTGGAAGAAAATCTCGGAATAGTGCCGTGCACGATGATGAGCATGATGAGCGACAGCATGCTGTCGAGCGCCTGCGAAGTGGATGTCTGCGGAGTCATCGCCATGCACGCGCTGCGGCTGGCGTCGGAAACGCCGAGCGCGCTGCTCGACTGGAACAACAACTACGGCGACGATCCCAATAAGGCGGTTTGCTTCCACTGCAGCAATCTGCCCAAGCATTTCTTCCGCGATGTCCGCATGGATTTCCAGGAGATCATCGCAGGCACGGTGGGCAAAGCGAATACCTTCGGCACCTGCGTCGGCCAAGTGAAGGCCGGGGCGATGACTTTTGCGCGATTCTCAACGGACGACACGGCGGGCCGGATGCGCGGGTACGTCGGCTCGGGACGTTTCACCGACGATCCGCTGGAAACCTTCGGCGGGGCGGGCGTCGTGGAGATTCCGCAAATGCAGCAACTTCTACGTTACATCTGCTCGAATGGGTTCGAGCACCACGTTGCGGCGAATTTTTCCAGTGTCGCCGGAGCCGTGCACGAAGCCGCCACGCGCTATTTCGGCTGGGATATGTACTGGCACGCGAAGTAGTTTCGTAGCGTCGCGCGCCCCGCTGCCGCAATAGCGCGGCTCTGCAACCTACGGAAGCACAGGAAATCCTGATGGCCATCGTTGCTGGAGTGGATTTCGGAACGCTGAGCGTTCGCGTCACAATTGTGGATACGGCGCGCGGACGGCTGGGTTCCGGCGTCGCGGAATATCCGCTGCACCGCAAGAAGGAAGATCCGGATTTCGCCACGCAGAGCCACGGCGACCACATGCGCGCGCTCGTGGAAGCGACAGGCAAAGCGCTTTCGGCGGCGCGCGTGCCCGGCGACCAGGTCGGCGCGATCGCGCTCGACACGACCGGGTCAAGCGTGATTCCCGTCGGAGAAAACCTCGAGCCGCTGGACGATTACTATCTCTGGTGCGACCACCGCTCCTGGCGGGAAGCCGCGCTGATCACGGAAACCGCGCACCGGACCAAGCTGGAAGCGATTGAGTGGTGCGGCGGTGTGTACTCCTCGGAGTGGGGATTTTCGAAGCTGCTTCACTGGCTGCGCCACAATCCGGCAAAACGCGCGCGCATGGCCAGCGCTCTCGAACACTGCGACATGGTCGCCGCGGTGCTATGCGGCGTCGCGAATCCCGCGGAGGCGCCTCGCTCGATTTGCGCCATGGGACACAAGTGGATGTGGAACTCCTCGCTGGGCGGCCTGCCTTCTGAGAGCTTCCTGACATCCGTTGACCCTATTCTGGCGGGAGTGCGCGATAAATTGGGCGGCCATTACGCCACCAGCGAGAAAATCGCCGGCCGCCTTGCTCCGATGTGGGCCAAGCGGCTCGGACTGCGGGCGGGCCTGCCGATTCCCGTGGGTGCTTTTGACGCACACTGGGATGCGATCGGCGCCGGCACCAAGCCGGGCGACGTCGTGAACGTCGTCGGCACTTCGACCTGCATCATGGCGATGAGCGAGGACACGAAACTCATTCCGGGCGTTTGCGGCGTGGTGCCCGGGTCGATTCATCCGAAGAAGACCGGCGTCGAAGCGGGGCTTTCCGCCACGGGCGACATTTTCGAGGCCATTGCCCGCCGTGCGGGGACGAGCGTCGCCGAGCTTTCCGCAGGCCTAGAGATGTACCGGCCCGGCCAGACGGGTCTGTTGCGGCTGACATGGGACAATGGGGATCGCACGGTGCTCGTCAATGCAGAACTCGGCGGGGTCACCCTGGGGTGGAATCTCACGCACACGGCGAAGGATGAGTTGTTCGCGGCAATTGAAGGGACGGCGTTTCACACGCGCGTCATTTTCGAGCGCATGCAAGCCCACGGCGTGCCCATTCGCCGCGTGATCAACGCCGGCGGCATTCCGCAAAAAAACGAGGTCCTCAACCGCGTCTACGCGAACGTGCTGGGCAAGCCGGTTCTCGTGCCGCAGGCGGATGTGACCAGCCTGGGCTCCGCGATATTCGCGGCATTGGCGGCGGGCGCATTTCGGAGCATTGAAGAAGCGCAAGAGGCGCTCTGCCCGTCCTACCGCGTCGTCGAGCCCGATCCGAAAGCGCGGGGCATCTACGAGGAATTGTTCGGTCTGTATCGCGAGCTGTATTTTGGTTTCGGCAAGCCGGACGCGAAGCCGGCGGCCGCGGGCAGCGTTTTGCCGGCACTGCGGCGGATCGCGGCCGCGGCGCAAGGAAACTGATGAATCTCGAACGCCTGCGCGAAGAAGTGCTGGAAGCGAATCTGGAACTTGTTCGCCGCGGACTGGTGCTCTATACGTTCGGCAATGCGAGCGGAATCGCGCGAGAAGAAGGGTTGGTCGTCATCAAGCCCAGCGGCGTACCGTACGACGCTATGAAACCTTCCGATCTCGTCGTCGTCAACCTCGATGGCAAGATTGTCGAGGGGACGCTTCGCCCTTCTTCAGACTTGCCCACGCACCTGATTCTTTACCGGGCCTTTGCCGGAATCGGCGGAGTCGCGCACACGCATTCTCGCGCGGCGACTTCCTGGGCGCAGGCGCAACGCGAGATCCCATGCTTCGGTACCACCCACGCCGATTATTTTCACGGGCCCATTCCAGTGACACGGCCGCTCAAGCCGGCCGAGATCCGCTCGGATTACGAAGCGAATACAGGCAACGCCATCGTCCGGCGATTTGCAAAGCTCGACCCGCTGTGCTTCCCCGCCGTGCTCGTTGCGGGCCACGCCCCATTTTGCTGGGGCCGGACGCCGGCGGAAGCGGCGCACATCGCGGTAGTGGTAGAAGAAATCGCTGCGATGGCATTGGCAACTCTGCGCGCGAATCCGAAGGCCCGGCCCATCTCCAAAGCCCTGCACTACAAGCATTTCTTGCGGAAACACGGCAAGGATGCGTATTACGGCCAGAAGTAAAGCGTGCAGCTCAAGTCCCAGCAGAGGGTCGCGAGTGGCCGGTCTCCGGCTTGAGGCAGGCCGCACCCTGGCGTATCATCTTCGGTTTAAGAGATTCCGGGGGCCGGGACATTCATGCTCACTCGCTGGATTGGTGAAGGCGCCCGCTGGCTGTTGGTACGAATCGTGGATTTGGTCGCGGCCACGGGCATCAGTCCAAATACACTGACGCTGCTGGCCCTAATCGTGAACGGCGCAGCGGCAGCGTTGTTCGCGCGCGGCAAGTTTCATTCGGGTGCGCTCGTGGTCTTTTTTGCGGCGTTCCTCGATATGCTTGACGGGCAAGTGGCCCGGCGCGAGCAGCGTGTCACGGCATTTGGCGCCTTTTTCGACTCCACTCTTGACCGCTATGCCGACATGGCGTTGTACATGGGGCTTCTAGTCTACTATGCGGTGAACGGCCGGTCGTCGTACGTCGTGCTAGCGGCCGTGGCTACGGCGGGTTCGGTGATGGTGAGCTACTCGCGCGCTCGCGCCGAATCACTGATACCGAGCTGCAAGGTTGGTTTCATGGAGCGGCCCGAACGCCTTGTTCTCTTGATCCTTGGCGGGCTGTTCAATCGCATGGCGCCCGCGCTATGGGTTATCTCCGTCGTTTCGACACTCACTGTCATTCATCGAATCGTTTACACTTGGCAGGAAACAAAAGCCGGGCGCACGCTGCCCGGAATCCGGCTGAGCCTCTGAGGGATCAGGCCTGTAGGTTTTCGTAATACTCGTCTATGGTCCGGGCCATGATCTCCCGGACGCGGTCGCGCAGGGCGGGCACATCTTCTTTTGTAAGCCCGGCTGTTTCGATCGGCTCGTGCAGGTGAACGACGATTTTCCGCGGATGCAGGGCCCAGCCGAGTTTGTTGTTGAACTCGAAGGAGCCGACGACGCTGACAGGCACGATCGGGCAGCCGAACTGTTGCGCCATTCGGAAAGCGCCTTCCTTGAACGGCCCGAGGCGGCCCGTCAGCGTGCGCTGGCCTTCCGCAAAGACGACCAGGCTCACGCCGGCGTCCAGCGCGGCCCGCGTCATTCGCCACATCTTCTTCAAGTCCGCTGGGCGAGGCTTGACGGGGACGGGAATGTTTCCAAAGCGCTTCATCATCCAGCCGTATGCGGGAATCTTGAAATGCGATTCCAGCTCCAATCCCCGGACGTATTGCGGAATTGCGTTGTAGAGCACGAAGGGATCAAACAAATTGGTGTGGTTGACGATGAACAGGTACGTCCGCACCGGGTCGTAGCCCGCCGCGCGGCGCGTCTCGATTCGTACGCCCGCGAGACGCATCGTATTTCGGGTGAGCGCCCGCTGCAAAGGGTCCGACTTGCGCGTATCGACAAAAATGGAGAGAAACACAAGAAAGCTGCATACGGGGAAGAAATAGGCGGAGCAGAGCAGCCAATGGTAAAGGCTGTTGAAGAAAACAAAGACCTTGCTGTGTTTTCGCTGTGGGCCCGCGGCAGGATTGTTCTCGCCAGCGGATTCAAGATCCCGATCCGCTGTCATGCCATCACGTCCAGCGCGCCCGGCAGTACCTCAAGGCTGGTGCATTGCGTCTTGAACACTTCGCCATCGACCATAATATCCACCGGCCCGTCCAGCTCGAACTCGATCCGCCGGGCCGCGCGGCGCGAAGCAAGCGGTTCCTTGATGTGCGTGCCCGCGAATAGCTTCGGCAGATTGTAAATAAGGCGGGCGCGTCCGATCGGCTCCCCACGAACATACTCGATCAAGCCGTTGTCGATTGAGGCCTGCGGAGCAAGAAGCATGTTCCCGCCTGTAAATTTGCTGTTGCTGAAGGCCAGAAACAGGCAGCGGCGGCGGTCGGACTGCGTTTCACCATCCACCCGCAGCGCGAACGGGCGGCGGCGCAGGCGCGCTACACACGTCAGAACACCGAGCAGATAGCCGAACATCCCCAGATGCTTGAAGTGCCGGTTGGTGATGGTGGCAACGTCGGCGGTGAATCCGATGCTCACGATGTTGATGGAATACGTCGGCCCGCCGGCATGATGCAATCGCAGGACATCGCAGGGCCGCCGGCGCCCCTCCACAATGGAGTGCACTGCGTGCTCGGTGATATTCTCCGAGAAATCTCTCACAAGCGAGTTGCCCCTGCCGACCGGAAGAAACCCCAAGGCAGGCCGTCCTCCCTCGAGGGCGGCTGGAAACAACCCGTTGACGATCTCGAATGCCGTGCCGTCGCCACCGACGGCGATGAAATTCCGCCATCCTTCGGCATACGCTTCCCGCGCGAATTGCGTCGCGTCGCCGCGTTTAGACGTTTGGCGTGTCTCGATCGCGATTCCGGCAGCGCGCAATTCATCGATTGCAGCGGGCGCCCGCTTCCTGGCGCGGCCGGCGCCTGCGGCCGGATTCACGATGGCGAGTATCCTGTCCTTCACAGTGGGACCACACGGCCGCGGTCATAGGATTGCTGGATTTCCTCGGCCAGGGCAACGCGCTTGATCTTGAGAGCAGTCGTGCGAGGGAAATCGCGATCGTGCACGAGGTAGCCGCTCACCCGCTTGTAGTTGATCAACAGGAGGTTGCGTTCCGCCAACTGCGTGAGTGTCGTTTCTGAAATCCTCTGTCCGGGTTCCGGATGGAGCACCATCACGAGCTGCTCGCCGACCATCGTTCGCTGCGGCCAAAGGTAATTCGCGGCAAAGACACAGAACTCTTTGACGCCGATCCCCTCGAACACGTTTTCGACGTCCTCGGGATAGATGTTTTTTCCTTCGGCGGTGACGATCATGTTCTTCTTGCGGCCGAACAACTGCAAGTGCCCGCTGGCATCGAGACGACCCAAATCGCCAGTGAAAAGCCAACCGTCCACAATCGTCGCCGCAGTCAATTCGGGGTCGTCCAGGTAACCGGACATGATCGTCTTGCCGCGCACGGCGACTTCTCCGATTCCGTCCGCATCGGACTGGTCGATTCTCACTTCGATCCCAGGCAAGGGCCGCCCGACGGTGTCCGACCGAAAGGGCTTGAAATTATTGATGGCGACGACGGTACACGCTTCCGTGAGGCCATAAGCGTTGGAGACGGGGATGCCAAGGCTTTGAAAGAACTCCAAAGTCGCAGGCTCCGTGAAGGCGCCACCGACGAACAAAGCGCGAAGCTCACCACCAAAGGATTCGTGAACTTGCCTCAGCAAGCGGCGGCTGATCGCAAGATTGGTTCCGCGTCCGACCAGGAGGCGGTTCATTGCGATCAGGCCCTTTAGAATTGCGCGCTTCACTTTCGGCAAATCCGCGAAGCGAGCCCGCAGTCCTCTTTCCAGATTCTTCAGGACCGCCGGAACAAGCGTCATGTAGGTGATCTTGAAGCGGGGGAACGCCTCGCGCACGAATTCCGGCCGCAGGGTGCGGAGATGGACCACGCACGCGCCACACGTGAATGGCCCGATGAATCCGACCATGAAATCAACGGCGTGATTAGTCGGGAGTATCGAAAGATAGCGAACGCCCGGCCAGAAAGGATACAGGGAAGTCAGCGCCATGCACTGCTCGAGATAGCACTCATGCGTCAAAACGCAGCCCTTTGGCCGGCCGCCCGTTCCAGATGAATAGACGATACACGCCGGGTCGTCACGCTGGCGCTCGCGAAACTCCGGTTCCCGCGCGCTGCGAAAATCCTCCCAACGCCGCGCTCCCGCAAGATCCGCGCCTGGGGGAGCTTCCGTCACCAGGACTAAGGGAAGTTGCCGCTGGGAAAAGATGGCCGCTTGCGTGATGGCGCGCCACAAGGCGAACTCGGTGATGAGCACTTTGGCCTTCGAGTGGGCCAGGAGTTGAAGATGTTCCTCAGCTGTCAGTTTGTAATCGAGAGGAACCAGCACGCCCCCGGAGAAAAAAATCGCATAGGCGGAAATCAGCCACTTCGACTGATTGGTCATGATTATCGACGCACGGTCGGCCGCGGCAAAACCGGCGTCCTGCAAAGCGGCCGCAAGGGGCGGGGCCGCGTCGCCAAACTGGCGAAACGTCATCTGTTTCGGCGCGCGGTCGCGATCCGATTCGATGAGGCAAGTTTCGTCGGGCCAGCGCGCCAGCGCTGCGCGGAGGGCCCCACCCAAGGAGTTGTATTCTCTAAGATCCAGCATTTCAAACCAGGGATTCTTCTCGGGCCCGCAAGTGAGCGGACAGCCCGCCCAAAGTCCCCTCTCCGTGCGATTGATGCTCGAGGCTCTTATGTCCGCCGAATCCAGCGGAGGCGGTTGGACGCGGCGTGCTACGCGCCGGTGAACCGCTCCGTCGCAAGCCGCGCCGTCATCGTGATTTCGGCCTTCAGGAGACGTGAGATCGGGCAGCCGGCCTTCGCGTCGCCTGCGGCCTTCTGAAACGCTGCATCATCGGCCCCAGGGACCCGGCCGGTCACGTCGAGATGGATCTTGGTGACGGTCCAGCCCGCATCGAGTTTCTCCATTGTGAGCGCCGCCGAGGTCTCGAGGCTTTCCGGGGTAAGATTCGCGCCACCAAGCTGGGCCGAAAGCGCCATCGTGAAGCAAGCGGCATGCGCGGCGGCGATCAGCTCTTCGGGATTCGTGCCGCGGCCGTTTTCAAAGCGCGTGGAAAACGAGTACTGCGTATTCGAGAGAACGCCGCTATCGGTGGAAACTGCCCCTTTGCCGTCCTTCAGTGACCCTTTCCAAACCGCTGAAGCTTTGCGAATCATGGCCTATCTCCTTTGACTGGAACTAAGAAAGCACGCTGCGGCCCCGATGCGAGCGAGCCGGGCATTCACAATCGGGCCTGGATTCGAGCAGCGAGCGTCCGGAAATCGCTGACGCCCTGGACCTCGTAATCCGGAAGTTCGACGGCGAAGTGGTTCTCGAGGCGCGTGAGCAGCTCAAGCGCCTGCAAGCTGTCGATTCCGAGTTTCTTATAGAAATCGTCGCCGGGGGAAAGCTCGGCGCGTCTGACCTTGAAATGCGTCGCCGCCAAGTTCAAGACCTCGTCGGTTGTTTGTTCCAGAGTTCTCATGAGCGCTCCCAATTCTATCGCAGGGCGGCAAAGATTGGCGCGGCCTGCTTACGGCAAATAGGGATGGGCGTCCTTGCTCTCGACGAACTTGCGCAAACCCTCCATCACGGCCGGCCGTGCGAAGAGTTCGCAGAACAAATCGATTTCGCGCCGCAGCTCCTCGAGGGGAATCGGCTTCGCAAAGCGCTTGGCGGCGGCGCTTGCGGCGCGATCGAACTTGAGAATTTGCGCTGCGGTGGACCGCGCGACGCGCAACGCTTCTCCCTCGCCGGCGACCTGGCTTGCAAGACCCACGGCCAGCGCCTTCGCGGCGTTGATGCTGCGGCCGGTCAAAAGCAGGTCGCGAACAACGCTGTTGGCGACATCGCGGCGGAGCCGCGGAATTCCGCCGAATCCGGGGATCAGGCCGAGCCGCAATTCCGGAAACGCGAACCGCGCCATCTTATCCGCAACGATCAAATCGCAAGCCAGCGCCAGCTCGAGGCCTCCGCCAAAGCAGACGCCGTGGACGGCGGCGATCATCGTCAGCGGCGACGCATCCAGCGTATTCAGGACGTGGTGGATGCGAAGAAGAAAATCACGAACTCCTTCGAGCCGCTCGCGCTCCGAGGCCTCCAGCGATCTTGCGTGCAGTTCGCGCAGATCGGCGCCGGCGGAAAACCCTTCCTTCCGGCTGCTGTAGAAGATCAGAGCGCCGGCGCGCTGTTCGAGCTCGGGGAGAGCTTTCAAGAAGCGTTCGAGGTCTTCGAGCATGGCCGTGCCGATCTCGTTGCACGGCGCCAAGTGCAGCTCCGCTTCCGCTACGCCGTTCACGATACTCCAGGAGAGCGTCTTCCCGCGGTGTACGTTCATCCCGCCTTCCTCTGGTACATTGCCGCGATTTCATTCGCAAAGCGCGCGGCGATGGCATCGCGTTTCAGCTTGCCGTTCGCAGTCAACAGGCCGCTTTCGATGGTCAACGCGGAGTGTTCCACGTGAAACATTCGGATCTGCTTGTAGTGAGGGAGGTTGGCGTTGACCTTTTCGAAAGCCGGCTCCGCCAGGGCCCGCTCCACTTTTCCGGTCACGATGGCCGCAAGATACCCGCGGCCGTTACCGAGCAGAATGACCTGCTCCGCTCCCGGAATTGCGCGCCGCAATTCCTCTTCGATTGGCTCAGGGGCGACGTTGTGGCCCGAGTTGAGAATGATCAGATTCTTGATCCGGCCGACGATCCGCCAGTTGCCGTTGGCGTTCACTTCGCCTTGATCGCCCGTGTGAAACCAACCATCGCGGAGCGCCTTTGCGGTTTCTTCGGGGCGGTTCCAGTAGCCCGCGAAAATATTGGGGCCCTGGACCAGAATCTCATCGTTCTCGCCGAGCTTCATCGCGATGCCCGGAGCCGCGGGGCCAACCCAGCCCGGCTCGAAATACTCCGGATGATCCATGGTGCAGATGCCGGTGGTTTCGGTCAGCCCATAGACCTGAAGCACGGGGAGGCCAAGCATCAGGAAGAAAAGCTGCGTGTCAAGAGAGAGCGGGGCGGAGCCACAGATGAGCGCGCGCAAATTCGGGCCGAGCTTCTTGCGAATGGCGCGGAAGACGAGTGTGCGCGCCGCGGCGAGCCAGAGCGCGTCCGCAAGGCCCGTGCGTCCCTCACGGCGCGACAACCACGCCGACCGGCCGCGCTCGAAGAGACGCAGGATAAAGCCGCCGCGCTTGTGCAAGTCATCTTCAACTGAGCGGCGCATGCGTTCGAGCAGCGTCGGCACGTTCAAAAAATAGTTCGGCTGCGTCTCGCCCAAGTCGGCCGCCAATCGTGAAAGGTCCATCGCGAGGGTCAGCACGCTCGAACGCGACAGGCACGAAAGCAGCAGAATCCAGGAAGCTGCAAAGGAAAAAGGAAGGTAGTGAAAGACCCGGTCTGGCTGCGTCGTCCGCCCCATCAAGACGTCGAGGCGCGCGGTCGTGCAGCCGACGATGTAATCAAGATTCCCCACAGTCAGGATGACTCCCTTGGCTTCGCCCGACGTCCCCGAGGTGTAGATGATCGTCAGCGGATCCGAAGAGGAGATTGAAAGCGGCGGCCGCGCGCTCGGGGATCCCTTGGCGAAAAACACCTCATCAAACAGGATGCGCCGGGGCGCTTCCGGCCACGCGGCGGAAATCGCATCACGAAGGACGGCGTCGCCGCAGAAAACCGCGCTCGTCTGAGCGTCGCGCAACATCGCGGCCAGTTCCACCGGCGCTTGCCGGGCGTAGAGCGGAACGGTGACGATGCCCTCGGCCATCAAGGCCAGATCGAGTGCGCCCCAACGAATGCTGTTCGGCGCAAGCAGCGCGCAGCGATCGCCGCGAGAAAGGCCTGCTGCGCGAAGAAATTCGCGTGCCTGCCGGACTTGGGAGAGCAATTCCGCCCCGGTCGCCGATACGGCCCCTTCGGCGCGCGCCTCGCGAAGAACGGGCCGTGCGGCCCATCGCTCCAAGTTCTCGAAAATGCGTTCGAGGAAATTCATGGCGCATTCACACCGCTCCCCCGGCTGCGGCCACACCCTCGTGGGATTCGACCAGGGACTGAAGAAGCGGCGACAATGGCGGCAAGTATTCCTCCCAACTATGAACGCCGCTGCGAACCGGAAAGTCCGGATAACAGTCGTGCACGGCCTTTTCGAGATGAACGCCCATGCTCGCCATCAGCTTCAAATTCCGCGCAACGATGCCGCAGAGCGAATGGCGGATCGCATCCTCATCGCGTACGAGGACCTCCATCACTTCGGCCAGCTTCTCGCCGAGATGAGGATCGTCCACGGTCAGCATCAGGTGGGAATGATCGCGCTCGCGCATCAGATTGCGGATACGCTCGTCCATGGTCACGCCGGCGGAAACGACGCCCGCGGGCATCGAGGCGACGATTCCGTGATACCGCGACGACGCCATCCACCGGCAGCAGCGGAGAATGCTCACCAACTCGAACATATCGTGCCGATCCGAAGCGAATACCGGCGCGCGAAGCTCCGGCGAAATCACGCCGCAGGCGCGCGCGTCCAGACTTTCCATGGCGACAAGGATCGTGAAGACGTCGTGCCGCGATTGGAACGCCTTGACCGCGCCGGCGAATTCGGCGAGATAGCGGCGATAGGCGCGTTCGACTTCCGGCCCTGATTTTTGGAAATAGATGGTGCGGTAGTGGCTGTCCTTGTAGGCCCCGAACAACGTCCGCGCTAGGAATTTCGGAACCGAAGGTTTCACCGGCCACCAGAATGGATTGATCGGACAGATGGCCAGCACTGGCTTCTTGCCGTCCCACCCGGCATCGGCGAGCTGTTTCCGGCCGTATTCCGGGCCGTGCGGCTCGAAGGTCCACGCCGTGTCGGTTCCCAGCTCCGTTGGAATGTCCAGCTCGCTCAACAAGGCGCGCGACTCCTCGCTGCGGGTGATGACGAGCGATTCGCGGCAAAAGCGCCGACACATCTTCATGACGAATGGATCCATATGTCCCGCGTCGCCGCCATAACCGAGGGACAATTTGTTTTCCGCGGCGGCGATACCCAGCGAGCCGATCGTCATCACCGTCAGCGCGTTCGCAAATTTGCTCTTGAACATCGAGCCTTCGCAGGCTATGACGCCGTGGTGACGCGGCACTTCGCGCTGCAGAAACGGCGGGAAGACATCCGGCAAATGTACTTGGCGGGCATCGCCAAAATATCCGCGCGTCTTCTCGAAGTCCTGGGTCATCACGCTCAATTCGATCCGCTCGGCGCCCAGAACCTGGCGGACCTGGCGCAGCGTCTCGTGAACGCGGAGGTCCGAGCCGGTGTTGCGCGCGCCGTTGTAACCGGCAAACAGGAGTTTCAGGCGTTCGCCCGGCTGCCAAGGGCGCCCGGCGCCCAGCATCCAGAGGTTGCGCTTCCATTCGATGATCCCGCTGACCCACTCGGCGAGAACATAATCCATCATGATGCGTGTCCTCCGTGAGCGAGTGGCAATTCGCCGGGCCAACCGGCAGCGGCGGGCCAGGCACGATAGGGGTAGGAAAAATGGTTTTCCACACTGAAGCGAAACAGGCCATGGCAATAGGACGAAAAAGGCACAGGAGCCCGGCCCATTTCCGCGACGACTCGCGAATTATCAAAAACCGTGTTCCAGACAAGGTAAGGCCAAAAAACCTTCAGCAGCGACGCGCCGCGGCCTAAGCGTCCGCGGCCGCGCGCCAGGCGCGTCACCACGCCGGCAAAGACCGGCTCGAGGCCTTCCCAGTACAGGGGCGGCATCTTGCCGCCCGCGCGGGAGAGCGCGTCCGTCAACTGCCGAAACGTCTCCGAACCCGTTCCGGAAGAAAGATGGTAAATCTCGTGATCGAGTCTGTCTTTTTGGTGCAAAGCGACGACGGCGTCAGCGACGTAATCCACAGGAATGATATCGAGCCGGTCGTTCGGGCGAAACGGCAGAATCGGCAGCCGCGCGAGGAAAACGAAGGCGCGAACCATGTCGAATTGCGTGGTTTCGGGACGGCGGCTGTCTCCGAGAACGATGCTGGGGCGGAACACCGTGCGCGGCACATCGGGCAGGAGTTCGCGAACCATGTGCTCGCAGAATTTCTTGGTGCGCGCGTACGGATCGTAGTCCGAACGATCCCAATCGATGGAAGTGTCTTCGCGAACGATTTCGCAGTTGCGCTGGCCGGCCACGGCCACCGTGCTGACCTGGCTGAAGCGGCGCAGCCCGCGAGCCTGCCGCGCGCGCCGGGCCAACTGGATGACTTCGAGCGTGCCGCGCAAATTCACGTTCAAGCAGCTCTTTTCGGATTTGCGATTCAGCGACGCCGCGCAATGAATCACCGAGTCGGTGGTTTCGGCCAAGCGGCGGTACTGCGCCTCATCCAGACCGAAGCGCGGCGACGTGAGATCCCCGAGGAAGATTTGCACGCGGCCGCCGAGCGCTTCGTGGAACGCCTGGGCGTTGAGATGAAGCTGGAATGCCCGCCACAATCGTTCGGAGGCTTCGCGCGCATCGCGGGCGCGCACCAAGAGATTCAGCCGGTCAGGATGCCGGTCCAGGAGGCGCGCGACGATGTAAGCGCCGATGTAGCCCGTAGAGCCGGTCAGGAAGATGGCCATGTGGCATTCGGGGCGGCGTCGCCCTCGGAAATCGCAACTGGAGCAAGTTGGCGGCGCGGGCTCGGCTCAGGGGGGCGGCCCTCAATCAGCGGATAGCACCACTTGCGCAACGCGGGAATGTGGATATTGATCCAGTAGTCCCACCAATCAATCGAAGACGGATCGAAACCGAACAGCGTCCATTCCGATTCGGGCAGCGAATCGGACAGCAATTGGACGTTATTGCTCTCAAAAATCTGCTCGTTGTAGAGAATGAACGGTTCGTAGAGCTGGATCAGTTTTTCGATCCGCGCGAGGTCGCGCTCCTGGCGAGCGAGCGGGAGTTTCTTGATGGGGAGCAAGGAAGCGGCGCGGTTGATGCCTTTGACGACGGCCATCTGAGCGGGCACGGAGAATTTTTCGTAGCGCTCTTTCGAGACGGGGATCGTTTCAAATCGGAGGCGCAGCCAGTGTTCCAGGCCCTGCTGGGCGCGGTAGTGCTTGCGATGGGCAAGCCCCGTGAGTTCGATTGAGCGGCCCATGTCGCAGGGATTCGATCCGGATGTTGCAAGCTGGTAGACCGGCTCGTGACGCCGCTCGACGAGTGCGGCGGCAATGAGCGTCATCCCGCGGCAGGCCATGTCGACCGGGATGATGTCGAGGCACTTGCGCGCATTGGTCGGCAATTGCCGGAAATACGTACCGAGCAAATAGGAAAGCGGCGCGGACGTGTTGATGCCTTCGTTCCACCCGCGGAACGGCTCTTGCGTGGAACTCTCCACGATCGAGGGCCGGGCGATCGCGATCGGAAGTCCCGCGCCCCGGCGCACAATCAGAGACTCGGCGATACTCTTCGTGAAAGTATACGTATTCGGCCAGCCGAGCCGCCGGGCGCGCCGCATTCCCACGTGCGTCAACCGGTTGCGAAGCCACCGCGCGCGGTTCTTTCGAATGAGATTTTCAAGCTCTGCGCCGGCCGGCAGCTCTTTCTGGCGGCGCTTGCTTGGCGTCCCGGTCCTGCCCAATGCCAATCGCTCAAGCGCCGGGAGCAATTCGGGGCTTTCCGATCTGGCCTCGGCATTGCGGATCGTTTCCCGGAGCTGTTCCCACTCGTGCTCGGCGTCAAAATCAGGAACGTGCAACGGCGTGTAGTCAACATGCAACTCCTCGGCAACACGGCCGTCGCGCGCTCCGACGACGTAGCAGGTCGAAAGATGGAGCAGCGCAGCGTGGCTCGATTCCCGAAGGAACTCAATCAACTGCGCGGCAGGCTCGACGTTGCCCGCCAGGGCTTCGCGAAGATCGGGGTTGAAATCCGTGAGGCCCGAGCTGTTCACCACGACATCGAGCGTGCGAGCGAGCCGCGCCCGCGTCTCGGGCTCAATGCCCAGGCCGGGTTGACCCGCGTCGCCTTCGATCACCTCGACGTGTTCCCGGAGAAACTGGGCGAACCTGTCCCCGTAACGTCCCTCGAGCGGCTCAAACACTGGAGACTGTTCAACGATCCGTTCGAACCGCCGTTGCGCCGAGGTGCTACGCTGCCGGCGAATCAGCAGATAGATCCTCCCAACCTCCGGGAGGTCCGAGAGCACATGAGCGAGCCATACCTTCCCAATGAAACCCGTGACCCCAATCAGGAGGATATTCTTGCCCGCGAGTGCGCGGCGCACAGAGAGAGGAGCGGTGTCTTTGGGCCGATTCAGAACGACCAGGGGTTGCTGTGAAGACCGGCTTCGCGCCGCCTCACGTGAGGCCGGCTGAATTGCCTGCACGGCGAGCGCGGGCTTGCGCTGCCAGCCGAGATCGCGAATCAACCTGGCGGAGTCCAAATGTCCATCGGGCCCTTGTCCCGTGACCCACCTGAGGGGGTTCCGTGGCCGAAGCACGGGATCGAGAAGGCGCCCCGTCGCAACACCATTTCGAAATTCAAGGTGATTGGAGATGAGCAGGTCCACATTGAGGTGCCGGGCGAGCGGCCGCATGAGGTGGTCCAATCCCTGGCTCACCAGGACGACAGGGCCAACCTCTTCCTGCCACTGCTTCAAACGGGCGACGCCCTGGGACTTCAGTTGCCGCTTCAGAACATACTCAAAGTACTCCTCGCCCAAGAGGTCCAGACGGTCGCAAGTGACGCCCGCGAGCAGAGTATGGAGAACGCGGGTGGCAAAAACGCGATTGGCAAAATAGAGCGCGGGGCGGACCAAGGCGTGCAGCACAGTCGAGCCGCGCCGCGTCCAGCGCTCGGTAAAACTCTGAGAGTTCCAGGTGAAGTACGCAATTGGACGCACCGCACCGAGATCCACGAGGCTGCCCTCGACGCGCCAATACGTGGGCGTGCCCACGGCGCCAGGGTGGCCGCTCGCCGGAGACGCGTGCTCCTCGGGCAGGGCCGAGTGGTCTCCGTTCGAGGGAGCGAGTTGTGAGTTGGGGCGGCTCAATGCCAAGTCCTATCGAGACAGGACGCTGACCTCAAACCCAACCATGTGGGAGAGCAAGAAAATAACACCCTCCCGAACGCGTGGCAAGTCCAGGGGCCGCCCGACACCCTCCGCTAACGCAAGTCTCGCAAATACAAGCAGTTGCAGGAGTGTCGTAGTGCCTTGCGGGGGGCAGTCATAGGGGGGCGTCGCCACCGGTCACGCAGCCTCGGGCACCGCCACCCTTCCTGGAACTCTGCTTGGCAGAAGCCTGAATTCCAGCCACAAGCCGATCGCCGAATTCGCTGCAGCCGACGACCAAGCTCTTCGGCTCGGCGATATCCACCGTCCGCACACCCTCGGTGAACAAACGGTCGAGCGCCGATTCAATCCAATCGGCCTCGGTTGCGAGTCCGAAGCTTTCACGCAACAGCATCGCTGCCGAAAGAATCGAGCCGACGGGGCAAGCTACGTCCTTGCCGGCCAGCGTGGGAGCGGAGCCGTGTATCGGCTCGTAGAGCGGCGGCCCGGGGCCGCAGCTCATCGAAGGAATCAGGCCGATCGAACCCACCAGGGCCGCGGCGGCGTCGCTCAAAATATCGCCAAATATGTTTGAAGTAACTAGAACATCGAAGCTTCCGGGCGCGAGTACCAGTTGCATCGCGGCATTGTCCACATAAAAGTGTTCGACCTTGACGCCAGGATGCTCGGCGGAAAGACGCGTCACAGTGCGGCGCCAGAGAGCGGAGCTGGTCAGCACGTTGGCCTTGTCGACGGAAGCCAGCTTCTTGGCGCGCCGCTCGGCGCGAACAAACGCGTAGCGCGCGACACGTTCGATCTCGGCAGTGGTGTACGTCTCTACGTCCCATGCGCGCTCCGCACCTTCGCGCCCCTCCTGCCCGCGGTCACCGAAATAGATTCCGCCCGCCAGTTCGCGCACGATTTCGATGTCGATCGAGCCGATGCGTTCCGGCCGCAGCGGGGAGATGCCCGCAAGCGGAGCCCGCAAGCGAATGGGACGCAAATTGATGTAAAGCCCCAGCTCTTTGCGCAGCGCGAGCAGCCCGGATTCCGGCCGCCGGCCGGGCGGCCTGGCGTCCCAGCGCGGACCTCCTACCGCGCCGAGCAGAACGGCATCCGCGCGAGCGCACGCCTCCAGGGTCGCGCGCGGCAGAGGTTCGTCAGCAACGTCAATTCCAGCGCCGCCGAAAGGAAGTTCCTCGAACTCGAAGCGGTGACCGCCGACTTGCGCGCATGCCTCAAGGACGCGCACGGCGACGCGCGTTACCTCCGGGCCGATCCCGTCGCCCGGGAGCAGAGCGATTCGTTTTGGAGCCGTGGATTCAGCAGTCATGCTGGATTCATTTCTCGCTGAGGGCAGGCCCGCCCAATCAAGACGCGGCGGGAGCGTCGCTGGAAAGCGGGGCGAACGATTTCCGTCGAATCACCTGATGCGCGATCGCGAGCAGGTCGCGCTGCCGGACCTGCTTGGCTTTGTCGGCTAACGCAGTGACCTGGCGATAGCACTCCGCCAGCTCTTCCACGGTCGGCTCGTAGCCAAGTTCCTTCAAGCTCGCGCGGAGCGCATTGCGTCCCGAATGTTTTCCGACCACTAACTGCCGCGCGGGGACGCCGACCGCTTCCGGCGGCAGGATCTCGTAGGTCAACGGATTCTTTAGTATGCCGTCCTGGTGGATGCCGGCCTCGTGGGCGAATGCATTTGACCCCACGACGGCCTTGTTGGGCGGCACGTGCACGCCGGTCACTTCACTGAGCAGGCGGCTGGTGGCGAATATCTTTTCCAGGTGGATGCCCGTCGAGACGCCGAAAGAGGCGTGCCGCACCGCGAGCGCTACGACAATTTCCTCCAGAGAGGCGTTCCCGGCACGCTCGCCAATGCCATTGATCGTGCACTCCACCTGGCGCACGCCCGCGCGCACGGCCGCCAGGGAATTGGCAACCGCGAGGCCTAGATCGTTGTGGCAGTGGGCGCTATACGTGATCCCGGCAGGATCTCCCAGATGCTCTCTCACGCGCGTGAACATCTCAGCGTACTCTTCCGGGACGGCGTAGCCAACGGTGTCAGGCAAGTTGATGATTGTGGCGCCGGCTTGAATCGCCGTCTCCACGACCTGGCACAGAAAATCGATGTCGCTGCGGCTCGCGTCCTCCGCGGAAAATTCGACCTCGGCGCAGTGGCGCCGCCCGAAAGCCACCATGGTACCGATAGCCTCTAGGGCCTCCGCGCGCGAAAGGCGCAGCTTATGATTCAAATGCAGGTCGGAGGTCGCGAGGAAGATATGCAGGCGGGGATGCCGGGCGGGAGCGAGAGCCTCGAGCGCGGCATCTACGTCTAGCCGGCGCGCGCGAGACAGCGCCGCTACCCGGCTCCCGGTAATCTCCGTGGCAATCTCGCGGACTGCCTCCAGGTCGCCGCGCGAGGAAACAGGGAATCCGCCCTCAATGACGTCCACGCCCAACTCGGACAGTTGCCGGGCCAGGCGAAGCTTCTCAGAAACGTTCATAGAGAAGCCGGGAGACTGCTCTCCGTCGCGGAGAGTCGTATCGAAGATGTGTACGCGGTCCATGGGCCGCCGAATGACTACGGGAAACCTTATTAGACCGCGAAGGCCGTCGAGTGTCCAATTTATATTTATTGTACTTGGCATAACGAATTGTTATAACTAGCCAACGCATTCGGGGAGAGACCATGGATCTTGCTCAATTACAAGTGTTTCTGGCCGTGGCCCAGGAGAGAAGCTTCTCACACGCAGCCGAGAAGCTCTTCCGGACGCAGCCGGCTGTCAGCATTTCCGTCCGCAAGCTCGAAGAGTCCGTAGGCCAGCCGCTCCTTGTCCGCGGGGCCCGCCAGGTAAAGCTCACCGACGCCGGCGAGATGCTTCGGGACTATGCCGAACGGCTGCTCAACCTGCGCGACGAACTGGGCAAGGGGCTGGAAGGGTTGAAAGGGCTCAAGAGCGGCCAGCTCAGCTTCGGCGTCAACGAGAGCTCAATCCACGCGCTGCTGCCGGCCCTGGCAAGATTTCACCTGCTGCATCCCGGCGTTCGAATTGTCGTGCAGCGGGTTTTCTCGCGGGACATTCCGCGCGAGATTCTAAACTACCGGCTGGATCTCGGAGCGGCTTCTTACGTGCCGCAGGATTCCAAGCTTGAGGCAAGAGAGATTCTTCGCGACGAGCTGACTCTCGTCGTTCCCCCGGCTCACCGTCTGGCCAAGCGCAAAGAAGTGAACCTGCTGGAGTTGGGCGCTGAAACTTTTGTGGCGCACGTCGTGGATTCCTCTTTCCGATCGCGCGTGATTCAACTCTTTGCGCGCCACCACGTTCCGCTGCACCTCGACGTCGAATTGCCCACCATCGAGGCCATCAAGCGGTTCGTCGAAATGGGCATGGGCGTGGCCATCGTGCCGCGAATGTGCGCCCAGTGGGAAATCGAACGAGGCCGGCTCGTGGAGGTCCACGTCCGGCAGCTCAAGATGCCACGCCACTTGTATCTCATTTCGCGGCGCGGCGCGCGGCTGTCTCATGCGGCGGTTGGATTGATGCGGCTGTTGCAGAGTTCTCCGGCCCCGGCGCCCATGCCCGAAGCTTGACCGGGCCTTCTTGCGGTCGCCGCTCCGGGAGGCGCGAAGTGGGCGCAAAAACAAGTGCGGCGCTCGACCGGAAGGAAGAGCGCCGCAGAAAAACATCCGAACTGAAAGAGAACTAGGAAGTCGCCGAATTCGCGGCGGCCGCCTTCTGTTCTTTGATCTGCTTTACCTTGTCCACGAGGTCATTGGCCTGCTTGATCAGGTCCGCGCGCTCGTTCATGTCATCCACCTGGTCCGCTTTTCGCCGGAGCAGCAGGTTCAGATAAGCCATGGCGTCGTCGTAATCTGGCCTGAGTTCAATGGCCTTCTGCAGCCTCGCAATGCCGTCGTCTACGAGAGCGCCGTCCTCCTGGACATATTGCGCGCGCAGCTTCGGCGGCAGTGGATCATTGTCCGTGATCTGCTTGTGGGGATTGTCCTGATTGTACTTGGCTCGCAGTTCGGCATTCGCGCGGAAGGAGAGCGTCCAGTCAATCACCCCGAGCCAGTAATAAGGCTCCGGATCCTCCGGCTTCAATGCGATGTGCTGGAGGTGATATTGCTCCGACTCCTTGAACATGTCGGCATTGAACGGAGGCCCGGCAGCCATGCTATAGAGCATGGAGCCGATGCCGTCTATTGCAGAGATATTATTCGGATCGACCGACAAGACATCCTTGAATTCCGCGATTGCCTGTTGGCCCATTCGAGTATTTTCTGTGGTCGTCGCGCCCGGGACGTACTGACTCGCGTAGGCAGTTGCAAGATATAGCCGGGCACTGAGAAGAGTTGGATCGAGGTCCTTCGCCGACTTAAAATGCTCTACGGCGGCATCGTACTGCTGGTTGCGGTACGCGTCGACGCCCTTGTTGAGCTGGTCGCGCGCTTTCAGCTTGTTGCAACCCCCGGCGCCGGCAACCGCAACTACGGCAACCAGCGCCAGCCAGGCGACTGGAACGTTCTTGCGAAACCACTCACGCTTTGCGACTGGATTCATAGCTGGCAAGTCCATTCTTGCGAAGGTTTGGTTCTACTCCCTTTGACAAGCATCCCCGATTCGGCATGGGGCCGCTCTGGGGCCACCGGCCCCGTTTGCTTCAAAGCCGCCGCGGGGGCGCTATCCGCCGCTTTCGCTTTCCATCTTGGCCGTAATGAGACCGATCGAGTCGATTCCGGAGGCGCGCATGATATCCATCGCGCGCGCGACGTCGGCGAAGCGCACGTTGTCGTCACCCTTGATGAACGCGATCTTCTCCGCGCGAGTCTTGAAGACATCGCTTAGGCGCGGGCCCATGGTCTGCCAAGTCGTGTCCTCATCGTTGATCTTGAGCTTGCCGCCTTCCAGAACCTGAACGACGATCACTTTGTTCGGGTCGATCTCCGGCTGTTTCGCTTGGTCCTTCGGGGGCGGCTGTGGCACAAGGGCATCGATCCCATGTGGCGTCAGCGGCGTAATAACCATAAAGATGATCAGCAGCACTAGCAGAATATCAATCAGCGGCACGACGTTCATTGAAGCCATCGGGCCGCCCTTTTTCCCACCAACTTCCATGCCCATGGTCGTTGCACTCCTGCCCTGCACGCAGGGCGAAATACGATTGCAGTACTGAGCTAATCCGCAGGCGGTGGCGGCGGTGGCGGCGCCGACTGTTGACTCGCTTGAGTCCGTCGTTCAGTCAGCAACCCCACTTTGTCGCAACCAGCGGCGCGCACGGCATCCACGACCTGGACCACGCTGCCATAATGCGCGCGCTCATCGCTTCGGACAAATACCGTCTTGTCGCCGCGATCCGCGATGAGTTTCCTTACCTGCTGTGTTAGATCATCGATGTTTGTTTTGGTGGTGCCCAGATAGTCGACCCCGTCCTGCGAAACGGCCACAATGACAGCGTCGTCGCGATCGGCGTCCGGCATGTCGATGGCGTTGTTCACTTTCGCCATATTCACCGATTGGCCGTGCTGCAACATGGGCGTCACCACCATGAAGATGATGAGCAGCACCAACATCACGTCGGCCATTGGCACGACGTTTGGCGCTGCCATCACCGGTGCCGCTTGAGGCTTGTAGGCCATGGCTTACTTCTTTCCGCCTCTCCGCGTGATGAAGTAGTTGATCAATTCCATCGAGGAATTGTCCATCTCGACGTCGAAGGCCTCTACTTTGTTCGTGAAATAGTTGAAGGCCCAGACAGCGGGCACGGCCACCAGCAACCCGAGGGCGGTGGTGATCAGGGCTTCGGAAATTCCGCCGGCGACAGCCGACAGACCGGAAGCATGGGACGACTCGATGCCTTTAAACGCGTTGATGATGCCGATGACCGTCCCGAACAGGCCCACGAAGGGAGCCGTCGAACCGATCGTCGCGAGGCCGGAAAGCCCCCGCTTCATCTCGGCGTGGACGATTGCGACGGAGCGTTCGAGCCCGCGCTTGGCGGCCTCGATCACCTCGGCATCAGAGACCTGCGCCGAGGCGGTCTGAAATTCGGACAAGCCCGTCGCCACCACCTTCGCGATGTGGCTCTTCTTGTTGCGCTCGGCGATGGAGATGGCTTCGTCGAGTTTGCCCTCGCGCAGCGCTCCGGCCACTTGCTGCACAAAGACGCGCGACTGTTTCCGAGCCGCGCTGTACATCAACAGACGGTCAATCATCACGCCAAGCGACCACGCGGAAAGCAGGAAGAGGATTCCCACCACCACCTTCGCGATGATGCTCATCGTGCCCCACATGGCCCGCAGGTCCCAGCTTGTGGTTGCCTGGAAGACCCACGTATTCAGTGCCCAAACGGCTACGTTCGCAAGCATAGAGATTGCTCCTTTTCGTTCGTCCGCAAGTTTCCAGGCCGCAAACGACCCGCAGGCCATCCCGGCCGAAATCCAAATCTGTGCGGCCTGACAGCGCCGCGGTTACTGACTCATTACAAAATTAACGGTGATCGTCATTTCGATTTCCACCGGGTCGCCGTTCAGCAGTGTGGGCTGATAGCGCCACTGCCGCACTGCATCTTCGGCCGCCTGGATTAAGAGCGGATGGCCCGAAATCACGTGCAACTCTTCGACCCTTCCGTCTCTTGTGATCACCGCGTGCAAAACGACCGCTCCTTGAATCCGCGCCTGCCGCGCAAGCGCCGGGTACACAGGCTGAGGCGCACTGATCGCCCGCGGAGGCTGAACGTTCCCGCCTACCCGCACGCGCGTCGGAGTTTGTTTCGGCGGGGGAGGCGGCGCCGCAGTGGGCATTCCGCCCAGTATGCCGCCAATTACACCGCCAGTAGAACCGCCAGCAACGCCACCGGGAACGCCGCCCTCGACGCCGCCGGCTACGCCGACATCCGGTGGCGTTTCCTCTTCCTTGATCATTTTAACTTCTTTCGGGATGGCCCGGGGGGCAACAAGTTCCCCATTGTGCATCAGCCGCACCATCGGCTTCACGACCTCAAGCTTCTGCGCCGGTGGCGGAGGAGGAGCCGGAGGCGGCGGGGGTGCCGGAGCCATGATCCATGTGTTCATCATCCCCTTGGGAAGGGCCTGCGTCCAAATCAGCGGGATGAGAACGAAAATCGTCAACAGAACACACTGGAACATCGCCGAAACAACGACAGACCATCTCCTGTTCGTTTTCGTGCTGACTACGCTTGATTCCACTAGATTGTCAAACACCGTGTGGCCTCCTGCCGTCGAAGTTCTGCGCGAAGCGCCTAGCCTCTCCGGCCTTTGTCACCGGCTGCGGTTCCGGTAGCTGCCCCACCCTGGCTCCTCCAGTGGCTCCAAGCGACAACCAAGGGCGCGGCAATTCCAAAACTGGAATACGTTCCTACCATAATCCCTACGACCAGCGCAAAAGAGAAACTGCGCAACACCTGACCGCCCATCAAGAACAACACGAGCACGGTCACGAACGTCAAGCCGCTGGTCAGAATGGTCCGTGATAGCGTCTGATTGATGGAGCGATTCACGATCGAAGCGAATGATTCGCGCCGCATCAAGCGAAGGTTTTCCCGGATGCGGTCGAAGATCACGATCGTGTCGTTCATCGAATAACCCACCAAGGTCAGCAGCGCCGCGATGACCGTAAGCGAAATCTCAAAGTGCAACAACGAAAACAGCCCCAGAGTAATCAGAACATCGTGAAACACGGCCAGGACAGCGGCCGCGCCGAAAATCACGAAGTCGATCCACCTCCAAAGGAAGAAGCTTCCGGAGCTGACGGACAGGTGCAACAGCCCCCCGCCCGAGAAACGAAGTGCAATATATATCAGCATGCCCCCCAAAGCATAGAGGGTAACGACGATTGCCTGCTTCCGGAGCTGGGCACCCACTTTCGGGCCGACTATTTCAACGTTAATTACGGCAAAGTTACTCGCGAAGTAGGTGTCGCGAAGAGCGGAGATCACCGCAGGACTCACCCCGGCGCTCTGCAACTGCCCAAGATCGGAGACAACACCCCGCAGCTCGTGGTCCCGGTAATCGGTGAGTTGCTTTGCCAGTTGCGTGTACTTGTCGCCGGGGTTCGTGCCCAAGTTCAGCGGATCCTTCCTCGCAAGCTGTTCGGCAAGGGCCTGGACCGTAACGGAATTAAAATCCTGTTTCCCTGGTTCGCCTGCACCAAGGGTGCTATGGAGGGCGTTCAGAATTGTGGTTTTCCCGGCGTCCAACGCCTCTTCCCCTCCGCCCGCCTCTTCCAGGCCGATCACGACCTCATTGGTGTTCGCGTTGCCGATGTCATTGATCTGCTGGATGACGCTGTTACCTAATCCCTGTTGGACCAACCCTTGACGAATTTTGTCAACCGGAGGCGGCCCGGCAAACCGGACGGAAACGAGGGTGCCGCCCTTGAAATCAATACCGTAGTAGAGTCCTTTGCGCGCCCAGGAAATCCAGCCAATTACGAGAAGACTCAGGGACAGGGCGACAAAATACTTCGTCTTCCCCATCCAATCGATATTGGCCTGTTTGAAGAACTCCATACCTTCGCCCGCCTTGAAACTTAGACACCAACCGGGGGGATGTTGTTCCCGGCCCGGGACATCCCCAACGGAGTCAGATGCTTAGCTCAGCCTGGCGAGGCATCTTCGCCAGGTGCCAGTCGAAAATCACGCGCGACACATAGACCGACGTAAACAGATTTGCCAGCAGACCGATAATCAGGGTCACGGCGAAGCCGCGCACCGGGCCTGTGCCAAAAACGCCCAAGAACAACGCCGAAACCACCGTCGTCACGTGCGTATCAATGATGGTCAGGAATGCGCGCTTGAAACCCAGGTCGACCGCCGAAACCGGCGCCTTGGCCGCCCGGAGTTCTTCCCGGATGCGCTCGAAAATCAGGACGTTCGAATCCACGCCCATGCCGATCGTCAGGATGACGCCCGCGATGCCCGGCAACGTAAGGACCGCTTCAAAATAACCGAGTGCCGCGAGCAAGATCACTAGGTTTAGCACCAACGCCAGAACCGCATTGAGTCCGGCCCCCCGATAATAGACCAACATGAAAAGCAGCACTGCGGGCAAGCCCAATAGGCCTAGCCAGTAAGTAACTGATGGGACGCCCGGGAGAGTCAGCACCGTTTGGAACAACTCCGCTGCCAGAAAGAGGACCACTCCGTTCACGATCACGACTATCGGCTTAGCCCTGGGCCCGCAGTAGTAAACCAACATGAAAAAAATCACCGCGAGCAGGCTCAGGAAGGCGGCCCACACGCCGTGGCGGATCGAGTCCGCGCCCAGCGAAGGGCCTACCGTCCGTTCCTCGAGATACTTGATCGAGGCGGGCAGCGCGCCGGCGTTGAGTTCGAGCGCGAGATCGTTGGCTCGCTGCTCACCGAACCCGCCGGTAATGCGCCCGGAATCCTCGATGCGATTGATGATCGTAGCGGCGATGATCACCTTGTGATCGAGAATCGTCGCCATCTCGTGATTGATGTTCTGCTCCGTGAACGGGCCAAATCGCCGCGCCGCATCGGTCGATAGCGTGAACGCGACTTCGAAGGTGCCGGGATTTTCCGTGCTGGGCTGGGCTGTGGCGTGACGCAGGTCGCGTCCCGTCACGATCGGCGTCCGGTCCACCACATACCAGGACTCAGCGCTCGGTTGAGCGCCGTTCGAGGTGCCCGAAGTGCCCGGCACAAGCTCGCTCCCCGCAGGAAGGACTCCGCCAAGGGCTGCCAGCGCCTCGGCTTCGGAGGAATAGGCCCGATCTCCCTCTACCTTAGTCAACTCGAGCTGCCCGCCGGCTTGGATCACATCCTTCGCGTGGTTTGGGTCGCTCTCGCCGGGGAGCTCGACGATAATCTCGTTGTCTCCGCGGCCGTAGGGCGCGACCGTCGGCTCGGTCAGCCCGAGGGCGTCGATCCTGCGGTTGATGGTCTCCACGGATTGATCCATCGTCTGCTGGTCAATTAGCGCAACTGCACTGGGCTTTATCGTCAAGACGTAACCGGAGGTCTCATTGGGAGCGGGAGCGATGTCCCATTCCGGGAAATTTTCGCTGACGAAGTCGCGGAAGACGCTGGCTTGATCTGTCGCCAGATTGTGCACCAGAATCTGCGTGTCGTTGAGTTTGCGGATTTCGTCGTAGCGTATTCCTTTGTCGCGGAGATCGGTACGGAGATGATCCAGAACTTGATCGGTCTCCAGGCTCACAGCCTCTTGCGTCTGCACCTGAAGAATCAGGTGAGTCCCGCCTTGCAGGTCGAGTCCGAGCTTGATGCGGTCAACGAAATTCTTCTTTACCCCGGCCCAGGAAGTCGGGAATCCGATGATTCCATACACGGATATCAGGACTACAACCACAATCGATACTATTTTCCACCTGAGATTCGCTACCATGGTTGGATGAAAAAGAGTGCCGCGAACAGGGCGGCGCTGAGCGTTCTACTCCTCCTTCTTGCCTTCCTCCGGCTGAAGTCCCGCAATGGCTGACCGCGCGACCTTAATCTTCACCTGATCGGCGATTCGAAGCTGCACGGCTTCGTTGTCGATGCCTGCGATCGTCCCGTAGATTCCACCGTTCGTAACGACCTTATCGCCGCTCTTGAGCGCGCTGAGCATTTGCTGAGTTTTCTTCTGGCGGCGCTGCGCCGGGAGAATCAGGAGAACATAAAAAATGACCATGATGACCACTAACGGAGCAAATGTGAGCAAGCCATTAGAGGACTGGCCCTGCGCCCACAGCCACTCGTGCCCGGGAAGAAGTACTGTTGCCATTGGAATTCGACCTACCCTCGCTCAGCGCCCGCCCTGCGCTTCCCGACCAAGCACCGGTGATGCACGTTGGGGCGAACGTGATTGTTCCGCGCAGAGAATCGCTGGACCTTCGTCCCGCTCACGCGCGGGACTTCCACAACTGCGACCTGGGTCAAGATGGGTATCCGCCGAACGGCCACTCGCCCGATCGGTTCCGTTCCAAGAGTTTCAGGATTGACCCGCTTCGAGACGCGCCTGAAGCTCTGAGGAGAAGCTCGCCAGCTCCCCAAACGCAATAGCCTTGCGAATTTTGCCCATGATGTCAAGGTAAAAGTGGAGATTGTGGTGGGTGTTCAGGACCGCGCCGAGCATTTCGTTCGCAAGAAAAAGATGGCGCAAGTAGGCGCGCGTATATCGCTTGCAAACCGCGCACGAACATTCCTTATCCACCGGCCGCTGATCCTCCGCGTAGCGGGCGCTCTTGATGTTCACCCGGCCCTGCGTCGTGAATAGGCAGCCGTTGCGCGCGTTCCGCGTCGGCAGAACGCAATCCATCATGTCGATCCCGCAGCGAACGTAGTCCGCAATCTGTTCCGGCAAGCCTACACCCATCAGATAGCGCGGGCGCTCAGCCGGAAGCTCCGCAGTCGCGGCGGACGCCAGCTCGCAGGTCAGCGGATGACGCTCACCCACCGCGAGTCCGCCCACCGCGTAGCCGGGAAAATCGAAATCGGCCAATTGCCGGGCGCACTCCCGCCGCAAGTCAGTGAAGCCCCCGCCTTGCACGATTCCAAACAACACCTGGCCCGGATTCGTGCCGCTGCTTGTGTGTTCGCGCGCATAGTCCCGGCAGCGCTTCGCCCACGCCGCCGTCCGGGCCGAGGCGGCACGCGTGCGCCCACGCTCGGCCGGATACTCGATGCACTCGTCGAGCGCCATCGCAATGTCGGAGCCAAGCGCCTGCTGTATTTCAATCGACTTCTCCGGCGTCAGCAAGTGCTCGGAGCCATCCACGTGAGAGCGGAACAACACGCCTTCATCGGTGATTTTTCGCGTGTCCGCCAGACTGAAAACCTGAAAGCCGCCCGAGTCCGTCAGGATGGCTCGCGTCCAGGACATGAAGCGATGCAGCCCTCCCATTCGCCCGATCAAATCGTGTCCGGGACGCAAATAAAGGTGGTATGTGTTCGAAAGCAGAATTTGGACGCCCAAGTCCTCGAGCGTTTGCTGCGTCAGCCCCTTGACCGTGGCCGCCGTGCCCACGGGCATGAACGCGGGCGTGTCGATCACGCCGTGCGGCGTCTTCATCCGGCCCAAACGCGCGCCGCTCGGATCGGTCTTAAGAACCTCGAAGCAAAATTCCATGCGAGCGAGTTTAACAGAGGGAGATTACTTGTGAGGGCGTCAGCCTCTACAACACAGCCCAGATCACTTTGCCTAGCACCCACGCTCCCCAAAGCCCGAACACAATGCCAAATGCCTTCCCGAGCGTCGCTTTGCGCGGATTCGCCGCGGCGAACCCGATCGAAACGAGCACAAGCATCCAGAGAAAGAAGAGTTCGATGGAACTTCCGAGCGACTGAAGCCACTGCGGCGCGTCATCAGGGAGAAATGCGTACACGCTGGACGCAAGCGGTTGCTGCGGATCGATCGTGCCGGGATCTTTCACCGCGAGGACGATGGTCGCCAGAATGCCGCTCACCAGCGAGGGCATCATGGCGTGCGCCACGATTCCCGCGGACTGGCCGAAGCGCAATCTTGCATTCGCGAGGAGATTGAACGCGCCGAGATAGAGCGCGGCAAAGAACAGCAGCGTCACCGGCATCCCAATGGGGGCGACGACGTAACACGAGATCCGCGCGTATTTCGCTCCCACCTCGATCCGCTGTTGCCGCTGCTCTGGCGAAAGCTGCGCCGCACTGGGGGAAGCGTCCAGCTTCCGGCCTATGTACTGTTCCCAATTCACTCGCTGCGCCAGCTCGATTCCGATGCCGACGCTCACAAGAACCAACAGCGCCAAAGGAAGCAGCCAGCTCGGCTGCCGCGCGATGTCCACGAATGTTTGCGCGGGATTAAAGAAGACACCGGCAATCCGACCGAACGGCGACAGGGAAGCCTGGGCTTCCAGCGTGGGTTCGGAGATTGTCGTCATCGAATCGCGCCCGCCCAGCTAGCTAATCATGCTGATCGCAGCGGTTACGCCCACCTTCAAGATCACGTAGAAGCTCCAAACCGCAAGGACCGTGCCGAACGCCTTGCCGAAGGAGAGTTTCTTGGGATTCGTCGCACTAAATCCAATTCCGAGCAGAGCAATATTCCAAAACGTAAAAACATCGAGGGAGCCAAGAAGGGCGGCGAGCCACTTTGGCGCGTCGCTCGAAAGGATTGCGCCTGGATTGGAAGCTACAAGGTTTTGCAAATCCACAGTCGAGGGATCTTTCACGAACAGAATCAAGATGCCAAGCAATCCCTGGATTATCCATGGCAGGCCCGCATACGCGACGATCCCCAGCGAAGTCTTGAAATCGGTCCTCGTAGCCCCCGTGACCGTAAACGCGCCCAGAAGCACCCCGGCAACCGCCAGGGCGCTGACGAAAGGAATAATTGCGCCTTCCGCGTAGCCGAAAATCGGCGCGTACTTTACCTGGGACTCAAGCACCCGCTCCCGGGCCTCGGGAGACATGCTCTGCACACGTGAGCTGCTTGCGTTCTGCTTCTCCATAAAGCTCTCCCAGCCGCCCCGGTGAGTAAACGCCGCAACTGTTGAGATAAAAATGATGCACCCAAGAATGATTGGAAGAACCCAAGTGGGCCGTTGCGCAATGGATTCAAACGTGGGCTTGGGATTGAAGAGCGCGCCGAAGACCCGCGCGATTGAATTCATCTCCGCCGGAGCTTCCGGCGTGGGTGTGCTGGGAATACTGGACATGGATAAATTCCTCCGTTTCGCGATGAGCCGGCGGCGATTCTAGTCTCAATACGCACGGACAGCCAAAGAATATCCTCATTATCCACAGGTTCGCACCGAGAGGCGCGCGGCTCAGGCAGGCAGTACCGGCATGGCCGCGATCAACGCCTGCGTGTAAGGGTGAGCCGGGCGTTCGAGCACCTGCCGGACCTCGCCGGTTTCAACTACTTGGCCCGATTTCATGACCGCGATGCGCGTCGCCAGTTGCGCCACCACCGGCAGACTGTGCGAGACGATCAGATACGTCAACGCGAATTCAGCCTGCAACTCTTGCAGAAGCGACAGAATCTGCGCGCCGACAGAAACATCGAGCGCGGAAACCGGTTCGTCCGCCACAATTAATTTCGGACGCAGCACGAGCGCCCGCGCGATGCCGATCCTCTGCCGCTGCCCTCCGGAGAATTCGTGCGGATAGCGCGAGAACGAGTCCGCGCCCAATCCCACCGTCTTCAACGTCCGCACCACCTGCTCGCGCCTTTCGCTGCGCGACAATCGCGGTTCGTGAATGGCAAGCGGCTCGCTCACAATTGCTTCCACATTCATTCGCGGATCGAGCGACGCATACGGATCCTGAAAGACCATCTGCATCTCCCGGCGCAGCGTCCGGAGCCGCGCCCCTCGCGCGGCCAGAAGATCCTCGCCGAAGCACCACACACTGCCCCCGTCCGGCTGCTCGAGACGCAGCAAGAGCCGCGCGAGCGTTGTCTTCCCGCTTCCCGATTCGCCGACGATCGCAAGAGTTTCGCCGGGCATTAGTTTCAGGCTGACGCCATCCACGGCGGTGATATGGCGCGCGCCTCCACCGAATGCTCCCGTGGTCGCGACAAAGCTCTTTCGCAGACCGGCGGCTTCCAGCAAGGGCGCGTCCGATTTGAAATCGCGCGTCACAGCGATGCACCGTTCATCGTGATTTCTCCGCGACGAGAAAAATCGTCGTTTGCGTGAATTCGAGCGCTCCCAATGCGACGCGCCGCGGATGAAACCCCGCCGCATCGTCGGCGACGGTCTTCTCCATCTCGGTCTCCACAACGCGGAACGTTTCGCTGCCTTCTGCGAAGCCCGCTACACGCATCCACTCCTCGAACGAACGTACGCGTTCGCAATCTTCTTCCGCGACCACCCGCAGGCCCGCCGCGGCAAACATCGTCCGCAATTGGATCGCGCTCAGCGTAGACGCATGCGAGGGATCGCGCAGCCGCTCGATGGCGTCGTGGCGATCCACGTTCGCGCCGCGCGGCACGATCAAGTCCACGAGGCCCACGCGCCCGCCGGGACGCGTCGCCCTTGCCATCTCTGCGAGCGCGCGGTCCGGCTCTTGAAAATGATGGAAGCAATAGCCGCATAGGACCGCATCGAGGGCGCCGCTCGAAAAAGGCAGCGCATAGACATTGCCGCGAAGAAAGTGCGCATTGCTGCGTCCCGCGCGCGCCGCCTCCGCTTGCGCCCGCTCGAGCATCGCGCTCGTGAAATCCAGTCCTAGCGCCTGCCGCACGCGCGCCGCAACCGGCAGCGTGAATGTCCCCGGCCCGCAGGCGGCGTCAAGCACGCTCGCTTCCGATGCGGCAACCCAACCGGAGGTCAGCATGCGCGCCAACCGTTCTCCTTCTCCCGAACGGCGTGACATCGCGAATGAAGAAAAAACCTCCGCCGTTCGCGTGAAGCGGTCCTGAATCCGGTCGAGATGTTCTCTATCGCTCTTCGTCATCCTCTCGCCTCATCCACAAGGATGCAGCGGGCCGCGTGTCCCGCACCGGCCGAACGCATCTCCGGCACGGCTGCGGTGCAAGCTTCGCGGCGATACGCGCATCTGGGCTCAAACGCGCAGCCCGGCGGCAACGCGCCCAACGCCGGCACCGCGCCCGGGATAGGCTCAAGCGTGCGCCGCGCCAAACTCGGCGAGGCGCGCAGCAACCCTTCCGTGTACGGGTGGCGCGGCCGCGACAACACTTCGCTCGCCGACCCGTCCTCTACCACGCGCCCCGCGTAGAGCACTGCGATCCTCTCCGCCACCTGCGCCACTACGGCGAGATCGTGCGTGATAAACAGCAGCGCCAAGCCCAGTTCGCGGCGCAATTCGGAGAGCAGCTCGAGAATCTGCTTCTGCACGGTTACATCCAGCGCCGTGGTCGGCTCGTCCGCGATCAGCAAGCGCGGCGCACCAGCCAGCGCCATGGCAATCATCGCGCGCTGTCTCAGTCCGCCGGAAAGTTGATGCGGAAATTGTCTGGTGCGCAACTCCGGCTCCGGCACACGCGCGCGCGCCAGCGCGTCCACCACGCGACTATCGGCCTCGCGCCGCGAGAGCGAACCTCCGGTGAGCGAACGATCGTGCGCCCGGATCGACTCCGCCACTTGCGTCCCCACTCGCATCACGGGATTCAGCGAAGTCATCGGCTCCTGAAAGATCATCGCCATGCCGCCACCGCGCAATGCCGAGCGTTCGCGCTCGCCGAGCGAAACCAGATTGCACCGCGAATTCGCCGCACCGTTCCCCGGCGCAAACCACGCCTCCCCTGCCATTCGCGCACCTTCGGGGAGCAATCCCATCAAACTCAGAGCCAGCATCGTCTTTCCGCTGCCCGATTCGCCGACCAACCCGAGCGCTTGCCCCGGCTCGATGGTCAGGTTCACGCCATTCACGGGCCGCACCCAGCCCGACGGCGTCGGCAGTTCGACCGTCAAATCGCGCAATTCTAGAAGGGGCGGCACGCCCCCATCATAGACTGGAAGCTCGCCCAGCGATGCGAAAGCGTTTATAGTTTCGCCATGCCGACGATTGCCTGCCCGCAATGCCACTCTCCGGCCGCGATGGCCGGAGGAAAAGCCTACTGCCCCAGTTGCCACTGGAACCTCGATGTCGCCAATGCGGCCACTCTCAAGATGTATCGCCGTCTGGTTTGGATGGGCCTGTTGTGGCTCGCG
>DASPOJ010000232.1:0-5282 GCA_035626055.1 Candidatus Methylomirabilota bacterium | reverse complement strand
TCAAAAGTGATACACAGCAAAGGATTTAGTGCGCCTATAAGCCCTTTAGAATCAGCACTTACAAACTCCCCCTCCATTTTTCGTATCTCGTTGAAAAGAAACGGTCGCCAAGACCTTTATAATCAGCACTTACGTGTTTTCGCCTCGCAAGCCTTTTATATTCAACACTTACATAAAAACAGGGGGGTGGGGGATAAGGGAGTCCCTTTAGAGTTACCATCGCGGGCGGACTCATCCCCGCCTGCAGGATTCCCGAGAGCGCCTCGACTCCGGTATAATTGTGAATTGCGCGTCGCGTGGAGAAGATCACAGGGGGAGTTCGCTACGCGCCGGCCGCCGGGCAGGCCGCCCACGAGGATTCCGGCAGAGATTCCGATTGCGTGAGGAGCTGGAAATGCTGAAGGCGACGCAATTGCGTCCGGGAATGATCATTCGCCACGAGGGCGAACTCTACACGGTTCACAGCGTGGACCACCGGACGCCGGGCAACAAGCGCGGGGCGATGGCCACGCGCATGCGCAATCTGCGCACGGGCGCGATCATGGACTACAGGTTCCGCGCCGAAGAATTCGTGGACCGCGCCGTCTTCGATGAAATCGAGTATGAGTACCTCTATAGCGAGGCCGACGCTCACCACTTCATGCACACCGGCACCTACGAGCAAATCCAGCTCACGAATGATGTCCTCGGCGACGCTGTCTACTATTTGATTCCGAACACCACGGTGAAAGTGGAGTTCTACGAAAACAAGCCGATCGGCGTGCTCCTGCCGGACACGGTGGATCTCACCGTCACGGATACTGAGCCCACCGTGCAGAAAGCGACAGCCAGCGCCGTGATGAAGCCCGCCAAGCTGGAGACCGGTCTGACGATTCAGGTGCCGCCATTCATCAACAATGGGGATAAAGTCAAGGTGGATACTTCGGAAGCGCGGTATGTCCAGCGCGCGTAGCTAGCTCCTGAAAGATTCAAGCACAGTAAGTTAAAGCGCCAGACGCACGCGCCCGCAAGAGGCGCACTAGCAATTCACGTAGGGCTACGCTTGTAGACCTGCTCCGCGTCGCTCAGCCCGAATCAAAAAACCGATAAACGCAATGCAAATATTGCGGCGCAAATTTAGCAATTCCTTACCGCTCTCTTAGTACTTCGTCATTGTTCCGAGCATCACATAGTACTGAGCAGTAGTGTAGTTAGGAGACCAAACGACCCATGTTCGACGAACTACTGGAATGCGCTGTCGCTAGGAAAAAGACAAACGCCCCTTGGACCATGCTCTTCTCAACCGCGGTTGAAGTCATTGTACTCGGCATTTTGCTGCTGATCCCGTTGCTCTATACGCAGACTCTGCCAAAGGCCATGTTAACGACCCAGTTGATCAGTACGCCACCGCCTCCACCGCCGCCCGCGCCACCGGCTGAGGCCCCCAAGGCTGTGAAGCCGGTCGCACGCCTTCTCACGCAGGGCAAGCTGATGCAGCCGCGTGCTATTCCCAAGCAGGTCGCGGTGTTCAAGGAAGCAGATCTGGCGCCTGAGGCTCCGGTGGCCGCTGGAGGAGTTGTAGGAGGCTTTGCAGAGGCCGGGCTGTTGGGTGGATCGGACATCGGTCTGGCCGCGCCTGCGCCGCCACCACCGCCCCCGGTCGCCAAGGTGCCCACACGAATCGAAATCGGCGGGCAGGTGGAGGCTGCCAAGATTTTGTCGCAGACTCAGCCACAGTATCCCCTGCTGGCGCGGCAAATGCACCTACAGGGTGAGGTAGTCCTGCACGCGATTATCGGCAAGGATGGCCGCGTGAGCGAGTTGGAGGTCATTTCCGGTCATCCGCTGCTGGCCAAGGCGGCGCTGGAAGCGGTCAAGAGCTGGCGCTATCAGCCGACCCGGCTCGACGGTCGGCCCGTCGAAATCGACACCACGATTACAGTTGACTTCTTTTTGTCTTAGTCTGTCGATTTATTCTGCTCTCGAGCGGCGGAGGCAGCGACGCGCGAGAGGGAGTACGGCAATGCTGATCGAGGCTGAACGCATCCTGATCATTGACGTTAAAACCTCAAGCGCACCGACTTAAAACGCCGGATGCACGCGCCGACAAGAGGCGCACTAGCAATTCACGCACGTCATCATTGCAATCTGTAACGAGGCTGGTTCCGAACGACACTTCTCTGGCGGACATGGGCTCTCCTGGTTTCGCCAGAGGGGGTGAAGACGGGGAAGGTCCGTCTCACGGTGGCGCAACCAACAGCACGAGGATGCTGGTCGGGAGGGGAAATGCAGTCTGCCATCGGAACAGCGGGGTGTCAGGCAGTTCGTTGGGCTGTGCTTTGTCCGAAGACGCGAGCGAAGATGGAATCCACCGAGCGCAACTGCCGAGCAAGATCGAACGTTCGTTCGAGCGCGGCGCCGTTCAAAAAGCCGCCGATGCGCGAATCCCGGCTGACCCGCTCGCGAAAACTCATTCCCGCCTGCGCAGGCTGGTCTGCTTCCCACGCCGCCATCGCATTTTCCTGCACCCATTTGTAGGCGTCCTCGCGCGGGGCGCCGGCTTCAACGAGATCCTGCAAGAGCTGGCCGGAAAAAATAAGGCCGCCGGTGGAATCGAGATTGCGGCGCATGCGCTCCGGAAAAACGCCCATCCGAGCGATGATTTCGGTAATTCGCGTGAGCATGTAATCAGCGAGGATGGTCGAGTCCGGCAGGATGACGCGTTCGACGGAGCTGTGCGAGATGTCGCGCTCGTGCCAGAGCGCGACATTTTCGAGCGCGGCCTGAGCATTCGCGCGCACCACGCGTGCGAGACCGCAAAGTTGTTCGCAGCCCACCGGATTGCGCTTGTGCGGCATCGCCGAGCTTCCGCGCTGCTCGCCGCCGAACGGCTCCTCGGCCTCTCGCACTTCCGTGCGCTGCAGGTGCCGGATTTCCAGCGCGAATTGCTCGATCGTCGCCGCGACGATGGCGAGTGCTGCGACGTAGTCCGCGTGGCGGTCGCGCGCGATGACCTGCGTGCTGACCGGCGCCGGATCCAGACCCAGCCGCGCGCAGATGGCGGCTTCCACTTCCGGCGCGAGATGCGCCGCGTTTCCCACCGCGCCGGATAGTTTGCCGACGGCCATTTCGCGCGCGGCTCGGCCGAAGCGCTGGAGATTGCGGCGGTTCGCATCAAACCAATTCGCAATCTTCAAGCCAAACGTGATCGGCTCGGCGTGGACGCCGTGGGTGCGTCCGATTTGCGGCGTGTGCTGAAATTCGCGTGCGCGGCGCTCGAGCACTTCGCCGAGGCGAATCATCCCGTGCTCGATCAGGCGCGAGGCTTCACGGACTTGCAGCGCCTGCGCCGTATCCACCACATCATTCGATGTGAGGCCGTAGTGCAGCCAGCGCGCCGCCGAAGGATCGCCGATGGTCTCGCCGACGGCGATCGTGAATGCAATGACATCGTGCCGGACGCGGGCCTCGTGTTCCGCGATCCGCGCAACCACTTGCGCGTCCACCCGCGCCCGCTTGCGAATCGTCTCGGCGGCCTCGCGCGGCACGACGCCGTGTTCGGCTAATGTTTCCGCGGCCGCCACCTCGACTTCGAGCCAGCGCCGGAATTTGCCCTCGTCGCTCCAGACGCGGCCCATCTCTTCGCGCGTATAGCGCGGAATCAAATGCAGCTCCTCGCAGCGAACGCGGCGCGGCGGTGCGGCAAGCAGCCGGAACAATCGCCGCCGCCATGCCTCAATTGGTGAGGAAATCCCTTTCCTATGATACCTGAATCTCCGGCGCCCTGCTCAAACGGCCCGCGCTTCGCTGCCGCTGCGCGGGTGGTATGCTGAGTTTCTGGCTTTGTGCCCCCCGCGCCGGCTCTGCCCGGCACGGTGAGCGGGCCACGCGCAGGTGAAACGCATGAATGGAATTTGGACCGCAGCTCGTATCGCGGCACTCTTTGCGATGACACTGGCTGGCGTCACATCCACGGCTATCGCTCAGGACCATACACAACCCGCGCGCCGCTATCTCGCCGGTCGAGCCGGGCCATTTGCGATCGTCCAGTATTACGCCGACGGCTTCGATCAACTGACGCCGAGGCAGCGCGTGCTCGCGTACTACCTATCGCAGGCGGGCATCGCCGGCGACCCAATCTATTACGATCAGATCTCGCCTTACGGCCTCGAGCTGAAGCGATTGCTCGAAGGAATCTGGACGCACCCTGCGGGGATTGCGCCCGACGCGCTCCAGAAGATCCGCGATTACACGCAGCTCTTTTGGATCCAGCACGGCAATTACTACCTCGATAATTCGCAAAAGTTTCTGCCGGAATTCACGCCTGCCGATCTGCACACCGCCGCGCACCAGGCCTTTCGCAACGGCGCCAATTTCGGCGTGAAGGATCAGAAAGGGCTCGACGCGCTGCTCGACCGGCTGCAGAAGCCGATTTTCGACGCCGCCTACCGCCCCATGCTGACCGTGAAAAGCCCGCCCGCGGGACAGGACATCCTCAATGCGAGCGGGAACAATTACTACGAGAACGTGGATCTCGCCGACCTCGCAAGTTTCACTGAGCTTTATCCCCTGAATTCACGCGTCGAAAAACGCGGCGGAAAACTACTTGAAGACGTGTGGCGCGCTGGCACGCGCGACGGCAAGGTGCCGCCCGGGCGCTACGCCGCATACATCGCGCGGATCATCACTCAGCTCGAACGTGCGTCCGACGTGGCCGATCCACCCCAGGTCGAAGCGCTTCGTAGGCTCATCATCTACTACGAGACCGGCGCGCCGTCCGACTGGCATGCCTACAACGAGTTTTGGGTTCAGACACCCCTCACTGTCGACGCCATTAACGGCTTCATCGAGACCTACATGGATGCGCGCACCAAGAAAGGCGCATTCGAGTCCGTCGTGAGCTTTATCGACCAGGGCCAAACTCAATTGATGCGCCAGCTCGCGGCCAACGCACAATATTTCGAGGACCGCGCGCCGTGGGCGGATGCCTACAAGAAGCAGGGCGTCCGCCCGCCGATCGCGAACGTCATCACTGTGGTTTCCGAAGCGGGCGAATCAGGACCGATTTCGCCCGGCGGAATCAATCTTCCTAACGAGCAGGAAATCCGCCAGCGCTACGGCACCAAGAGCGTGCTTCTCTTCAACGTTTCCTCGGCGTTCCAGGAAGCCGTCGGCCAGGCAGCGATCGATGAATTCTCGTCGAGCGATGAGGAGCGCGAGCGCGGGCACAAGTACTACGCCGAGTCCCGCCGACTCATGATCGCCATGCACGAAGTCCTCGGCCACGGCTCGGGCAAGGTCAG
>DASPOJ010000231.1:0-4542 GCA_035626055.1 Candidatus Methylomirabilota bacterium | reverse complement strand
CTTCCCCGCCCTTCCATTGATACCGGCGCGGGGCTCGAACGCCTCGCCGCTGTGCTACAAGACAAGATCAGCAATTACGACACAGACCTCTTCCTGCCTCTTACGCAGCGCGCGGCGGAATTGTGCGGCGTGAATTTCGAGGTTGAAAAGAAACTTGAGGCGGGTAAAGGTGGCGCGGCCTCTTTGCGCGTCGTCGCCGACCACAGCCGGGCTACGGCTTTTCTCATTGCGGATGGAGTTGTTCCCTCAAACGAGGGTCGCGGCTACGTTCTCCGCAAGATCATGCGCCGAGCGATTCGTCACGGTCGTCTACTAGGCCTAAAACGACCGGTCCTGCTAATCGAGATGGTTCACAGAGTGCGCAGCATAATGAGAGGCGCATACCGTGAGCTAGATACTCTTTTTGGACAGGCTCCTCTGATTGGCACAGAGGAGCGGCAGATTCGCGCCGAGGAGCATAGGTTTTCCCGCACGATAGAAGTTGGGCTTGACAATCTTGAAGAGCTTATTCGCAAACAGAAGGAAATGGATCCCCGTTTCTTCGATTTCTACCTGAAGAGGTTTAGCGACCCTGGCGACGCTCAAACGACATTCCGCGACCTGCTGCCGCTAGTGAGTAGACCCGACTTGGCACAAATTTCGTCGACTGACCTTCGGAACGAGGTAATGCAACTGGCGCCCCTCGGGGGCCATGTTTTCGCGAAGGTGCTTGATGAAGAACGACACTCTCGCGCGATTCTTTCCGGGGATGCCGCTTTTCGGCTCTACGATACATTCGGCTTGCCGCGCGACTTTGTGGAGGACGCCTGCCACGATGCAGGTGTGCCAGTTGATTGGGACGGTTTCGAGCACGCGATGAACGACCAGCGCACACGTTCAAAGGCCTCGTGGAAGGGCGCACACAAGGAAATCGCGAGTCCGGTCTACGCGAAGCTCGCCGAGATTTATCGCACCGGGCCCAACTTCTACTTCGAGTCCCTAGCGAAGGACTGCCGCATCGAAGCTATCGTCACCAAGCTGGGCGCAGTCAATGAACTCGCGCCGGGCACGGAAGCCGAAATCGTGTTGGACCGCACGGCGTTCTACGCCGAATCCGGCGGCCAGGTGGCGGATGTGGGAACGTTCTGGAACAACGAGCAATCGCTCGAACTCGCCGAAGTTCGTGGCGCCTACTATCCCGTCTCAGGTTTGATCGCGCACAGGATCGTCGCGAAGGAGACGTTGCGCGTCGGCGATCGCATCGCGTGCGTGGCCGACGGCGCGCGCCGCGAGCGCATCAAGCGCAATCACACCGCGACGCATTTGATGCACGCCGCGCTGCGCAACATCCTCGGCACGCACGTCAAACAGGCGGGTTCGCTCGTCGCGCCCGATCGCCTGCGTTTCGATTTTTCGCATTTCGCCGCCGTGGATCCAGCCGAATTGCACGACATCGAGGATCAGGTGAACGATCAGATCCGCACGAACGCCGAGCTCGCGACGGACCTATTGCCGCTCGATGAGGCGCTCGCCTCCGGCGCGCTCGCTTTCTTCGGCGACCGCTATCCCGAGCAGAACGTCCGCGTCGTCACGATTCCCGATGCGAATTCCCCGCGAGGCTTCTACAGCAAGGAACTTTGCGGCGGCACGCACGTGCGCCGCTCGGGCGAAGTCGGCATCTTCAAAGTTACGGTCGAGCAAGCTTCGTCCGCGGGCGTGCGCCGAATCGAAGCCATCACCGGCGCAGCCGCGGTGGCCGACTACCAGCGCACGAAGGAAATTCTCGCGCAACTTTCGGGCCGCTTCGGCGTAACGGAGGAAAATCTCGCCGCCGCGCTCGAACGCAACGAAGAGTCGCAGCGCCAGCTCGAAAAGCAATTCGAAACGCTCAAGCGCAAATCCGCGCACTCGAAGCTCGATGAACTGCTCGAACAGGTGCGCGAGGTAAAAGGTGTCAAGGTCCTTTCCGCGGAAATCGAAAACGCCGACCGCGAGACTCTCCGGCAACTTTCCGACAGCCTGCGCCAGAAACTCGGCTCCGGCGTCGTCGTCCTCGGCGCGGTCGAAGACGGCCCGCCTCCGCGGGTGGCCCTTCTAGCGGGTGTCACGAAGGACCTCACTGCGAGACTCCACGCCGGCAAGATCGCCCAGGAACTGGCCCCGTTGGTAGGCGGCAAAGGCGGCGGAAGGCCCGATTTGGCCGAGGCTGGCGGAAAGGACACATCTGCGCTCAAAAAGGCACTCCTTCAGGTAGTTCCCCTCCTAGAGCGAATGTTATAATTTTGCGTGGTGCCAGAAACGTTGCTGAGGGCCTTGCGGCTCTCCCGCGGCGGATGCTGTGTCCCACGGTCTCAAATTTCGGCGTCCCGCCTCTCCCGACTAAACTATGCGCTACCGTCTCTCCATTTCATTCGCTATCCTATTGACGATGCTAGCTTTATCTACAAAGCGCGCGAAAGCCCAAGTCACGTTCTACACGGACGATCAGGGCCGCCGTGTCTATATCAACGCCGAGCCGGCCCGGCCCAAGGCCTCGCCCAAGACCGCTTCCGCGCCGCACACAACCTCTGGGTCTCCCGGGGCGTCTTCCAATAGTGTGACGGTCTCTCCGCAGGACCGCGAAGGATTGGAGAAGATCGTAAGCGAGGTCGCGACGCGTCATAACGTGGATCCCGCGCTGGTCCGCGCGGTAATCGAAGCGGAATCGAATTGGAATCCCGTCGCTGTCTCACGCACGGGGGCGCTCGGAATCATGCAATTGGACCCGGGCACCGCGCGGGAACTGGGCGTTGGCAACGCTTTCGACCCGAAGCAAAACATAGACGCGGGCGTTCGTTATTTGCAGATGTTGCTCGTGCGTTATGGTGGCGACCTCGATAAGGCGCTGGCGGCATATAATGCTGGACCAGGGACCGTGGACCGCGCCGGGGGCGTCCCGAGAATTCGCGAAACGCGGGATTACGTGCATCGCGTCACGGATACATACTATGGTCCCGGATCGGACCACGGGCAGGATGGGATGGGCGCTCCGCGCTCCATTTATTGCACAGTGGACGATCAGGGCCGTGTGGTGTTCACGAACGAATGAGCGGTAAGGTTCGGCTGAGGGCCGCATCAATGCGTGCGGTGTATCGCGTGGCGCTGGCCACGATGGCTCTGGTGGCGGTTTCCGCTCTCGGCGCTCGCGCACAGGATTCCCCCGATGCAAAGCGCGACGCGGCGCGCGCCCAGTTTGCTCGCGCTGAAAAACTCCGCTCCGATCTCGAGTCCAGCCCCGTCTCACGGCGCACGGAGAAAGATTACGAGCAGGTGGTCCTCGCCTATCGCCGAGTCTATCTGATCACCCCGCGTGCGGTGGAGGTTCCCGACGCGCTCGATGAGGTCGGCACGCTCTACCGCACCATGGGGGATCTGTTCGATGCGAAATATTACCGGTCGGCGGTGGACGCCTATCTGTTCCTGCTGCACGACTATCCCGATAATCGCTATCGCCAGCAGGCGCTTTTGGCCGTTGCCGAACTTGAAAAGGACGAGTTACACGATCCGGCCCTCGCGCGAAAATCGTTTGAGCAGTACCTGAGTCTTCACCCGCATTCGGCCGGCGCGGCTCAAGCCAAGCAGGCGCTCGCCGAGCTCGCTTCGGAGGGCCAATCCAATTCGCGCGCCTCGGTTACGCCTCCGGCTCCGGCCGCCGCGCCGCAAACCAGGCGCTCCCCGGAGCGATCCGCGAGCCAGGACCGGGGGCAAGGCCAGGATCGCGATAGCGGCTCCGCGTCCGCGAATGCGGTTCCCGCCGCTTCGGACGGTTCACCGAGAACGCTTTCCGTGAACGGCACCCAGGCAGAAATCACGCGCATCCGAACGTGGAACGCGGACACCTACACGCGCATTGAGATCGATCTCCGCGCGCCGGTAAGCTATCAGGCCTCGCGCATCTCAAACCCCGATCGCATCTATTTCGACCTGAACAACGCCCAGCTCGCCTCTTCCCTGATTCATGAGCCCATCGAAGTCGACAAGGGCGGCTTTCTCAAGGCGGTTCGCGTCGCGCAGAACCAAAATGGCGTCGTCCGCGTAGTTCTTGAAGTGAACCAGGTGAAGGATTATTCGGTTTTTCAATTGAAGAACCCCGAGCGTCTTGTCGTGGATGTTTATGGACCTTCCGGGTCGGAAGCGTCGAGCGCATCTCAGAACGTGGAACCTCCAACGTCGCAGCACGCGGGCCACGCGAGGCAGCAACCCCCGCAGAAGAATGACGTCGTCGCACGGGCGGATAATCCGCCTCCGCCGCAGGCGCAACCCGCTGGCGTCGGCGGCTCGGCAGCAAACTCAGCCGGCACTCCCAGCCACTCCGCGCCTCCGCTGAACATGCCGAAGCCGGAGGCGCGAAAAGTCCGGTCGAGCACGCCGGTGAAACCGCCGTCGATCCCCATGCTGCCGCGCGACGGCCAGCCGTCTCTGACGCGCGCGTTGGGCCTGAAGGTCGGGCGCATTGTGATTGATGCCGGCCACGGTGGCCACGATACGGGCACCATAGGCCCCACGGGCTTGATGGAAAAGGAC
>DASPOJ010000230.1:0-9023 GCA_035626055.1 Candidatus Methylomirabilota bacterium | reverse complement strand
GTCGCCGCTGTGCGTGATGCTGAGCGAGATGTTCTTGACGCCCAGCCGGTCCGCGATGGCTCGCGTCGCGCCGCGCAATTCGAGTGTCGGCTTGCCGCTCGGCAGGCGAACGACCTCGATGTCCACCCAGCGGACGCCGTGGCGCCAGCCGGTGCCCAGTGCTTTCATGGCCGCTTCTTTTGCTGCAAAGCGCGCGGCGTACCGCTCGAATTTGTTGCGATGGTTTTCGCAGTAGGCGATTTCGCGCTCGGTGAAAACGCGGCGCAAAAATGCCTGGCCATAGCGCTCGATGGTCGCGCTAATGCGGCTAATTTCTGCAAGATCGACTCCCACACCTATAATCACGGCGGTTTCTTCCTCACTGCAACTTTCGCAGCGAGGAGATTATACAGTGAGGAACGCACTCGCGTCGCAAAGACACGGGAAAGCCGCTCGGTGTACAATGCAAAACGCGCCGCCTGTGGAAACGGAAGCCTGGTCAAAGGTGGTCACTCTGCCTTTGCGCGGACCGACGAGTTTTCCAATTCCAAAGGAATCTGAATTCATCGCAATTCTTGCCCGCCGGGATTTCCCGGAGAGCGAACCTTCGCGCAGGGCTGCGAGACGGGAGACAATTTCGTGATTGTCGGTGTGCCCAAGGAGATTTATCCCGGCGAACGGCGCGTGGCGCTGGATCCCACGGTGATTCCCATTCTGGCCAAATCCGGATTGGAGGTTGTGGTCGAGGCGGGAGCCGGGATCGAGGGTGGCTATCCGGATGGAGAGTACGTGGCAAAAGGCGCGAAGATTTTGCCGGAGCGGGCTGCCGTCTTTGCCGCGGCGGATATCGTCGTGCAGGTTCTTTGCTTCGGATCGAACGACAAAAACGGACGAGACGACCTCGGTTTTTTTCGCCCAGGACAGGCGCTGGTCGGTTTCCTGCGGCCGCTCGGTTCGATTGAATCCCTTCGCGAGCTCGCCGCGACGCGCGTGACATCCTTTGCCGTGGAACTGATGCCCCGCACAACGCGCGCGCAAAGCATGGACGCGCTTTCCTCCATGGCCACGATTTGCGGCTACAAAGCCGTGCTCATGGCGGCCGACTTGCACCCGCGCGTGTTCCCGATGCTGATCACCGCCGCGGGCACCATCACGGCCGCGCGCGTTCTCGTTATCGGCGCGGGTGTCGCAGGGCTGCAGGCCATCGCGACGGCGCGGCGTCTTGGCGCGGTGGCCTCCGCCTACGATATGCGGCCGGTGTCGAAAGAGCAGGTGCAAAGCCTCGGCGGCCGGTTCGTCGAGCTGCCCATCGAGGCGGCCGACGCGCAGGACAACCAAGGGTACGCGCGCCCGCAGGACGAAAGCTTCTATGCCAAGCAGCGCGAACTGCTGGGGAACGTGGTCGCGGAGAGCGACGTCGTCATTACCACGGCCGTGATTCCCGGCAAGCGATCGCCGATTCTCGTAACCGAGGACATGGTGCGCCGGATGCATCCGGGCTCCGTGATCGTGGACGTGGCTGCAGAGCGCGGCGGGAATTGCGAATTGACGAAGCCCGACGAAATTATCGTGGCTCACGGCGTGACGATCGTCGGAAAAATCAATCTGGCGTCCAGCGTTCCGTACCACGCGAGCCGGATGTACGCCCGCAACATCAGCGCGTTTCTCGCGCACTTGGTGAAGGACGGCAAACTCCAGCTCAGCCCGGAAGACGAGATCGTGCGCGGAACGTTGCTGACGCGGAACGGGGAAGTCGTCAATCCCCAGGTGCGGCAATTCTTTTCACTGCCGGCGCTCGAGCCGCAGGGGGCGGCGTAGCCGCCGGCAGCAGGGTTCAGGTCCACTAGGAGACGTCCACATGCAGGAGCTAGTCAACAGCTTGTTCGTATTCATGCTCGCGGGCTTCATCGGATTTGAAGTCATCCGCAGAGTTTCGCCGCTGCTGCATACGCCGCTGATGTCGCTGACCAACGCGCTCGATGCCATCGCCGTCGTGGGCGCAATCGTTCTCGCCGGCGCGCATGAGAGCAAATTCGCCACGGTGCTCGGGACGGTGGCGATCGTGGCGGCGACCAGCAACATCGTCGGCGGATTCCTCATCACCGACCGCATGTTGAAAATGTTCAAAGCGAGCCGCGCCCCGAAAGCGCGAACATGATCTCCACCGGCACGATCGTCATTCAATTCGTCTATTTGATTGCCACGGCGCTGTTCATCCTGTCGCTCCGGTGGATGAGTTCGCCCGCGACAGCGCGCCGGGGCGTGCAAGCGGGCGAGCTCGGCATGCTGCTCGCGATCGCCGGCACGCTGCTGCAACACGGCATCGTGGATTACCGCTGGATCGCGATCGGCCTCGTGCTCGGCACGATCATCGGCGTCCCGCTGGGCAAGGTGCAGATGACGGCCGTTCCGCAGCGGACCGCTCTGAGCCACGCGTTCGGCGCTCTCTGCGTGACGTTGGTGGGCACCGCGGAGTTTTATCTGCGCTCGCCGAACGTGCCACGCTTCACGATGGCCGTGCTGAGCATGGAGGTCATCCTCGGCGGGCTGACCTTCACCGGCAGCCTCATGGCTGCGGGAAAACTGCAGGAGATTCTTCCGCAGCGGCCGCTCACGTACAAAGGACAGAACTTCGTCAACCTCGCGGTGCTTGCCGTTGCCGTCGGACTTGCGATCGAGTTGGTGCGGCACCCGGGGGAAAAGCATCTGTTCCCGTTTATGGTGGCAATCCCGGTGGCGTTCGGCGTAATGATGATCGTTCCCATCGGCGGCGCGGATATGCCGACGGTGATCTCGCTTCTGAATTCCTACGCAGGCCTTTCCGCCGCCATGATGGGTTTCGTTCTGGACAGCAAACTGCTGATCATCGCGGGCGCGCTCGACGGCTCATCGGGCTTCATCCTTTCCGTGATCATGTCGAAGGCGATGAACCGCTCGTTCACGAACGTGTTGTTCGGCGCGTTCGGGCAGGTGCAGGTGTCGCACTCGGCCGCAGCCGAGGAGAAGACCGTTCACAGCGCAACGCCGGAAGAAGCGGCGGAGATTCTGGGTGCGGCCAACAGCGTCATGATCGTGCCCGGCTACGGCATGGCCGTCGCGCAGGCGCAGCATAAAGTGCGGGAGCTCTTCGACGCGCTGACCAAGCGCGGCGTGCAGGTGACGTTCGGCATTCACCCCGTCGCGGGTCGAATGCCCGGCCACATGAACGTCCTTCTGGCCGAAGCCGACATTCCGTACGACAAACTGATGGGCATGGACGACGCGAATCCGATGCTTCCGCAGACCGATGTCGCGCTGGTGATCGGCGCGAACGACGTGACGAATCCCGCGGCGCGCACCGACGCGGGCAGCCCGATTTACGGCATGCCCATTCTCGAAGTGGACAAAGCGCGCACCGTGATGGTCATCAAGCGCGGCCTGGGGCTGGGATTCGCGGGCATCGAAAATCCGCTCTACTACCTCGACAAGACGCTGATGCTTTTCGGCGACGCCAAATCCTTCGTCGGCTCGATCGTGCACGAATTGAGCGGCAGCGCGGGACATTAGCGAAATGCGGTCCACGACGCGTACCGGCCCCACAACCAGTTCGCGTGCGCGGGCGCGTGCCGCAGCGGATTCAGCTTGGTCGTTGCGCAGCGTGGGCGGCGTTCGCGTCCTGCAGGCTGCGACGCTCGGCGGAATTCCGTGGCTTCTGCACGGATTCAGCACGCGCGCGGGCGGGGAAAGCAGAGTCGCCGGCGGGACCGCGCTGAATCTCGGTTACACCGGCTGGGATTCACGTGCGGCCGTGGACGCCAATCGCAGGAAGTTCGCAGCGGCAGTGGGAGCGCGGGATTGGCCTTTCGCGACTCTACGGCAATTCCATTCGGACTTGATTCGCACGACGGATTTGCCGGCAGCTGGAGCCTCCGCAAAACCCTTGCACGGCGACGCGATGCTGACAAGCACGCCGCGATTGATGCTTGCGGTGCAAACCGCCGACTGCGTGCCAATTCTGTTCGCCGACACGAAGCGGCGCACCGTCGCGGCGATTCACGCGGGTTGGCGCGGCACGTTGGCGCGCATCGCGCAAAAAACGCTTGGCCGGATGCGCATGGAATTCGGCACGCGGCCGCACGACGTCGTCGCCGTTTTGGGCCCCGCCATCGACGGATGCTGCTACGAGGTCGGGCCGGAAGTGGCGCAAGCGTTCGCCGCAAAATTCGCGGCGGCTGCCGAATGGTTCGAGGGGCCGTTCGAGCGGCTCGCGTGCGGCGAAGAACCGAATCCGCTGCCTTGGCTCACGATGATGCCCCCGGGACACGCGCCTCCGCCGCCGCGCGTGCACCTTGATTTGCGCGCCGCGAACCGCTGGCAATTGCTTGACGCGGGAGTGCCCGCCCGCCAGATCACCGCAAGCGAACTTTGCACTCGTTGCAACGCCGACCTGTTTTTCAGTTACCGCCGCGAAGGAAGCAAGACCGGCCGACTCATGGCCGTCATTGGGATTCGTCCGGATCGCGCGCCGCGGATATCCGCGCTGAAGGCGTCGAAGAGGACGCGAGCGAAGCGGGCGGCTCGATGAGAGCGAGCTGGCCGCAGGCGGCAAAGACGTCCTGTCCGCGCGAATAGCGTACGAACGCCGGCACGTCCTTCTCGTTGAGGATGCGGCGAAATTCTTCCAGGTGTTCCGCAGTGGGCGGGCGGTAGGGCAGTGCGCCCGGATTCCACGGAATCAAATTCACTTTTGCGCGAATGCCATCGAGCAGGTGCGCGACGCGGCGCGCGTCGTCGGGCGAGTCATTGAAACCGCCGAGCAGCACGTACTCGAACGTCAGGTGATCGCGCGGGCCCAGCGGGTAGCGCCGGCAGGCGTCGAGCAGCGCGGCGAGCGGATACTTGCGATTGATCGGCATGATGGCGTCGCGCTGCTCGTCGGTGGAAGCGTTGAGGGAGACGGCAAGTTTGGGGCGGACGGTCTCGGTCGCCAGGCGCTCGATGCCGGGTACGATGCCGCTGGTGGAAAGTGTCACATGGCGCGGTGCAATGCCCACGGCCTTCGCGTCCAGCAGGATGCGCACCGCCGCCATCGTCGGCTCGTAGTTCAAGAGCGGCTCGCCTTGCCCCATCAGCACGACGTTGGTCTGCGGCGTCAGCCGCTCGGCGTTTTCCGCCAGCGCCACGAGCGCTTGCCCCACGATTTCTCCCGCCGTGAGATTGCGAATCAATCCGAGTTGCGCCGTGAGGCAAAAGTGGCAATCCACCGCGCAGCCCGCCTGCGTCGAAATGCAAATCGTCTGGCGTGATTCAATCGGCATGAAGACGGCTTCGATTTGCGCCGGGCGGGCGCCGTCTTTCTCCAGCGAGAACAAATAGCGGATTGAGCCGTCGGTGGAGGTGAATTGCCGCACGATGCGCGGCAGCGTGATGCGCGCCGATTCCGCCAGACGCCCGCGCAGCGAAGCGGGGAGATTCGTCATCGCGGCGAAATCGAACCGCCGCTCCGCGTACAGCGCGTGGTAAATCTGCGCGCCGCGATAGGCGCGCTCGCCCAGCGACGCGACATACTCGCGCAATTCCGCAGCGGATTTTCCCAGCAATTCGTCCGGCATGGCAGTCTAGGCTCTCGACGCTCTTATCTTAGCGCCGGCGTGACTACGCAGACAAAATGGAGGCGGGCGCACGTCGGTCGTGCGACCCATTTGGTTATCCGTCGCCGCGCCGTCTTTCTAAGAGCCGTGTCCGCCTTAACGAACGACTCAGTTTCCGATCACGATTGCAATTCCACTCCGATTGTATACAGGGTGAGTGCCCAGACCACGAGCCCAAGCACCCAACACAGAATGTGGCCCGCTGGCCAGCCGTAGTACTCCGCACTGGCGTTCCTCCTGCGCGTGACGGAATTCACGTAGTTCTGAACCGGCGCAAGAAACAAGTAGGACGGCATCAGAAAGGTGATGATGGATGCAATTCCTCCTGCCTAGGAAATGATGTTCGCCAGAATGAGTAGAATCACCCAGCCTGTGGCCAGGCCCCCAAGAGAAAAAGTCGCCTCTTGGCCCGTGCCCAACCCGGCATCTTTGCGAATCCTCCGGAAAAGACTGTGGCAGAAGAAGACGCCGAAAATCCCTCTCCAAAACGGTTGGATGTCGCTTCGGTCCTTTTCCTTGACGTACCGCCAATGCTTGTAGATCCAATAAGCCTCATAAAGGCCGCAGGAGGCGATGGACAGCAGAATCACTCGCGCCACGGGCACATACAGAAAGGGCATGCCTTCGCCGCCGCTCTCTCCGGTTCCGAGGGAGGGCGCGGGGCCCCGTCTCACACCAAGAAAAGATTCAGCATCCTCGGGCATGATTCCTCCTAGTCGTCTACCTGTTTGGAGAACAAGAAAAAGAGGAAGAACGCGAACACGGCTTGAGCGACCACGTGGACAGGCCAGTTAATGAGGGACATGCTGAGATCGGGCCGGCGGCTTGGATACTCGACACTGTAATATGCAAACGAGACAAAACTGGCCCCGCTGACCACGGACGCCAGGGATTGCGCAAGCGCGGTGAGAAGCGTGATTGTCCTCAACTTCATGTAACTAGCCTCCTGTTGCCGAATTGGCTTTGTCGGGCTCTGGGTTCCTCACTGACGTTCCTGCCTGGCGTACAACACAAACAGGAAGACCACGAGCATCGCATCTCCAAGCATCCCAATCGCCCACGGAGCAAGATTAGAGAGCATCGGCACCTCAAACCCGCCTCTGAACATCTCCCGGGCGTTTATGACGAAACTCAGGAAGCTCACTACCAGGGCAACTGCGTTCACGATCGCGGTAATGAGTGTGACGGTCTTCAAAGTCATGGCTCTCGCTCCCCTTTCAATGATGTGCCAAGCGGCTGACCGGCAGCCAAGAGAAGCGCACTGTAATCCACGGTCGCGCGAGGGTCAACGCCGGCGGCGCAGCGGAACGGTGCGGCAGCCCTTCGTGGCGCGGCGAGGCGGGCTATGACACAATCTCAGCAACATGAATCAGCCTGCGCGCGACATCGAACGCGGAGTCCTGCCCAACGGGCTCGTGGTCATCACCGAGCATATGCCGCACGTGCGTTCGGTTTCGGTCGGGATTTGGCTCAAGACAGGTTCGCGCCGCGAATCGGCTGAGCGGTCGGGGCTTGCGCATTTCATCGAACACATGGTGTTCAAGGGCACCTCGCGGCGCACCGCGGAAGAGATTGCGCGGCAAATGGATTCGGTCGGCGGCATGCTCGACGCGTTCACGGAAAAGGAACTGGTCTGCTTCAACGGCAAGGTGCTGGACGAGCATCTGGGGATCGCCTTCGACGTGATCTCCGACTTGGTGTTGCACCCCCTATTCGATGAAGAGGACGTCGAGCGGGAAAAACAGGTGGTGCTTGAGGAAATCCGGATGGAGGAGGACAACCCGGAGTATCTGGTGCACGAACTATTCACGCAGGGTCTCTGGCGCGAGCACGCGCTGGGCCGGCCGATCCTCGGCACGCCCGAAACGGTTGCGCGTTTCTCGCGGGAAACCCTGCTCGATGCATTCCGCGCGGGTTACGCGCCCAACAATGCCGTTCTCACCGCCGCGGGACACTGCGATCACGCGCACCTCATGGAACTCGCTGCGCGGGAATTCGGAGCCTCCGCCCCGGCCCAGCTTTTTCCGGCGGGTGGGCCGCCTCTGCCGGAACCCGCGGTTGTGGCCCGCAGCAAGCGCGAGCTCGAGCAAGTGCACATCTGTGTCGGCGCTCCGGCGTATCCGCTGGCGCATGAGCGCCGTTACGGCGCCTCCTTGCTGAACAATATTCTCGGCGGAAGCATGTCTTCGCGGCTGTTTCAAAACATTCGCGAGAAACAGGGACTCGCCTATGCGGTCTTCAGCGATCTGAATCTCTATTCCGACGCCGGCATGCTTTCCGTTTACGCCGGCACGGCGCCTGCAAACGCCGAGCAGCTCATCCGGTCGGTGATGAAAGAATGCCGCAAGCTCAAGGAAGAGCCCGTCACGGAGGAAGAATTGCGCCGCGCGAAGGACCACCTGAAAGGCTCGCTCGTGCTCTCGCTCGAATCCACCGGGGCGCGCATGTCGCAACTGGCGCGCCACGAAATGTATTTCAACCGTTTTTTCACGATTGACGAGACTCTCGCCGGCCTCGAAGCCGTGACGCGCGAGGAGATTCAGCAGATCGCCGCCGAATTCCTCCACCCGGAGTACATCGCCGCCGCGACGCTTGGTCCGCCTAATGGCTTCCGTCTCACCCGCGCGCTTCTCGATTGCTGATTTTTCCGGACGCGCCGTGCACGCAACGGGATTGACGCCGGCGAAGCGGTTTGCGATTATCGCAACGGTCGGCTTTCGCCGGCAGACTAGCGGGAACCTCTGGGGAGAGAAAAATCGGCCTTCGTGTCTCCGTTCTGGCGTCGGGCAGCTCGGGCAACTGCACGTTGCTCGAGACCGGGCGCACCGCTCTCCTCGTTGATGCCGGCCTCAGCAAGAAAGAGTTGCTGCGCCGGCTGAGTGCCGTCGGGCGGCGGCCCGAACGGCTGGACGGCATCGTCATTTCCCACGAGCATTCCGATCACATCAGCGGCCTGCTGCAGGCTTCGGCGCATTGGCGCGCGCCGGTGTACGCCACGGAAGCGACGCACTACGAAATTCAGATCGCGCTGCTGGACGGCGGGGCGAAGCGTCTCGAGCGCGTGGAGCACATCCGCGCGGGGCAGAAATTCATCGTGGGCGATATCGAGGTGTCGCCGTTTTCGATCCCGCACGACGCCGCCGACCCGCTCGGTTTCACGTTTCGGTGCAGTGGGACGAAAGTCGCGCTGGTCACCGATCTCGGCTATCTGCCGGAGCTCGTGAAGCATCATCTGCGCGATTCCGACTGCTTGATTTTGGAATCGAATCACGATTTGGAGATGCTGAAGGTCGGGCCGTATCCGTGGCACGTCAAGCAGCGCGTGATGAGCCGCACGGGGCATCTCTCGAACCACGTCGTGAGCGAGTATTTGTGCGACGCGGAAGGTTTCGACGCGCGGGCGCGCTACCTCGT
>DASPOJ010000229.1:0-19582 GCA_035626055.1 Candidatus Methylomirabilota bacterium | reverse complement strand
GGTTTCGCGCAATGTGATCCATCGGCCTGTGCGCACAACGGTGAGCATCCTCGCCGTGGGGATTGAAGTCACACTGGTGGTTATCATCGTTGGTCTGACCAGCGGCCTGCTGCGCGAGACGGGCAAACGCATCGAAGGCATTGGCGCCGACATCATGCTGCAACCTCCCTCGGCTTCTGTCTTGCTTACCTTCAGCGGCGCGCCTATGCCCATCCGAATTGCCGATAAACTGCGTGAAATCAAATATATACAAGCCGTAGCGCCCGCGCTCTTCCAGTTCAATTCCACCGGTGGAATCGACCTGATTTATGGCATCGATCCCCAGAGCTATCGCGACGTCTCGGGCGGATTCGTATTCCTGCAAGGTCACGACATGCAGGGCCCCGACGACATGCTCGTGGACGACATCGCCGCGAAATCGCGGCGTATCACGGCGGGGACAACGTATCGTCTGAACGATCACGATTTCTACGTTTCGGGAATCGTCGAGCACGGCAAGGGTGCCCGCATCTTTGTGCCGCTGGCGACCTTGCAAAATTTGGTGGGAGCGCGCGACAAGGCTTCGGTTTTTTTCATCAAGTGCACGCGCCCCGAACGTGCGCCCGCCGTCATGGACCAGATGCGGGCGATTTTTCCGGGCTATGAGATTCGCCCGTTAAAGGATTTCATTTCCCTGATGACGACGACGAGCCTGCCTGGCCTCGACGCCTTCGTGCGGAGCATGATCGCTCTGGCCGTCGCGATCGGTTTCCTCGTCATCTTCCTATCGATGTACACGACGGTCGTCGAACGCACGCGCGACATCGGAATCTTAAAAGCGCTCGGCGCGTCGAAAGCCTATATCGTCAAGGCATTGCTTGGGGAAACCCTCGTCATTTGCGCGGTCGGCATCGTCGTGGGCATCGGCCTCAGTTACGCCTCGCGCGCGATTCTCCTCTCTTCCTTTCCCATGCTGTCCATCGACATCACGGTGAGCTGGATCTTGCGCGCCGCGGCCATTGCGCTCGGCGGAGGATTGGTGGGCGCGACCTATCCAGCGTGGATTGCCAGCCGGAAGGACCCGGTCGAAGCGCTCGCTTACGACTGAGAACGCCGTTCCGCCGGGCCGTTCCCGAGTTCCTATTCCGTAGTCTGAACGGTCACACCGGGCAGCGAGCCGGTTTCCCGTCGAAGCCGAGCCGTGACCACCCAGACCTTGGCGGAAGTCGACGTACCAGTTGTCCGGTAATCCGACTTGCGATTTTTATGCAAACACGCCGCTGGAGGCAGAACCTGCGACGCGTCGCACGAGCACTATCGTGACATCATCCTCGTTGAATTTCGGGTCTACTAGCGATTTGAGATTAGCCATCGTTTGTCCCGCGGTCTCGGCAAGAGCGTCACGCAAGCAATTCTCGGGATTCTTCCCCTGAATCGAGTCCGTCAACCCATCTGTGAAAATGAGGAGGGTGCTCCCTCGACGAATCACAATCGTGCGAGTTTCGTACTCCGCATCTTCAAATAGTCCAAGCGGTAGGCCGGTGGCCTCCAGAAGTGTCGTCGATCCGGCACAAAACACAATCGGGGCGTTGTGACCGGCATTCACATAGGTTAATTCTCCCGAATCGCGGCTGAGCACGATGAACACGGCGGTGGCAAAGCGATCACTCGGGGTGTATCGACTCAGGTGCTTGTTGATCTGTTTGGCCAATGCCAGCGGGGTCGATTCCACATTTGCGATACTCCTAACCAGAGCCTGTATGTTTGCGGCCAGGAGAGCCGCTGGGACTCCCTTCCCAGACACATCAGCTAACGCGAATAGCGTTCGGTTGGCAGGAAGCTCGATGACGTCGAAGTAGTCGCCACCCACCTCTCGCAAAGGCTTGTAAAACGTCTCCACCTCGTAGCCCGGCAACTCTTCCAGTTTCCCAGGCTGGAGCGTCTGCTGGATCTGTCGTGCGGCAATTTGGTCAGTTTCAAGTTGCGTCTTGCGAACAAATTCTGAAGTTAGCATTCCGTTCTGGATCCAGCGGCCGGTGTAAAAAAGAAGAAACACCAACACATAGCTGACTGGCCGTCTCGGCAGTACCAGAAGATACAAAGACAGCCACTCTGGCAACCTGAAAGCCCACATCAGCATAAAGTAGAAAGCATATCCCTGAAGAGCACGGCTGACGTACGTGATGATGCGTTTGGACCTAGGCATTTCGCTGGCCCAGTCATAAAACCCGTACTGCAGCGCGCGGCGAATGGGGCCCGCAGATTTGTCGAGCTTCACCGTGCTGAGGCGAAATGGCATTGCAGGAGTCTAACAAGAAGTGGTCATGCTGGAGAAGGAATGGCAGCCAAACGGCAGACGTGGTCTGCCTTGTTTCATTCACGAATGTGCATAAATCACGGCGCATTCAGAAATGATCCACATGCCCAAGCAACGCGCCAATCGGACAAGTGCCATAAACACAGCCTGGCCCACTACCTGGCTCCACAACGCGTTGACGGAACCCTGAGCGGATGCTATAAATCTTTGCTTCGCCCAAAGCCCAAGCTGGGCTGCAGAGAGCCATTGCCCTCTGTTTCTCCTTCGGAGATTCGCGAGAAGACCGCCGGAACGCTGATACTCGTGCAGGAGATTCTCCGCCAACTCGAGCAGTTGTTCCTCCAAGCTGTACCCACCGTGATCCTGGTGTTTCTCTTCTACTTTTTCATGCGTTGGAGCTTTTTCGGCCCGATGGAACGCATCTTGGCGGAGCGCCGCGCTCGCATCGAAGGCGCGCAGCAGGCGGCGCAGTCCAGCCGGGCGGCGGCGCAGGAGAAGGTCCGTGCGTATCGAGAGGCGATCAAGGACGCGCGAGCCGAGTTATTTGCCGAGCAAGAAGGAGTACGCCGCCGCGCCGTCGAGCAACGGGACGGGGTGGTTCTGGCGGCGCGCAGGGCCGCGCACGAACAGGTGCTCGCCGCCAAGCGCGAACTGCAGCTTGAAGTGGAAAGGGCCAAGGCAACGCTCGAGGAATCGAGTGCGGCGCTGGGCCTGCAAATTGCCGAAGCATTTCTGCGGCCCGGGCCCCGGGAACCCAGGGAAGGCGCGCCCGGCGCATGAGCGGCGTTAGATGAAATCCGCGATCAAGCACAACGGGCGCGGGTTCCACTTGGAGCCCGCTAAGGTACTGCTTCGAGCGGGCACGCTTTTGTTTGCCCTCACCGCCATATCGGGGGTCGCGTTCGCCGCGGAAAGCGGTTCCCCGGAGCCGGCGAATTCGACGGCCGGTCTGGTGTTTCATTGGCTGAATTTCCTTCTGGTGTTCGGAGGCCTCGCCTACCTACTGGCCCGCTACGGCGGGGGATACTTCCGCGGGCGGGCTCAGACGATCACTGCGTCCATCCGGGAAGCCGCGGCGGAAAAGGCGGCGGCGGAGCAGGAATTGCGGGAAGCCGCGGAAAAGATCATATTTCTCGATCAGGAGATTGTGCAGCTGCGCCGGAAGGCTGCCGAGGAATCCGCAGTGACGGCCGAGCGAGTGGCGGAATCGGGCCACCGGGAAATCAGCAGAATTGAACAGGCTTCCCGCGCCGAGATCAGCGCCGCGCAGCGCGCGGCGCGGCTGGAGTTGAAATCGCTCGCCGGCGGCATGGCTGTTGAGCGCGCGAGTGCTCTGGTGCGTTCGCGAATGGATGCGAACCGGCGCGCGGCGCTGTTTCAAACATTTCTTGCCCGGCTTGCAGGGAGAGCGAATTGAAGGCGATCGCGGAGCGGTACGCCGGCGCGCTGGCCGACGTGGCCATCGAGAAAGGCGAAGTGCCGAGAATTCAGAGCGAATTGAAAGTGTTTCGCGAGATGGCGGACCATTCGCACGAATTGCGGCTGTTTCTTGCCAATCCAGCCGTGCTCCGCGCCGGCAAACATGCGGTCATCGGACAATTGGCGGAACGGATGGGATCGAGCAGGACCTTGCGTAATTTTCTCTTCTTGCTGGTGGACCACGGCCGAACTTCGCTCCTTCCGGACATCGAGGCGTCTTTCGAGCACCTGCTCGATGCCCGATTGGGTGTGACGCGCGCCGAGGTAACTTCCGCGGACGAGCTTTCAAGCACAGACAAGGGCGAGCTGACGAAAGTGATTGAGAAACTGACCGGGAGTGCATCAGTGAACGCGCGCTTCCGAACGGACTCCGCTTTGGTCGGCGGTGCGATCGTGCGCGTGGGTTCCAAGGTTTACGACGGTTCGGTGCGAACGCAACTCAATGCGTTGCGGATCCGTCTGGCGGCGGAATAGGAGCGGGAATGCCCTCTATCAAAGCGGATGAAATCACCAAAATTTTGAAGGAGCAGATTGCCAATTACGAGCAATCGATCTCTGTCGACGAAGTGGGCACGGTCCTGTCGGTGGGCGACGGCATCGCGCGTGTCTACGGACTCGAAAAGGTCATGTCGGGAGAAATGCTGGCCTTCCCTCACAGCGTGTTCGGGATTGCGTTGAACCTCGAGGAGGACCAGGTCGGCGTCGTGCTCCTTGGCGAATACACGGCCATCGAGGAAGGTGACACGGTTAAGCGCACGCGCTCGATTATGTCCGCGCCGGTGGGCGAAGCGCTCATCGGCCGCGTCGTGAATCCGCTCGGCCAGCCCCTGGACGACAAAGGCCCCATCGCCTCCGAATCCCGGATTCCGATCGAGCGTTTGGCGCCCGGCGTCGTGGATCGCCAGCCGGTGCGCGAGCCGCTGCAGACCGGCATCAAAGCCATCGACTCGATGATCCCCATAGGCCGCGGCCAGCGCGAGCTGATCATCGGAGACCGCCAGACAGGCAAGACCGCCATCATTCTGGACTCGATTCTGAACCAGAAGGGTGGCGACTTGATTTGCATCTACTGTGCGATTGGGCAAAAGCGCTCGACCGTCGCGCAGGTCATCAAGGTTTTGACCGACGCGGGCGCAATGGATTACACGATCGTCGTCGTCGCCTCCGCCACCGAGCCCGCCACCTTGCAGTACATCGCGCCCTATGCCGCGTGTGCGATGGGCGAGTACTTTCGCGATTCAGCGCGGCACGCGGTGTGTTTCTACGACGATCTCTCTAAACACGCGCAGGCATACCGCGAAATCTCCTTGCTGCTGCGTCGTCCCCCTGGACGCGAAGCGTATCCGGGCGACGTGTTCTACCTGCATTCCCGTCTGCTCGAGCGCGCCGCCAAACTGAACGACAAGCTCGGCGGCGGCTCACTCACTGCCCTGCCGGTCATCGAGACGCAGGCGGGAGATGTTTCCGCGTACATCCCGACAAACGTTATTTCGATTACCGACGGTCAGATTTATCTTGAGGCGGACCTCTTCAACAGCGGCATTCGCCCGGCCATCAACGTGGGCATCTCGGTGAGCCGCGTGGGCGGAAACGCACAGATCAAGGCGATGCGCCAAGTGGCGGGTTCGCTGCGCCTCGATATGGCGCAGTACCGCGACCTGGCCGCCTTCACGCAGTTCGGAGCTGAGCAACTCGACAAAGCCACGAAGGCGCAACTTGCGCGCGGCCAGCGCTTGACCGAATTGCTCAAACAGGGTCAATTTCAGCCGATGCCGGTGGAACAACAAGTGCTTTCCATCTTTGCCGGAACGTCTGGGTTCCTCGACGACGTCGAAGTGGCCGACGTCCAGAAGTTCGAGAAAGATTTGCTGAAGTTCATCGAAACAAAATACGGTTCGCTCCTGGCTCAGATCGCGGCCAAGAAGCAGATCGAGGACTCCGTGCGTGAGCAGCTCAAGACGGCGCTCGGCGAATTCAAGGAGCGCGTCCGCGCGGATGCGGCTCGCTAGCCGCCCCAACCCGAATCCCATATGCCCACACTGCTCGATTTTCGGCGGCGCATCCGGTCGGTGAAGAACACGCAGCAGATCACGCGCGCGATGAAGTTCGTCGCAGCGGCACGGCTCCGGCGCGCGCAGGATAAAGTGATTGCCCTGCGCCCTTACGCCAAGGCGCTGCGGGAAGTGCTGCGGTCGGCAGTGTCTCGGGTCGAGGATCCGTTACAGCACCCGTTGCTGGCGCGCCGCCCCGAGGACCGGCTGCTCGTGGTGGTGACGGCGGGCGAGCGCGGGCTGTGCGGCGCCTTCAACGCGAACATCCTCCGCCTCGCGATGGGGTTCCTCGCGGAGCACGGCGAGAAATCAATAGAAGTGGTGACGCTTGGCAAGAAGAGTCGCGACGCCTTGAGCAAGACTCCGCAGAAGATCGCCGCCGAATTCGCGGACGTCACGGCGCTGGCGGACTGGGCCAAGGCGCGGGAAATAGCCCAACTCTTGATGGCGCGATACGAGGCGGGCGAAACCGACGCGGTCTATTTGATTTACAACGAGTTCAAGTCCGTGCTCGCCCCGACCCACCGCATCGAGCGGCTGCTGCCCATCGAGGCCGAGCGCGATTCGGCCGCGGCCCCGCAGGTGGACTATCTCTACGAGCGGTCCGCGGCGGAGATCTTTCGCACGCTCCTGCCGCGCTATGTGGAAATGCAAGTCTACCGGATGCTGGCCGAATCTTCTGCGGCGGAGCACGCAGCGCGAATGACGGCGATGGATTCCGCCACTAGGAACGCCTCGGACGTGATTGACCAGCTTACGCTGTACATGAACAAGGTGCGACAGGCGGCGATCACCAAAGAAATCATAGAAGTCATCAGTGGTGCCACTTCGTCGGATTAGGGCGCGTGAAAGAAGGAGCTAAGGATGCCTGAACAGAAGAAATTTACCGGCCGCGTCGTGCAAGTGATTGGGCCGGTCGTGGACGTGCAATTCCCGGAGCATCACCTGCCGGAGATTTATAACGACGTTCGCATCACGAGCGAAGGTTTCGACGTGCCGGAGCCGCTGGACATCCATGCTGAAGTCGAACAGCACTTGGGCGAGGGACGCGTTCGCACCGTGGCGATGAAACGGACCGATGGCGTCGTGCGCGGGATGATCGCATATGACGAGGGTGGGCCGATCTCCGTTCCCGTGGGCCGCGGGACTCTCGGGCGCGTAATGAACGTCCTCGGCGAGCCCGTGGACAATCTCGGGCCGGTGACCTACGAAAAGCGATACCCGATTCATCGCGCCGCGCCGTCGCTGGCGGACCAGTCCACGCAGCTCGAAATGTTCGAGACGGGAATCAAGGTGGTCGATCTCATGGAGCCCTACCTTAAGGGCGGAAAGATCGGCTTGTTCGGGGGCGCGGGAGTGGGCAAGACCGTCATCATTCAGGAATTGATTCACAACGTCGCCATGCAGCACGGCGGCGTTTCCGTGTTCGCGGGCGTTGGAGAGCGCACGCGCGAAGGCAACGACCTGTGGCTCGAAATGCAGGAGTCGAAGGTTGTCGTCGCCGGCGATACGGAAAAATCGCGAGCCGCGCTGATCTATGGCCAGATGACCGAGCCGCCGGGAGCGCGGCTGCGCGTCGGCCTGACCGGGCTGACCGTCGCCGAATATTTCCGCGATGAAGAAGGTCTCGATGTTCTCCTCTTCATCGACAACATTTTCCGCTTCGTGCAGGCAGGCTCGGAAGTCTCCGCGCTGCTGGGACGCATGCCCTCCGCGGTCGGGTATCAGCCCAACCTCAACACGGAAATCGGCGAATTGCAGGAGCGCATCACCTCCACCAAGAACGGCTCGATCACGTCCGTGCAGGCCATCTACGTGCCTGCCGACGATTACACCGATCCCGCTCCCGCCGCGACGTTTTCGCACCTCGACGCGACGACGAACCTCAGCCGTCAAATCGTCGAGCGCGGCATCTATCCTGCCGTGGATCCCCTCGCGAGTTTTTCGCGCATTCTCGATCCGCGCATCGTCGGCGAGGAACATTACAACGTCGCGCGCGCGGTGAAATCGGTGCTGCAGCGCTACAAGGACTTGCAAGACATCATCGCCATCCTCGGGATCGAAGAGCTCTCCGACGAGGACAAACAGACCGTGGCGCGCGCGCGAAAAGTCGAAAAATTCCTGTCCCAACCGATGTTCGTCGCCGCACAGTTCACCGGGCTCGAAGGCACGTACGTCAAAATCGCGGACACGATTCGCGGATTCAGGGAGATCGTCGAAGGCAATCACGACGGCGTGCCCGAACAGGCCTTTTACATGGTGGGCACGATCGAGGAAGCGCTCGAAAAGGCCGCCAAAATGGCCGCCGCTGCCGCCTGATAGGAGAAGTGAGCTGAAATGTTGCCCGATCACATCCAACTCGAAGTCGTGACGCCGGATCGTCTGGTCATTGGCGAGAACGTCACGGAGGTTCAGATTCCGGGCCGCGTCGGCTATCTCGGGGTCCTGCCGGGTCACACGCCCTTGCTGACTGAGCTGGGGATCGGCCAATTGAGTTACCGGAAGGGCTCGCAGACGTTTTACGCAACGGTGATGGGCGGGCTGGCGGAAGTTCTTCCCGATCGCGTCATCGTATTGGCGGACGCTTCCGAGCGGGCGGAGGAAATCGATGTGGCGCGCGCCCGCGCTGCGGCCGAGCGCGCGCGCAAACGGTCAGCCTCGCCTTCCGGCACTTCGGTGGATTGGGAGCGGGCGTCACGCGCCGCGCAACGCGCGGCGACACGGCTCGAGGTGGCGGCCCACGTTACTTCCGGGGCGGGTGCCGCGGTGGAAACCCAGGGCGCGAAGTAGCCGCGGAGCGCTGCGCCCTCTCGCGATCACACGCATCGAATAGGTGGGAATGACGCGCCCCGTCTGAGCCCCCTCAAATCCCATGTCGGAGATCATTCTTTACACCACTGCCTGGTGTTCCGATTGCCGCCGCGCGAAACGCTTCCTGCGTGAGCGCGGCGTCCCCTACCGTGAAGTGAATATCGATGAAAATGTGGAAGCGGAAGAACTTGTTTTGCGCGTGAACGGCGGCCGCAGAAAGGTTCCGACGATTCAGGTGGATGACCGCTATTTCGCCTGCAGCCCCTTCGATCCCTACCGACTTTCCGAAGAGCTCAAGATTCCTTTGAATCCCTGAGTGGGGATTTTTTAAGAAACCCACTCGCCGCGCACCATCACTCGCGCCACATTCAATTTGTCGTCGAGCAGCACCTGGTCCGCATCAGCGCCCGCAGCGAGCGTTCCTTTGCGGCCCTCGATTCCCAGCACGCGCGCCGGATTCCATGTTGCCATGCGCACTGCTTCCGCCAGCGGGATTCCTAGCCTCGCCATGTGGCGCACCGCGCGATCGAGCGTCAGCGTGCTGCCGGCGAGCTTGCCCTCCGCGTTTCGGCAGACCCCGCCGCTTACGTTCACTTCAAATGTTCCGAGCCGATAACGGCCGTCCGGCATCCCCGTTGCAGCCGTGCCATCGCTCACCAGCACGATTCGGTCTGGGCCCTTTGCCGCAACTAGCAGCCGGATCGCCGCGTCGTCCACATGCACTCCATCGGCGATCAGTTCTGCAGTCATATCGCGCGATGTCAGCACCGCGCCAAGCACGCCCGTCTCCCGGTGCGAAAACGGCCGCATCGCGTTGAATACGTGCGCGGCGTGGCGCGCGCCCGCGTGAATTGCGGCCATCGCATGGTCGAAGGTTGCGTCTGTGTGACCGAGCGACACGACCACTCCCGCGCGCCTCGCCACAGGGATCAAGTCCATCGCGCCGGGAAGTTCCGGTGCCATCGTCAGGATGCGCGCGGACCCTCGTGCGGCTGCGAGGAAGCGATCGAGCAGCGCCGTGGATGGCGCGGCAATCCATTCTGTGGGATGCACGCCGCACCGAGCCGCGCTGATGAACGGGCCCTCAAAATGGACGCCGAGAATTTCGGCTTTCCTCAAGCCCTTGGTCGCGAATTGCGCCTCCGTCCAACTCGCAATCGCTCCCACGCTCCCACACGTTTCCTCAGGGCTCGCCGTGACGGTCGTAGCTACTAGCGAGGTCGTTCCAAAGCGTGCGGCCGTCGCAGCCACAATCTCGAGGGAGCCGGTGCCCGCGTCCATGACGTCTTTGCCCCCGGCGCCGTGAATGTGCACGTCCACAAAGCCTGGGACCAGCGTGCCAGCGGGCAGCGTCATCTGTTGCGTTCCCCGCGGCAGCGCGATCTGCCCGCGCATCCCGACCGCGGCGATCCGCGCGCCATCCACTAGCACAACGGCATCTTCAATTTCCTCGAGCGGAGTGATCGCGCGTTCGGCGTGGAGGGCGAGCATGATTTGTCGCGCAACATCCTACTGGAACAGGGGCGGCTTGCGCCACAGGGTCTCGCGCTTCTGGGAGAAGTCCGGGAAAACGGGAACGGAGCTTCAGAAAATGGAAGGAGGGCCCCTAAGGGCCCTCCTTGTCGGTCGGGTTGAGGAAGGAAGCCGTCGTTAGTTGCCGGGACTTGCGGAAGCGGTTGTGGAAGGTTGTTCGGGCTTCGGCACGCTCAAGTAGCCGGAGATGCGATCCTTGCCAATTTGGTTGACCACAAGCTCGAGTGGCGTCCGCGCTCCCTGCGTGATGAAGTAGATCGGCTCGCCCAGCGAGCGGTTGTTCTTGTCCAGCCGCTTGTCGTCAACGACGAGGGTCACGCTATACGCGTTGTGCTTTACGTTTGTACTGCGCAGTTCGATCTGCAATCCGCCGAGGGTTTGCTTCGCGCCCTTCGAGGTGAGCGTGAACTCGTAGTAATCGCGCTCGCCTTGCCGGCGCAGTTGCTCGACTTCCTCGTGGTTGCGCGCGATCAAGGTCCCGAACTGGTCGCGGGTGCTCGCCAAGCTAGTCTTCGTCGCCTCCAGGTCGGTCTTGACGCCATTCACGTTCGTGTTCAGCGTGTCCACATCGCCTTGGTTCGCCTTCGTCTTCAGCTCCGTGTTGACCTGATTGAGCTGCTTGTTGTAATCGTCGCGGGTTTGGCGCACTTGCTTGCGAGCCGCTTCCAGCTCGCCTTGGGTGATCTGGAGCTTGCTGCTCACGAGATTCATTTCGCCCTGTTCTTGCGCGTTCGCCTCTTCCGCTTGCGAGAGGCGCTGGCCCAGCGCGTCTTCGTTCTGCTGGAAGCTCTTGGCTTGGATCGCAAGATTCTGCTCGGCGTTCCGAGCGTGTGAGGTGGCGTTCCATCCCACGCCCAGAGAGACAAGCGATACCGCGGCCAGAGTGGCCACGGCCAAACCGATCCAGCGCGGCGTGCCTTCGGTGGATGGAGTTGTCTTGCTTTCTTGTTCCTCAAACATTTGCGTTTCTCCTTTTGCCTTTTGCCCCTTGCGCCCAGTCAAGGGTGCACGCGATGCGCCAAAATCGGCCGTAGGGCGCTTCCTTGGAATAACACTTCTGTTTGCAATAACTTAGAAGCAGCCAGAAGATTTGTGTGGTCTCGGGAAGGAACTCTTAACCCTGTAAGGATTACCCGGTGCGGCGAATTCTATGTGTTAACTCATTGGCCAAAATGTATGCCTGCGAACACAAATTCTTTTTGAGAAAGGTCGTCGGAAGCAATGAAAAAGATTAAACAGGAGGATATAGTACTGAAGAAAATATCTAGCGCCCGTGCGCTTCGCGCGATGCGGAACTCTCAGGCCACTTGTTGACGCGGGCGCGCGGGTTGCGCTACCCGGTCGAAGTAAACCTCGAGGGTCCGCTCCGCTGCTTCCAGCACGACTTTACAATTCTGGCAGCGGTCGATGTGGTTCAGCATTTCCCCGGCGACTGGCGGAGCCAATCTCCCTTCGAGGTACTCGCAGATGAGGCGAATTGTGTCTCTACAATTCATGACCCGGATCGGAACAGCACGACTGTCCCCGCCCACCAGAATTAATACCATGCAAGCCCCTAGCCATCCTCCAGCAGAGTTCAATTTGTATCTAGTTGTAAATAAATAGCTTACGAAATCAGAATTTCGCGGCTATTAAGGTAGAACTGGCTTCGGTGGGATATATTTTCCCAAATGGGCATTCTTTTCCATTTGCCCCCATCACGTTCCATTTCCGTCTGCAGCGAAGTGACAAGCCGTCGCGCCGGTTGAGCCCCCAAAATCGGCCTGGCATTACCGGCTGAGAGTCATGTTTTTGAGGGCCTCGATCCGCTTCTCGAGCAGAGGATGCGTGCTGAATAGCCCCTTCATCAGCTGCCCGGGACTCAGTGGCGCGACGATGAAGAGCGACGAGGTTGTCGGAGACGATGGCATGGGGATTCGCTGGTTATAGGCTCCTAGCTTCTCCAGCGCGCTGATCAGGCCGTACGGGTGACCGACCATCTTGGCGCCGGCCGCATCCGCGGCGAATTCGCGTTGGCGCGAGATCCCAAGCTGTATCAGCATCGCCGCAAGCGGAGCGACGATGATCATCAAGAGCGCAGTCAAGCCGCTGCCGCGGCGGCCGCGCCCGCCGTAACCGCCAAAGATCATCGCGAATTCTCCCATGCGCGCGATGAAAAAGATCGCGCCCGCGAGCGTTGCCGCAATTGAGGTCGTCAGGATGTCGTAGTTCCGCACGTGTGAAAGCTCGTGCGCGATGACGCCTTCCATTTCGTCGTCATTCATGAGCTGCAGCAGTCCCGCAGTCACGGCCACGGATGCGTGGGCCGGATTGCGCCCGGTTGCAAACGCGTTCGGGGCGGCCTGAGGAATCAAATACAGCTTCGGCATCGGCAAGTTCGCCTTGCCGCATAGTCGCTCCATCACCTGGTAGAGGCGCGGCGCTTCCTCGCGGGAAACAGGAAGCGCTCCGCTGGATTTCAGGGCGATCTTGTCCGAAAAGAAATAGGCGAAACCGTTCATCAGCACGGCGATCCCGAGCCCGAGCGTCATTCCTCCGCGCCCGCCCCAGGCTTCGCCGCCCGCCACCAGCACCAGCGTCAATAGCGTAAGAAGGAAAAGTGTCTTGATGCCTCTCATCGTCCTTGCTCCCTTTGCCGTTTGCGGCAACTTCCAGTCTAGGCGCGGGCTACGTTTCCGTCAAATGCACCCGTTATCGCGAATGCTTTGCGGCGCGCCGCCCCCCGGCCGTCTCCGGGTCGGGTTCGGACGGCGGGGATCCGGTGCGCTCGAACTTCATTTTGTCCGAATTCGGATCCGCATCCACGCGCACCGTGTCCCCCGGCAGGATGCGGCCTTCGAGGATTTCAAGCGCCAGCGGATCCTGCACGAGCCGCTGGATAGTCCGGCGCAGGGGCCGAGCTCCGTAGGCCGGGTCGTACCCCTCACGCAGCACCCTCTCGATTGCCGCTGCACTCATCACGAGTGTGACGTTGCGCTCGGTCAACATCTTGCCGACCTTCAGCAGCTCCAGGTCAACGATCTTCGCGAGCTGTTCGTGGCCCAGCGGCTTGAACAGGACGATATCGTCGATCCGATTGAGAAACTCAGGCCGGAACGCCACTCGCAAAGCTTCCATCGCTTCCTTTTGCGCGCGTTCGGGATCGCTGCCCGTTTGCTCGAACAGCGCGGCCGAGCCGACGTTGCTCGTCATGATGAGGACGGCGTTGCGGAAATCCACCGTGCGGCCCTTGCCGTCGGTCAGCCGACCGTCTTCGAGGATTTGCAGCAGAATATTGAAAACGTCCGGATGCGCTTTCTCGATTTCGTCAAACAGCACCACCGCGTACGGATGCCGGCGGATCTTCTCCGTCAACTGTCCGCCTTCATCGTGGCCGACGTACCCCGGCGGCGCGCCGATCATGCGAGACACCGAATGTTTTTCCATGTACTCGGACATGTCCAGCCGGATCAGCGCCTTCTCGTCGTCGAAGAGGAATTCAGCGAGTGCCCGCGCCAACTCCGTCTTCCCGACACCGGTCGGTCCCAGGAAAATGAACGAGCCAATGGGCCGGTTCGGATCCGAAAGTCCGGCACGGCTCCGGCGAATCGCGTTGGCCACGCGCGCCACGGCAGCGTCCTGCCCCACGACGCGCTGCTTGAGCCTGTCCTCCATCGTTACCAGTTTCTTCGCCTCTCCTTCCAGGAGCCTGCCGACCGGGATGCCCGTCCATTTGCTTACGATCCTGGCAATGTCCTCCTCGGCCACTTCTTCCTTCAGCATTCCTCCATCCTTCTGTACTTCGGCCAGGTGCTGCTGCCCCTTCACCAGGGCGCGCTCCGCCGCGGCCAGTTTGCCGTAGCGGATTTCGGCCACCTTGGCCAGCTCTCCCGCGCGCTCGAACCGCTGCTCGTCAGCTTTCAACTGTTCGGTTTCCGCCTTCAGCTCCCGAATCTTGTTGATCGCGGCTTTTTCCACCTCCCACCGGGCCTTTTGGCTGTGGGATTGTTCGCGCAAACGCGCCAGTTCGCTTCCGAGCCCTTTCAGCCGCTCGCGGGAATGCGCGTCGGATTCCCGCAGCAGAGCCTGCCGCTCGATTTCAAGCTGCAGAATTCGCCGCTCGATTTCATCAATCTCCAGCGGCAGCGAATCCATCTGCATGCGCAGGCTCGCCGCGGCCTCGTCTACCAGGTCAATCGCCTTGTCCGGCAAGAAACGATCCGTGATGTACCGGTTCGAAAGCGTCGCCGCGGCCACAATCGCCGCGTCCTTGATCCGGACGCCGTGGTGAAGTTCGTAGCGGTCCTTCAGACCGCGCAGGATCGCAATCGCATCCTCCACCGAAGGCTCCGCGATAAAGACCGGCTGAAAGCGCCGCTCCAACGCTGGGTCCTTTTCGATGTACTTGCGATACTCGTTGATGGTCGTGGCGCCGATCGCGCGCAGCTCTCCGCGAGCCAGCGCCGGCTTCAGCATGTTCGAGGCGTCCACGGAACCTTCCGCCGCGCCGGCGCCGACCAGAGTGTGCAGCTCGTCGATGAATAGAATGATCTGTCCGTTGGACTCCGTGATTTCCTTCAGGACTGCCTTCAGGCGGTCCTCGAATTCGCCCCGGTATTTTGCGCCCGCAATCAGCGAGGCGAGATCCAAAGCCACGATGCGTTTCGGCCGGAGCACTTCCGGAACGTCGCCTGCGACGATCCGCTGCGCCAATCCCTCCACCACGGCCGTCTTGCCGACTCCGGGCTCGCCGATGAGCACGGGATTGTTTTTTGTGCGGCGGGCGAGAATCTGCATCACGCGGCGAATTTCATCGTCTCGCCCGATCACCGGATCGAGCTTGCGCCGCCGTGCAAGCTCGGTGAGGTCGCGCGCATATTGTTCGAGCGCGCGGAATGTCGATTCCGGATTCTGCGACGTCACGCGTTGGCTCCCCCGGACGGCAGCCAGGGCTTGCAGCAGGGCTTCGCGCGACGCGCCCAGGCGTGCCAAGAGTTGTCCGGCGAGATCGCGCTCTTGGGCGGCAATCGCCAGCAGCAGATGCTCGGCGGAAACGTATTCGTCCTTGAAACGCTCCGCTTCATCGAAAGAGCGCTCCAGAACCTTATTCGTCGCCGGGCTCAAGTGTTGCTGGGCCACCCCCGTGACTTTCGGCAGGCGGCTCAAAGCCGTTTCAATTTCAGGTGCAATTGCTTCCGGACGCACCCCCAGCCGGCTGAGTAGAGGCGCGACAATTCCATCTGGTTGCGCGACGAGGGCGGCCAGAATATGCAAGGGCTCGATCTGCTGCTGGTCGTGACGCGCAGCGATGTCGTGCGCCTCTTGTACGGCTTCCTGTGCTTTTGTCGTCAGTTTGTCGAAGCGAAGCATTGTGTTTCCTCTTCCTGGTGCTTAGATGCGACGGGGCCGGCAATCGCCGGCCCCGCAAACGTTCCCCTCGGTTGCCGGAGACCGGCTTAGTGGTTGTTTGACGTAACCTTCACCTGAATCTGCTTCGGCTTGGCCTCTTCGCGCTTCGGAAGATGCAGGGTCAGCACGCCGTTCGCGTACTGCGCGGATATCCCCTCTGTGTTTACCGTGTTCGGGAGCGTGAAACTGCGGCTGAACGAGCCGTAGGCTCGCTCCACGCGGAGATAGTTTTCTTCGGAGATGTTCTTCTCGAATTTGCGCTCCCCGCGAATCGTCAGCAGATTGTTCTCGACGCGAATGTCGAGGTCCTTCTGGTCGATCTCAGGCACGTCGGCCTTTACGACCAGCTCGTTCCCGTTCTCGTAAATGTCCACGGCCGGCGCCCAGGCCGTCAGACCTGACTCGGTATGAGAGCCCCGGAACGCAGCATCCTCGAACAAATGATTGACCTGGTCCCGTAGCGCGTTGAAAGTAGAATAGGGGTCCCAGCGGGTTATGGTCTTCATGGTTCTAAAGCCTCCTCCTCATCGTACTGTGTACTGTGCTCCATTGACTGCGCACAAATCATAAAATATTAGTCTACCGCTGTCAAGATTTTTATTGAGCTGCTTCTTCACGCTGAAACATCTGATATATCATTTGTTTTCAGCATTATATAGGTCTTCTGGAAAGATTTGAGTTCTTGGCCCTTCTGGTACACAATACCACTTCATGCTTCGTTCTGATTTTGATTACGAGCTGCCGTCGGACCTAATTGCTCAGCGGCCACTGGGGCTCCGCAGTGATTCCCGGATGCTCTTGCTGGAACGGGCGACTGGGGTATGGGTGGATTCGCTGATACGGGAATTCCCGGACGTTCTGAATGGAAACGAATTACTCGTGGTGAACAATGCGCGCGTGATTCCCGCCCGTTTGCTTGGTAAGCGCGTGGGCTCAGGCGAGCAGGGTCGTGCTAGGGTTTCGGCTTCGCCGCGTGGACACCTCTTGTCGCAGATTGAAGTTCTGCTGACACGGCGGATTTCAGAAGACGAATGGGAGGCTCTTGTGCGTCCGAGCCGTAAGCTGCAGGTCGGCGAGAGAGTCGCATTCGGCGGAGGCGAGCTGACGGCTGAAATCATCTCCTCTGGGGAGTATGGGCTGAGACGCTTACGCCTGTCGGGCCCGGGGATGATCGAGTCGGCGCTGGATCAACTGGGCCATATGCCACTTCCGCCCTACATTGGCCGCGAGGATGACGTGTCCGACCGTGAACGGTACCAAACGATCTTTGCCACCCGGCCCGGTGCTGTGGCAGCCCCAACTGCGGGACTCCATTTCACGCCCGAACTTGTGGAACGAATTCGCAGGAGAGGGGTGGAAATTGCGGAACTCACGCTTGATGTTGGGCTGGGGACATTCCAACCGATTCACTGCAAGCAGGTGGAAGATCACCAGATTCATTCTGAGACCTACGAAATCCCCGAAGAAGCCGCTGCCTCAATTCGCAAGGCAAGGCATGACCGGCGTCCCATCGTAGCGGTGGGAACTACCGTCGTTCGCGCATTGGAGGATGCCGCGCTCAAAGCTGAATTGGAAGCGGCGAAGTCATCTCCAAACGCGGCGCCGACGATTAAGGCTGGGCGGGCGGAAGGGAATATCTATATCTACCCAGGACACACGTTTCGTGTCGTGAATGCTTTGCTGACGAACTTTCATCTTCCGCGGTCGACATTGCTTGTTCTTGTTTCCGCTTTCGCTGGCCGCGAGCGCGTTCTTGCGGCGTATCGCCACGCCGCGGGTGCGGGATATCGTTTCTACAGTTATGGCGATTGCATGTTCATTCGTTGACCGGCGCGGGGCGCCGGCTATCTGTCGGCGCGGCGTGAGGGGCGGGCATCGTCTATAATCATCCGGCCGGGGCGATTCGGCTCGAACATGCGCTTCCTCATCCTGAGCGATATTCACTCCAACTGCGCTGCGCTGGACGCGGTGCTGGCGGCGGCGAAAGGCCGTTGGGAAAGAGCGGTGTGCCTGGGCGACGTGGTTGGCTACGGGCCCGATCCTAACGAGGTGATCGCCCGGGTACGCGAACTGGCGCCCGTTCTGGTGCGGGGCAATCACGACAAGGCGGTGGCTCGTCCAACGAGCAGCGATGATCTCAACCCAATTGCGAAGGTGGCCGTGGATTGGACGCGCGTCCAGCTCAGGCCGGAGAATTTGAAATTCCTGGAGGAATTGCCTTCGGGACCCGTGATCGTGGACGGTTTGGCGCTAGTCCACGGCGCCTACCAGGATGAGGACGAATACGTTTTCTCGCCCGCGCAGGCTTTGAACGGATTGCTTGCATCGCGCGTGCCGGTCACATTTTTCGGCCATACGCACTTCCAGGGCGGATTCTCGTACCGCGGCGATCGGCTGGAAGTCATCCAGCTCAAGGTGATGCAACCGGGCCCGGGTTTCGCCGCGATGCGGATCGAAGCCGGCACTCGGTATCTGCTCAATCCCGGCTCGATCGGCCAGCCGCGCGATGGGGACGCACGCGCGGCATTCGCGATCGCGGATCTCGGTCACGGGGTCGTCGAATTCTGGCGCGTCCCGTATGATATCGGCGCGGTGCAGGAGCGCATGATAAAGGCCGGGCTGCCGGAGCCGCTGGTCCTGCGGCTCGCGTTCGGACGATAGAGTAAAGTTTCAAGGAGGTTGCCGCACAAATGTTTGATGAAAAAAAGCGCCAGATGCCCATCGCGTTTCTCCTGGGTGTCGTGATCATCGCCCTGCTGGTGGTCGGCGTGGTGCTTTACTCGCGCCACGCGAGCTCGGCTGCCGGGGCGAAGCCGCAACGGCTGCCGATGGGTCCGCAGGAGCAGGCGTACGTTGCGAACATCAAGTTCACCGACCCGAAAATGAGCCGCGCATCGAATTTTCTAAATCAGGAAGTGACCTTCATTTTCGGCACGGTCGAAAACGACGGGCCGCGCCCGATCCGGCAGATCGAGGTCACCATCGAATTCCACGACGAGTTCAACCAGGTTGTGCTGCGTGACACGCAGCGGCTGCTCGCTCCGGAATCGGATGCGATTGGTCCGGGACAGCAGCGCGATTTCCAACTCAGCTACGAGCACATTTCCGATCAGTGGAACGTCCAGTACCCGACGATGAAGATTACGGGCCTCGATCTGAAATAGCCTCCCGACTGTCATTCCGAACGCACCGAGGAATCTCTCTACTGCGTTCGATCAAGAGCGAAGAGAGATTCCTCGCCGTCCGCTGCGGACTTCTCGGAATGACAGGGTTTGCGTTTTGCTTTCACAAACCCTCAGATTGCCAGGACGGCGCGAAAACGGACGCTGCCTTCCGCGACGCGCGCGTAAGCCTTCGGCGCTTCGTCCAGCGAAAACGTTTCCGAGATCACTTTCACTTTGCCTTTCGCCGCGTAATCGAGCGCTTCGTAGAGATACTCGCGGCCGTTCTGCGTACTGCCAATGACGCGAACGCGCTTACCGATGAGCGCGCCGACGCCTACGGGAATCGGCGCTCCGGCGGAGCCCATGGCGATGAAGCGGCCATCGGGCCGAAGACCGTCAATGCTCTCGGCCATCGCCGGCGCGGAATTCGTGGTGCTGAGAATGATGTCCGCGCCACCGGCGGCAGCGAGGCCTTTGCCGTCGCGCACGATCTCATCGGCGCCAAGCTCGCGAATGAATTTGTCTTTGTCCGGCGAATGCGAGATGGCGATTGTCTCGAAGCCCGCGGCTTTCGCGTATTGCACGGCCAAATGGCCGAGTCCGCCGATTCCCAGGACGGCGACGCGCTCGTGCGGCTGCGGATCGGCCCAGCGGAGGCCGCTCCATACAGTGTAACCCGCGCAGAAAATCGGCGCGGCCTGCTCGTAGGAGAGGCCGTCGGGGATCAGCATGGTGGCGTCGGCGTACATCGGCATCAGCTCGGCGTGACCGCCCTGGAGGTGAATGCCTGTGACCTTGCTGTTGGCGCAGAAGTGTTCCCGTCCGCGCGCGCACCATTCGCAGCGGCCGCACGCCGCCTG
>DASPOJ010000228.1:0-9552 GCA_035626055.1 Candidatus Methylomirabilota bacterium | reverse complement strand
ATGTAGGCAACCTCAAACTCTTTTGCGCCGCTCTTCCGCAGAATCTCCTCGTACACCGGCATCTTGTACGGGACGCCTTGATAGACGAATTCCACGCCGCCCTCCGCCGCTCGGCGCGCCACCGCCGACGACGACCGGCCCGTGATGATTCCGGTGTGCAGCCCCGCCAATTTCAGCAGCATCATGCCGACGCCGTCGTGCGCGTCGAAGCCCTTGAGTTCCCTCGTGCTGCCGTCGGGTTCGGAGAGCAGCCAGACGCGGCCGTCCGTCATCACGCCGTCCACATCGGTGAGCACGACTCGAATCTTCTTTGCGCGCGCGCGGACGGCAGGGGAAGCTTTTCCGGATTTCGGTGTCGGCAAGGAAATCTCCTTTGTGTTATCTCGCCCGCAAGGCTATCACGACCGCGTGCGCGGCCAAAGCCCGGCCCCCTCTTTGTTCCCCGGCGCCCTTTTGCCTGTTCCTCGAAAATCTGGCATACTCTCGCATCATGAAAGGGAATCCGAAAGTCATCGCAGAACTGAATAAAGCGCTTCGCGAAGAACTCACCGCGATCAACCAATACATCATCCACGCCGAAATGTGCGAGAACTGGGGCTACAACAAGCTTTCGGCGCACATCAAGAAGCAGTCCCTCGGCGAAATGAAACATGCCGAGGCGCTGATCGAGCGCGTTCTATTTCTCGATGGCGTACCGACGATGCAGCCACTCGAGCTCACGGTGGGCAGTTCCGTAAAGGACGCGCTGGAAAGCGATCTGAAACTCGAGCTGGGAGCTGTGAAGGCATACAACGCTTCGATCCAGGTGGCCGTGGAGCAGGGCGACAACGGCTCGAGGGACCTCTTCGTCACTCTTCTGAAGGACGAGGAAGGCCATGTGGATTGGCTCGAGTCCCAGGTTCACCAGATCAAAGAGCTCGGCTACGAGCGGTACCTCTCTCTGCAAAGGGGCGAGTTCAAGGAAGAATCCTAGCGTCGCGTGGGCGCGTGCTTCCGATCCCACTTCAGGTTTGGACTGCGTCGCACTGATGCGATTTGTCGGAATGCTATCGAAGCGACTTGTGGCGTCAGCGCGACTTGCTTCACATGACGGAGCTGAGAGCGCGCTCCCAATCGCTATCACTGCTGACAGCAGGACGGCCCCCGGCTGCAAGACCCTCTTCAGCGGCTAAACAGTTTGCGGAAAAAGGTGGGTTGGGGGTGTCATTCCGAGCCGCCGCTTGCTCGCCGCTCGGAGAGAACGCCTCGGGGAGAGCGCTCGGCGTCAACCCTCGTAGTTTACCCCGGTACGGGGGAGAACCCTGGCGGGTGGCGGGCGAGGAATCTGCTCTTCGTCACGCTACAAGGAAGAAGCAGATTCCTCGGGCAAGAACCGCCCTCGGAATGACAGCTTCTGGTGTTTTTCAGCAGACTGTGAAGCCGCAGATTGAGAGAGCAGCTTGCGCCGGAACTAAAGCCTGCCTGCCGGTAGGCAGGCTCCGGCCCCCTGAAGAAGAAACAGGACCTTGCAATGGCGGGCGAACATAGCTGCGGCGCACAGGACGAGGCGGCTAGAAGAGCTCCAACGTCCACAGGTCGTGCAGATGGAGCACGCCCAGCGGGCGGCGCTCCGTGTCCACCACGACGATCGAGGTGATGCGGCGGCGCTCCATCAAATTCAATGCGGTGCCGGCTAATTCCTGCGGGGAGAGCGTCACGGGACTCGGCGTCATGCACTCGCCCGCGGCGACGTGAAACGCTTCCGGGCCGCGCTGCTGCATCAGGCGGCGCAGATCGCCGTCGGTGACGATTCCCGCGAGGCGGCCTTCGGCGTCGAGCACGGTCGTCACGCCGAGCCCTTTGCGGCTCATCTCGTAGATGACGTCGGTGAGTTTCGTATCGAGATTCACGCGCGGCAGAGCGTCGCCGGAATGCATCAGACTTTCTGCGCGCAGCAGTTTTCTGCCGAGGCGCCCGCTCGGGTGCAGCGCGGCAAAATCGCCTTCTTTGAATCCGCGCCGTTCGAGCAGGGCGATGGCGAGGGCGTCGCCGATGGCCAGCGTGGCCGTGGTGGAAGCGGTCGGCGCGAGATTGAGCGAGCACGCCTCTTCCTTGACGCGAATGTCGAGGACGACGTCGCTTGCGGCGGCGAGCGTGGAGCGCGCGTTGCCGGTCAGCGTCACCAGAGGCACGCCCAGCCGCTTGATCGTCTCCAGCAGCGCGACAATTTCCTCGGTCTCGCCGCCGTAGCTGATGGCGAGCAGCGCGTCGGCGCGCGTGAGCATGCCGAGATCGCCGTGCAGCGCTTCCGCGGGATGCAGGAAGAAGGACGGCGTGCCGGTGCTCGAAAGCGTGGCCGCAATCTTTCGTCCGATGAGCCCCGACTTCCCCATCCCCGTCACGACGACGCGCCCTTTGCACGCCAGCAGCACTTCGACGGCTTTCACAAATCGCGCGTCCAGCCGTTCGATGAGATCGCGAATCGCTTCGGCCTCGATCCGCAGCACGCGTTTTGCCGTTTCGAGACTCACGCGCCCTCCCACTTGCGAACGAGCGCCCCAAGTTGCGCGAGCTTGCCGAACAGGCTCGGCACGAGATCGAGGCGCAACGCATTGGTGCCGTCGGATAACGCCTTCGGAGGATTCTCGTGCACCTCGAGAAAAACGCCGTCCACACCCGCGGCCACGCCCGCGCGCGCCAGCGGCTCGATGAACTCCGGCTGGCCGCCGCTGGACTTCCCTTCCCCGCCGGGCAATTGCAGCGCATGCGTCACGTCGAACACGACCGGGCATCCCGTGCGGCGCAAGATGCTGAACGATCTCATGTCCACGATGAGGTTTTGGTAGCCGAACGAGCTGCCGCGTTCGGTCAGCAGGACTTTGTCATTTCCGGCGGTTGCGACCTTCTCCACGGCGTTCGCCATCTCCCACGGCGAAACGAATTGGCCCTTCTTGAGGTTGACGACGCGGCCCGTCTTGCCCGCGGCGACGAGCATGTCGGTCTGCCGGCAGAGAAACGCAGGAATCTGAATGATGTCGCACACCTCCGCGGCGGGCCCGGCTTGCTCGACCGTGTGAATGTCCGTGAGGATCGGAGCGTCCACCGCCTGCTTGATGCGCTTCAAGATCGCCAAACCGTCTTTCATTCCCGGCCCGCGATAAGACGAGATCGATGTGCGATTCGCCTTGTCGTATGACGCCTTGAAAATGAAGCGCAAGCCGGCCGCTGCGGCCATTTCGGCAAGCCTTTCGGCGATCATTCGCGCGTGCGCTTCGCTCTCGATGACGCACGGCCCGGCGATCACGCACAGCGGCTGCTTGCCGCCGATGGCGAATTTGCCGACCGGAATTTCCCGCGTGGCGGACATATTCGGGATTGTAGCCTATGCGGGACGCGCCCGATTTGCAATCACCGCAAAGTTCGGCCGCGGTGGGGAGCCACAGCTTCGGATCAACGCTTGGTTAGATGGTAGCCGGTGAAGTTCATGTCAATCGTGACCACATCGGTCGGCAGAGTGGTCTGATATTCGACCTTGGCAGGCAGTTGAAACCCTTCGAGCGGCTGATACTGAATCTGGAGACTCAATTTCTCCTCTTCATTGATGGGAAAGGCTTCGACGGTCTTATCGGTATCGATGCCCGTCATCAGCCATAAGCCTCCGTCCGTTTTCGTGAACTTGGGTTGCATGACTACGGTCGTGCCTTCGCTCGTCATTTTCATTGTTGTGAGTAGAGAATCTTTCGTCAGGACAAACTCCCTGCTCCCGTCTGCAAATGACCCGGAATAATGAAACCCATCCGGCTGCTCCCAAGGCGTCATCTTTTTTTCATCGTCGGACCCAGTAAACATGCCTCTGAATACGAGAGAATCCCACATCTGGAAAAAGGCCTCTACCAACTGCTGCCCGCTCGAAACAGTTTCATCCAAACTGTGATCTATCGGTCTTCCACTTGCTAGAAATGGAGTGACTTTGGCGCTCCCTTGATCGTCGACCACCACCGAAAACTGGATCTTGTTCAATTGTGCGAACTTCGACTGGTCGCCATCGGATTGCTTTACGTTCATCTGGACTGTGCACCGGAATGCTTGGAGGCCCTGGCTCTGAAGGTAGTAGTAAGACTTATCCGCATTCGGAAGAATTGCTGCTTTCTCCGCCTCACTGGCTCCCGATTGGTGACAGCCCTGAACCGAAGAGAGAGTCATGGCAAGTGCAACGGCGAGGGACACGGCGAGCCGCGAGCGTGCGAACTTTCCGGAGTTGGATTTCTTCATTGAGGCTCACCTGAACTTTCTAGCCGGCCGAACGCGTCAGGCGCGGCGGACACGCGCGCTGGCGGAATCGCGTTCGGTGGATTCCAGACTGTGCTTGCGCGCCGCGCCAACGAACGCGGAGAAGAGCGGATGCGGGGCGAGCGGCTTGGACTTGAACTCGGGATGAAACTGGCAGCCGAGGAACCACGGGTGCCCCGGCACCTCGACGATTTCGACATACTTCTCGTCGGGCGTCGTGCCGGAGATGCGCAGACCCGCGCCGGTCAACGCGGTCTCGTATTCGCGGTTGAATTCGTAGCGGTGACGGTGGCGTTCGCTGATTTCGAGTGCGCCGTAGGCGCGATGCGCCAGCGAGCCGTACTCGAGCTTGCAAGGCCACGCGCCCAGCCGCATCGTGCCGCCCATTTCATCCACGCCGAGCAACTCGCGCAGCTTGTAAATCACGCGATGCGGGGTGCGCGGCTCGAACTCGGTGCTGTCCGCGCCGGCCAGGCCGCTGACGTCGCGCGCATACTCGATCGTGGCGCACTGCATACCAAGACAGATGCCGAAGAACGGAACGCCGCGCTCGCGCGCGTACTGAATCGCGTAGATCATTCCCTGGATGCCGCGCTTGCCGAACCCGCCGGGAACAAGGATGCCGTCCGCACAGCGCAAACGATGCGCGGCGGTCTCGAGCGAATCGAGTTCCTCGGCCTCGACCCACTCAATCACGGTGTGCAAGCGATGCGCCAGGCCGCCGTGCATGAGCGCGTCGCGCAGACTCTTGTAGGCGTCTTCGAGCTGAACGTACTTGCCGACGACGGCGATGCGCACTTCCCCTTCGGGATTCCGGATCAGCTCCACGAGGTGGCGCCAGCGATCCAGACGCGATTCCGGGGCTTCCATGTGGAGCAGGCGCAAAATTTGATCGTCGAGTCCTTCGGCCGCGAAGAGCAGCGGCAGCGCATAGATCGTGTCCACATCCAGGGCGGCGATCACATGGGGCTGGGGGATATTGCAGAACAGCGCAATCTTAGCTTTCAATTCGTGCGAGATCTCTCGGTCGCAGCGGCAGAACAGCAGGTCCGGCTGAATTCCCAGGCTGAGCAACTCCTTCACGGAGTGCTGTGTCGGCTTGGTCTTTAACTCGCCCGCGGACGGAATGAAGGGAACCAGCGTGACGTGCACGAACATCGTGTTTTCCGCGCCCAGTTCGAGGCGCATCTGGCGAATCGCCTCGAGGAAGGGCAGCGACTCGATGTCGCCTACGGTGCCGCCGACCTCGACGATGACCACGTCGGTGTCGCCGGAAACTTTCCGGAATGCCGCTTTGATTTCGTCGGTGACGTGCGGAATCACCTGTACGGTTTTCCCAAGGTAATCGCCGCGGCGCTCTTTCGCGAGGATGGACTCATAGATGCGGCCTGAAGTCCAGTTGTGATCGCGCCCGAGTTTGGCCGACGTGAACCGCTCATAGTGGCCCAGATCGAGGTCAGTTTCCGCGCCGTCGTCGGTGACGTACACTTCGCCGTGCTGGTACGGGCTCATCGTGCCCGGATCCACGTTCAGATACGGATCACATTTTTGGAGAGTGACTCGGAGACCCCGGCTTTCGAGCAGGCAGCCTATCGACGCCGCCGAGACCCCCTTGCCAAGGGAGGAAACAACGCCACCGGTTACAAAGATATACTTCGGGCCCATTCTCACAGTTCAACGCGCAATTCCAATCCGCCGGTGAACTGGATTTCTTCCTCCAACGATGTCTGCGTACACTGCATTCTACCAAACTCGAGCGCCGTGTCAACGCGAATGGAGCCTATCATGGCGGAGCATTGCGCCGGGATGCGATTTGAGGAAGAATGGCGTGCAACTCTTTTTCAGCTTTGCGTGTCCTACCAGAGGCTGGTTTTGGCCGGTCGGCTTGCCGGGGGCGCCGAGGATAGCTCAAACCGGTCAGGATTCAGGTAGAATTCACTGGAACCATCGCGCACGGCTCGGGAAAATGATATCGGGATGAGAATGAGCTTGGGAGCAGTGAAGGAGTTTGGGAAAACGGTTCCGGCGGCCGCAGGCAGAGGCGCGCGATGAAGCGAGTTTATCTGTTCGCGGCCGTGCTGGCGTGTTTCGGCGCTGGTGCATGCAAGAAGAGCAGCAGCTCGACCTCCCCGCCGACCGTGACGATCAGCCCGACGTCCGCGAATGTGGAAGCCGGCACGACGGAACAATTCGGTGCGACCGTGGCCAATGCCACGAGCGCCAGCGGCACCGCCATCACCTGGCTGGTCAACGGCGTGGCAGGCATCTCTGCGCAGCAGACTGCGGGGTTTGGGACCATAGATTCCACCGGCCTGTACACCGCGCCGAACGTGCTCCCGTCTTCGCCGGCGGTTGTGATCACTGCGGAGCTGACGGGGGATACCTCCATCTACACCACCGCGCTGGTCATCATCACCGAGGTTCCCGTCGTGACCCTCTCGCCGACCACAGCAACCGTCGCTGCAGGCCAAAGCACAACGCTCACGGCTTGCATTTTCAATCCGCCGAAAGACGCAAATGGCAATTATGAGACCGGCGTGACGTGGTACGTGAGCGGAGCCGGCGAATTGAACGTGCTGGGAGGGGACTCGAAAACTGGGACAGTGAGTCCGAGTACGACTGTCAGTCCCGCTACGCCTCCCTCGGGCGTGACCTGCACGCCGTCGATCTCCGGGCAACCGAATCCGCAGCAGGTCACGTACACCGCGCCACAGATTCCCCCGTCGGGTGGGCAAGTGCTGGTTTCCGCCGTGCTCAATGCCGATACGACGCAAACCTCGTCCGCGACCATCACCGATACGTTCTCTTCTTTCTCACTACAAGGCTCATTCGTCTTCAATCTTGCGGGCACGTTTTCGTTCAATCAGGCGGGCTGTACCAAGTCGGGGAATTTTGCCCGCGCGGGAAGAATTACCGCCGACGGGCAGGGCGGACTGACTGTCGCCGAGGACCTCAACGTCGCGGGCAGCCCACCGCAGAATCTTCAAATCAACGGAACGTACGCGATCGGCTCGGATGGCCGGGGCACGGCAGTGATCAACGATCCGTTCGCGTGCGGCACAACCGCGTCGAATTATTACTTCGTTTTCGTCAACGAATCCGAGGTGCAGATCGCCGAAGCAGACACATTCGCGTCCGGACATGGCGAGGGAGACGTACAAGACCCGAATGTGGCGTTCACGGGAAATCTCCCCACGCATAATTTCGCATTCGACTTCTCGGGTTCGAGCGTCGTGGGCGGCGTTACCGAGCCCACCTCGCAAATCGGCCAGTTCACTCTAGCCGCCAACTCCATCGCAAAAGGACAGGAAGACGTCAACGCGGGCGGCACTTTGACCTCGGTGCCGTCCGGTTCGCTCGCGGGAACGTTCGTCTCGACCGACGCGAACGGCCGCGGGACGGCCACAATCCAGGGAACTTCGTTCGCCTACTATATGATCACGGCCGGACGCGTGCTCTTCCTCGAAATTGATGCGTCGGGAACCCTCACCGGCGACGCGTTGCAGCAGCCGAACAACCCAACCTTCTCAGCAAGTTCGCTCTCCGCGGAGTGCTCGTTTCTGACGAGAGGACGGAGCCCGACTGGATTGGCGGCGACAGGCGGCGTGTTCTTGGCGGACGGCACGAGCGTGCTCTCGAACGGCGTGGTGGACCAAAACAATGCCGGCACGGTGCAGTCAAACGTTGCCGCCAGCGGCAATTACAGTGTTGACGCGAATGGACGGGGCGCGTTTTCGCTGACGACGAACGCGGGCGCGCTGACGTTTGTGTTCTATTTTGTGCAGGCGGGCCAAGCTCTGGTGCAGGAGACCGATTCTTCAATCGAAGCCGATGGCATGCTTGTCACGCAGCAAGGAGTGCCGGGAACCGGCAGCGGCTTCACGACGCAAAGCCTAATCGGCCCATTTGCACAGCAATGGACGGGCGCGGCGGCGGCTTCATTCAATGAAGCTGACACGACCGGGCAGATCGTGCTGACTGGCCCGACTGCGACGGCCGCGGCGACTGTCGCGGGGACGTGGGATACCAACAACGCGTTGACTCTCGTGCCTGGAAACGCGGTGACGGGAACGTATTCCATGGCGGGTAATGGCCGGGGCACGCTCGTGATTACAGACGCGAAAGGCAACGCCTACAACATGTCGCTCTATATGTCCAGCCTGACTCCTACGGGATCAGTGGTGTTCGTGTTGGGGACCGACACGAGCAGAGTTCTTGCGGGCCAAGTCACCGAGCAATTCTAGCGATCTAACTGCCGGAACCCGAAGACGCGCCCTTCCTTTCGCGCTCCATTTCGCGCATCAGCCGCTCCACGCGCTCCACGTCCGCCGGCACATCCACGCTCACCGAATCGTGGGAAGTTTCCGCCACTCGAATCGAATAGCCGTTCTCCAGCCAGCGCAATTGCTCCAGTTGCTCTACGCGTTCGAGATCCCCCATCGGCAGCGTGGGGAATTCCAGCAGCGCTTCCCGCCGGTAAACGTAAAGCCCCAGATGCTTCCAATGGCGCGCATGAACCAAGCCGTCGCGGTCGCGCACCCAGGGAATGGGCGCGCGTGAAAAATACAGCGCCCGGCCCTCGAAGTCCAGAACGGCTTTGACGACATTGGGATCCATGATTTCGCTTGGGACCGCGATCGGCACGGCGAGGGTCGCTACGGGAGCCTGGGAATCCTCCGCGAGCGCTTCGATCGCGGCATCAATCGCGGCGGGCTCGATGAGCGGCTCGTCCCCCTGAACATTGACCAGGACATCGGCGTCTTTGCCCAATGCGCCCGCCGCAACTTCGGCGCAGCGCTCCGTGCCGGACCGGTGCGCCGCGCGCGTCATCACGCAATGGCCGCCGAAGGACTCTACCGCCCGGAGGACGCGCTCGTCGTCCGTGGCCACGACGACGCTGGAAACGCCTTTCGCCAGCCGGACACGCTCCCAAACGTGCCGAATCATCGGCTTTCCGGCGAGGAGCACGAGAGGTTTGCCAGGCAGCCGCGTCGAAGCGTAACGCGCCGGGATCACAGCCAGACAATTCATGAGTTTCGCCGAACTCTCCGTACCAAGAATGGCGCCTGTTCTGTTCGAGACTCGATGCTACCACACAGCCGACGCCCCAAGAGAAACGGTTGCGCTTCGGTCGCTTGGTGATAGAATGCAAATCAGCAACACGATTGGTGGAGCCTCTCAACCGCCCAGCGGAGCCGCAGTGCACAATGGGGGGACGGTGAAGGCAAAAAGAAGTTACGCGCCCTGGCGCATGCTCGCATTGAGCGTATGCGCCCTCGCCGC
>DASPOJ010000227.1:0-12189 GCA_035626055.1 Candidatus Methylomirabilota bacterium | reverse complement strand
GTGCTGACGCGCACGATTACGCGCGCGGTGAATGACCTCTACAACGCCACGAAGCGCGTCCAGGCGGGAGATTTCTCGCACCGCATGCGCCTGAAGCGCAACGACCAATTGGGCGAACTTGGGCAATCCTTCGACACGATGACGGCATCGGTCGCCACGCTGCTCGAGGAGCAGCGCAAGCGCGAGCGCATGGAGAATGAATTGTCACTCGCGCGCGAGGTGCAGGCGCAGCTCTTCCCCCGGGAGCTTCCGTCGCTGCCGGGCGTCGAACTCGAGGCGATTTGCCGGGCTGCGCGCGTGGTCAGCGGCGACTACTACGATTTTCTCGTGCTGAGTCCTTGCCACCTGGGCATCGCGCTCGCGGATATCAGCGGGAAGGGAATCTCCGCCGCGCTTCTGATGGCGAATCTGCAGGCCGCGCTGCGCAGCGAGGCGGGGATCGACGGAATGGCGCCGGTGGAGACGGCCCGGGTCGTTACGCGGCTGAACCGCCACCTCTGCCACAGTTTGGCCGAGGGGCGCTTCGCGACGTTTTTCTACGGTGTGTACGATCTGCGGGCGCGCTCTCTGCAATACACGAACGCGGGCCACCTGCCGCCCGTCTGCATCTCGAACGGTGAAATTCGCAAGCTCGAAGCGGGCGGGATGGTGCTCGGAATCTTCGACGATCGCGTCTACCAACAGGAAACTGTGCCCATCGATCCGGGCACGCTGCTCTTCGCTTTTAGCGACGGTCTGATTGAGCCCGAGAATGTGTATGGCGAAGAGTTTGGGACGGAGCGGCTAGTCGACGAGGCCGTGCGCCACACGCGTTCGCCTGCGAGCGCCGTGGCGCATGCTTTGATGGCTGCTGTGGATCAGTGGGCGGGGACGCCGGAACAGGCCGACGATATGACCGTCATCGTCGCGCGCTTTTTGGCGGCATCGACCGCGGCCGACGCCGCGCGCGGTGGGCGATGAACCAGAAGAATAACGCAGAGACTCGCAGAGCAGGGCGCGATCATTCGGATCGCATTGCCCAGTTTGGTGAGAAATGTGGCTACGCGTTCGCTTGAGCGCGGGCGAATGGCCACGTGCGGTTCTTTACGGCGCGGACGAGGAAGAGCAAGACCCCGATCGCGGCGAAAACCAGCGCGCGATGATAAAGGGGCTTCTTGTCGTGCAGGACCAGCGCGAAGCCCGCGAGCGTGATGAGCACCGGCAAGGGATAGAGCCACATCCGGAATGGGCGCGGCTGATCGGGCTTCACGATGCGCCAGACCACCACGCCGACAGCCTGCAGGCCGAACATCAACAAAATACGGATCACGACCAGCGCCGTGACCAATTGGCCTAAGCTGAATACGCTGAAGGCGGCCGCCATGAGTCCGAGGAAGAGGACGCTGCGCCCTGGGAAATTGTGCTTGGGATGAAGTTTCTCGAAGAAGCGGAAAAAGTTGCCGTCGCGCGCCGCGGCGAAGGGAACTCGCGAATATCCCGCGAGCAACGCGAAGACGGACGCGAACGCCGTCCAGATGACCATGATGGCGACGAGAGTTCCGGCCCAATGCCCATAGGCTAGCTGCACGGCTCGCGCGGCGACGAAACTCGACGCGGAATTCATCGCCATCGCATGCAGCTCGGCAAACGGCACGACGCCGAGAATGCTGATGTTCATCGTGATGTAGAGAATCGCGACTACTGCGATGGAAAGCAGCATAGCGCGGGGAATCGTCTTGCGCGGCTCGGCGATTTCTTCGCCGAGGAAGCAGACGTTGTAGTAGCCCCAATAGTCGTAAAGCGCGATCAGCAGCGCGGCGGAAAAACCCGTCCAGAAGCCAGAGACTTGCGGGCGCGACCACCCGGCCGGAAATGCCAGACTGCTGTGGAAGTGAGTGAGGCCGGCGAAAATGACGAAGCCCATCGTGCCCAATACGCCGACCCATAGGAATTTCGCGATGCGGCCCACGCCGGTGATTCTGCGATAGACGAGAAACGTAGCCAGCAACGCCGCGGCCATGGCAACGAGTGTGGCGCCGCTGACGCCGAACGCCAGCTTCTCGCTTCCCATGAATGTGAATCCGAAGAAACGGAACTGCGTGTTCGCCTGGAAGAAGCTTTTCTCCAAGCTGGGGAAAACGTAGGAAGCGTACCCCGCGAGGCCTACGCATCCCGTCGCGATCGATATCGGCGCGCTGACGATGAGTTGGAAGACAAAAAGGAATGAGAACAGGCGGCCCAGCTTTTCACGTCCGTAGATTTCTCCAAGATACTCGTACGAGCCGCCTGCTTTCGGCATCGCGGCGCCGAGTTCCGCCCAGATCAGGCCGTCGCACATCGCGAGCAGCGCGCCGGCGGTCCAACCGTAAATCGCCTGCGCGCCGCCCATTTTGTTGACTAGATTCGGTAGGGTGGCGAAGGGGCCGACGCCGATCATGTCCACCATCGCCAGCGCCACCGCGGGCAAGAGGGTGAGCGCGCGAGCGAGTTTGGGCCGGCCGGAGCGCGTCGTGGGGCCAGTTGCGTTCATTTTGTGCGGAGTTTATACTCCAAACTCTTTTTCAAGGGCAATGATAAATCTTCGCATGCGATTCCGGCGGCCAATTGCAATTCTCTTTTTCGCTCTGCTGCTCGTCCCTGCGCTCGCGCGGGCGCAAACAAGCCAGTTCGCTACCGCACCGCCGCCCTTGGGGCCGCATCCGAGAGTGCTGATCGTCGTCGCGCATCCGGATGATGAATCATGCTTCTCCGCGACCGTTTACGAGATCACGCACAATATTGGCGGCAGCGTGGATCAGCTCATCATCACGAACGGCGAGGGCGGTTATCGCTACTCGCTGCTGGCCGAGGGCTACTATCACGAGCCGCTCACCAACGAAGCCGTGGGACGGGCGATGCTGCCGGACATTCGCAAGAGGGAAGTGCTCGAAGCGGGCGATATTCTGGGCATCACGACACATTTCTTTCTCGACGAGCGCGACGTCCGCTACACGCTGGATATCGACGAAGTTCTTACGCAGCATTGGAATGCGCCGCTCGTGCTGGATGAAGTGAAGCATCGCCTCGAAGTCGGCAAATACGATTTTGTGTTTACACTGTTCCCCAGCGCGGATACGCACGGCGCGCACAAGGCCGCGACGATTACCGCGCTCAACGCCATCGCCGAGATGCAGGGCGACAAGCCGGTCGTCCTCGCGTGCCAGGATGCTAGTTCAACATCCGCGACCCCGCTCGATTGGACGGGGTTTCGGAGCGCGCAGCACCCGTACTCGGTCGCGCCGCAGCGCTACACCGTGGATCGCAACGTGAAATTCGGCTTCAACAACGTGATGGATTATCAGATTATCGCGAACTGGGTGATCGCCGCACAGAAGTCCCAGGGCGCATTCCAGATGGGCGTGAATGAGGTGGATAAGGAAGAGTTCGCGATTCTCGATGCCGCAACCCCGTCAGACGCTGCGAAGGCCGATCAATTGTTCCACTCGCTCAGTGACACCGCCGCCCATCCGGTTCCCCTCCGCCCGCCGAATTCCCCCTGAGCCCCAATAGGGTTCTTGAAGACGCTCGAGCAGTCGAAAATTTCCGATGGGAGCTTTTTGTCCGGCGCTGGCGGCGCTCTGACCCGTGACCCCGCCTCGCCAGTACTCGCGGCGATTGTTTCTCTAGGGTTTCTCGCCAGAGAGAACCGCTACCATTTCCTTCTTGTGGCCTTCCCTCGCATGGTCAAGGGCAGTCTTGCCTTGTGAATCACGAATGGATGGATCCGCGCCATTTGCCAACAGCACTCGAGCCACTTCGGGGGAGTCGCAATTGATAAGCGCGGTGATTCCGTACTTGTCCTGCGCGTTGACATTTGCGCCTGCGCGAATGAGCGCTAGTGCGGCGTCGGCTTCCCACGTCGCATCAATCAAGGCGGTGGTTCCATTGTTATCCCGGGCATTTGGGTCAGCTCCAGCCCGAAGCAGAATTTGCACTACCTGGGCTCTGTTGATTTCCGAAAACCCCGCATCATCTCTTTCGTATTGGTCTACGGCTTCCATGAGGGCCGTCACACCGTCACTGTCGTGAGCGTTTGCATCTGGATGCTTCCTGAGAACCTCCTCCACAATACTCGGGACTCCAGATGCGGCGGCCGACATCAGGGTCGTTCGGCCTCGCGTGTCAACGAATCTGGCTGGCACGCCAGCGCCCAAGAGCAATCTCATGGCCTCGGAATTCCTTGATCGGCAAGCCGCTTCGAAGGCTTCCCCAATCTCTTGTGGGTCTTTTTTGCCAGCGCCTGCAACTAACAAGATGTGGAGCATCTCCACATTTCCCCTGTAAGCTGCTTCCGATAGTGCAGTCTCGCCCCTCTCGTCTCGACCGTTGAGTGGAACTCCGGCCGCCACCAAATCCCGGAGGGCGTCGATCGTCCCTTTTTCCGCAACCGCCGCCAGCGCATTCGCAGCTTCTGCAGATTTGAAATCCCATTTTTCTGCTTGTAGACATCCGACTGTATCGGCATCGCCTTTGGTCCATCTTCCGACTTCGGAAAGACCGTCAATTGATTCCTCCAAATCATCAACTGCCATCGGCATTCCGATCACGAGTCCTACATAGTCCTTCACCTGTTTCGAGTGGCCATCGAACTTGATGGAGCTTATGTAGGTCGGGAAGTCTGTTGCTCCGCAAACGTATTCATCTCGCAAGGAGAAATAGTCGGCGTTCCGAAATTCAGTCACGAGTCTCCGAACATTCTCCTGAGGAATCGCGCATCGATGGGTTCCTCTGATGGCTACGGACGATTTCCCGTCATATAGAACCGTGCCGTCCGCGTGTACTTCAACTCGATACGATGGGCAGAAGCCGAAACATCCAGTTCGCGTAAATGTGATAACCAGGGAGTTCCAATCCCCTATTTCCGGAAAGCGCGTATGCCAGAGCGGTTTTATCTCCGGGGGCAAGACGAAGACCCGTTCCTCAAATGTTGCCCAGACGGGGTGGCCGTCGCGCTCGAATGGTCGGTAGCGCATCTTAGACACCAGCGTCTCTACTTGGCTTCCTAGGCTCGACGGAATACCTTGGTAAAAATCTTGAACGTCGGTGTGCGCCGATGTAACTTCCCCGTCCGGATTCACGGTCACTTCCACCACGACTCCGACCAATGCAAGTTGGCTGTCCACGCGCGGATTTAGATCAACTCGAAGGATTGGTGGTCGTCCAACCCGATGCGCTTCGACTTCCTCGGACGGCACTGCAACGGGTTTCTGGTTGGTTGCGGGATTGGCAGCAGGCCCACTCTGCCCACATGCATGGATGATGCTCAGAATGAGCAAGGCTAAGGACGCGGTGGTTTTGCGGAAGCGTTCTTTCATTGAGTTCGAGAGGTGCGCCGCCTTCCTTCCAAGAGTATCAATTATCTATACACCTTACCATTCGCCCTAAGCTTTCGACCACTTTCGTTGATTGCTTGTGTGTCAGATCATTGGAAATTGATCTACAACCGAGCATGGGACGGCTACTCGACTCGCATTCTCTTCGAATGTCTTGCGTAAGAATGGTGGCTTTTTCCGCCCAGACAAGAACTTAACCAGCCCCCAAAATGTTTCATGTGACGCACTGGGCGCGTCGGGCGGCGCGGCTTCGGCTATACTTGGCCTCGGATTGAAGCTTGCCCACTTTGTCGGTCGGCGAGTAGGCGACAGGAAGGCGGCAAGCAGGCCACGCCCATGAAGCTCCTCACTGCAGCGCAGATGCGCGAAGCGGACCGCCTCACGACCGAGCGGTACGGCATTGCCAGCCTGCAATTGATGGAGAGTGCCGGAACCGCCATCGCGGATGTTCTTTTCGCCGAAGTTTCCGATCTTCCACGGCGAAAGATCGTCGTGCTGTGCGGCAAAGGGAATAATGGCGGCGATGGATTGGTGGTCGCCCGCATTCTGCACGAGCGCGGCGTAACGCCGCAGGTGGTTCTCTTCGCGGATCCCTCCTCAGTCCAGGACGACGCGGCCGTGAATCTCAAACGCTGGCAGCAAGGCACAGGCGAATTGCGCGTCTGCGCGAGCGAAGCGGAATGGGACGGCGCGCGAGGCGTGCTCGAAGGCGCCGACGTGATTGTGGACGCGCTCCTGGGCACTGGCTTGCGCGGCGCTGTGGAAGGGCTGCTGGTGCGCGTCATTGGCGACATCAACGCCGCGAGGAAGAAATGCGAAGGCGCGTCCGATAAGCCGCTCGTCCTCGCAGTGGACATTCCATCGGGACTTTCCTCGGAAGCGCGCGATTTCGGCGGCCCGGTTGTGGAGGCCGATCTAACCGTCACGCTGACCACGCCGAAGGTAGGCCAGTTGGTATCGCCGCGCGCGGAGTGCGTGGGCCGGCTCGTCGTGCGGCAAATCGGTACGCCGAGGGAGCTTCTCGACAGCGATGAGCATTTGAAATTGCACTGGCTCGAGCCGGGCGAATTTCGCGGGCTGCCGCTGGTTCGTCGCCGCGATACGAATAAAGGGAACTACGGCCACGCGCTGATTATCGCGGGCTCGGTTGGGAAGTCCGGCGCAGCAGTATTGGCGGGGCACGGCGCGTTGCGCTCCGGCGCGGGCTTGGTCACGGTCGCAACGCCGGCCGAGGCGCTTCCCACGGTCGCCGCAGGCATGCCCGAGATCATGACCGTGCCGCTGGCTTCGACCGATGCCGGCACCGCCAGCCTTCGCAATCTGGATTATGGCCGTATTGAGGAGATCGCACGCGGCAAATCGGCGCTTGCGATTGGCCCCGGCCTCTCGACGCATCAGGAGACGCAACAATTCATTCGCGCGCTGGTGGCGGGCAGCGAATTGCCGATCGTGCTCGATGCCGACGGCCTCAACGCGTTCGCCGGAGCTGCTGACCGGCTGAACGATCGAAAGTCTCCGGCGCTCGCGCTGACGCCGCACCCGGGGGAAATGGCGCGCCTGCTAGGCCGTACGGTCGCAGAGGTGCAGGGGCGGCGGCTCGAGACAGCATTCGAAGCAGCAAGCCGCTGGCGCGCCATTGTCGTGCTGAAGGGCTACCACACAATCGTGGCCGCGCACGACGGCCGCGCCTTCATCAATTCCACCGGCAATCCGGGCATGGCCAGCGGCGGTACGGGCGACGTCCTCACCGGCATCCTGGCCGGATTGACAGCGCAGTTTGGTACGGCGGACTGGCCGCGCGTGCTCGGCTTCGGCGTGCATCTGCACGGCCTCGCCGGAGACATCGCGGCGTCGCGCGTCGGGGAAGCGCCACTGGTTGCCACGGATTTGATCGAGGCAATTCCCGAAGCCTATGCCAGGGTGCTCGCAGAGCGAAGCCGTGCCGTCTGACCGCACCGAATTCATCACGCAATCCGCCGATGAGACAATCGCCCTGGGGCGCGAGCTGGCGGCGACAGTGCAGGCGCCGCTCCTTATCCTGCTCTCGGGCGAGCTGGGCAGCGGAAAGACGACGCTCGCAAAAGGAATCATCAGCGGGCTCGGCGTAGCGCGTGAAGAAGACGTCACCAGCCCCACGTTCACGCTTGTCCACGTGTTTCACGGCGTTTCCAAGAGCCACGCCAACGTCTATCACGTGGATCTCTACCGCGTCGCCGATTTTCACGACCTTGAAACGTTGGGCTTGGAGGACGCGCTCTCCGAGCCAGGCGTATTGCTGGTGGAGTGGTCCGAGCGTTTTCGCCTCCGCAGCGATTGGCCCCGCCTCGCGATACACCTCGAGCACCTCGGAGGCGATTCCCGGCGGATTCTGATTGAGAGGCACGGGTCAGAACTGCGAGCCCAATGGGAGAAGGGGCTGTCTCAATAGCGGTCTTTCATCTGTAGTAGAGGATTACTTTATGCCGTTCCTCTGGGGCTGGGACATCCCCCTCTCATGACTGTAATCTATCTCATAAATGCTCGGGTGCCGGATGCAAGCCCACTTCAGGGGCTCTAGCCCCATGTTTGCTGCGGCTTGTTGTCGGAGCTAAAGCTCCGGCCCCCTAACACACATTTATGAGATGGCTGCTAGCCGCCAAGTTAGGAGACCGCTTCATCTCGGTTCGAGCATTCGAGTCAGAGATCCCGCTGGTTGGCGCCCCATGAGGGTGGCTGTTAACCGTGCTGGTACGCCCCCGGTTCCCACTCCTTGCGGGGGCGTTCGAGCCCTTGTTAGGCTGGGAATGAAGCTCTTGCCGGGCGCGCATGACCGACCAACTGTTCGCTACCGCCGGGCCGCAGACCGGGCGGGTCACTCTGAAGCCCTACACGTCCGAGCTGTCGCTCGGTTCGCTCGCCGTTGGTGTGGACAATATCCACCACGACGTCTTCCTCAGCCCGAAATTTGTTGAGACCACCTCCGCCTATCTGCTCGAATTGATTCGCCAGACCGCGAATCTGTCGTTTCTCACCCAGACGGACCGCCGCGCGCTCCGGCCGCCGGAGGCCGGGGCATGGAAAAAGCAGCTCACGGAATTATTGCAACTCTCTCTCACGCGGGCCAAGTATGAGAAAAATCTCGAATTGGATGTGCTGTTGCGCGTCTCGCTCATCAAGTTCCTGACGCAGGAGATCACAACACAATTCGGCAACTTGGTGCTGGAGGGCAAGCAGTGGATCCGCAGCCGGGGCGAGGCGTTTGAGCGGAGTGAAAGCGCCCATGTCATGAAGGCGCGGCTCGCGGAGTTGCAGGCGGGACGCCGCGATATCTATCGCCAGGTCGGCCAGAATCTCTTCCAAACGTTGCAGGACATCGAGGAGGTCTCGCTGTCTAAGTCCCGGCGGGCGCTCTTGGGCGACGAAGATTTCAGCGCCTATGAGATGTTCAACAATCGTCTGGCGTTCGTCGAAGGCGGCAAGGACGACACCCTTTTTCTAGAGCAGTACGTCCTTTTGGGGAACTACCAAAGGGACCAGGATCGTCTGGAAACTTTCGACGCGCTGCTGCTGGATTTCCTGCGCGAGGCGGTGCTTGCAGGCCCGCAGAGCGGCGAACTGAAAAAGGCGTGGAGCGACCATCAGGCCATCGTGGATCAGGCGGTCGCGGCGCGCGCCGAACACGGACGGTTGGAACAGGAACGCGCGGCGCTCGATCGCCGCCTCGGCCGCGGCGATGGTTTGCTGAACCGAGTGGGACTAGGCGCCGACCGCGCGAAAGTGACCGCGGCCTTGGCAGAGGTGAACGGGCGGGTCGCCGCTTTGCAGAAAAAGCTCGAAACGCTCGGCCCTCAGATGGAAGCGGCGAAGCAGAAGGCCGAGTTTCTTGCGGAGAAATATCAGAACCGCCTGGGCGATTTTCTCAATCAGCCGGAGAATGCGAGGCGCCTTTTCGATCCCGCGATCGCTCCGGAAGGCGCGGAACGTCGCGCGCGTTTGCTGGATGAATGGGTGGCCCGGCTCGAACAGCGCGATCTTCTAGTTCACGTTCTTGCGAGCTACCAGATGCGGCATCTCTACCACGATTACTGTCCGCCGATTCACTTGCAGCAACTCAAGAAGGCGCTGGTCTCGCGGGAAGAATTGAAGCGCGTTGAGAATGTTTTGAAACAGTTTCCGGCGCGCCAGGATTCGCTGCAACGGATCGAAGATCTTTCGAAGAAGATGCGCCGCACGCCGCGCGAAGAAGTGCGCGCGATCGCCATGCGATTTGCCGAGGATTTCATGCGCCTGCGCCGGGACGTGTGCAACTACGAGCGGCTGACCGCAGCGATGGAGCGGGTCAACCTGCTGCGCAACGAAAAGACGCGCGAACTTTCGCGGCTGAACAACAGCCTCTACGAGTTCCTTCTGGCGGAAGAGGCGCGGCCCGTCGAAGACCGCGTCGTCTCGCACACGATTATCAAAGCGGACGTTCGTGGCTCGACGCGAATCACTTCCGAACTCCTGGACCGCGGCTTGAATCCCGCCTCACTCTTCAGCCTCAATTTCTACGAGCCCGTGAAGCGCATCCTCGAGCGGTACGGCGCGGCAAAAGTGTTCATCGAAGGCGATGCGATGGTCCTGGCGATTTTTGAGACCGAGTCGAATCGCAGCAGCCAGCGCGCGGTCTCGAAGGCGTGCGGCTTGGCGCGGCAGATTCTGGCCGTGCTGCAGGCGTACAACGATCGTGCCGAGGGGAACGAATTGCCTCGCATGGAGCTGGGAGTCGGCATCGCCTACCAGGGCTCCGCGCCGACCTACTGGGTGGACGCGGATTCGCGCATCATGATTTCCCGCGCGCTGAACCAATCCGACCGCCTCTCGAGCTGCTCGAAAGTCGCGCGCCGCCTGCTCTCCGGCCACACTTCGCTTTTCAATCTCTTCTTGTTTCAGACCGTCCTGGAAGGCGCTTCGGAAGAGGAAGCCGGCGAATTCCTGATTCGCTTCAACTTAAACGGCGTGGAACTGAATGAGGAAGGCTTCCAGAAGTTGACCGAAGAGATTGCTCTGAGCGCCGCCGAATTCGAATGCTCGATGCCTTGGGGACGCGAGCGCAACACGCTTTACGTTGGCGAAGCGCCCATCGGCGGGGGCCTCGAGCCGATTGTGGTCCGCAAGGGTTTTGTGAGGCAACTTCTCCCCGACGGGCGTATCGGCGCGGCCTGTTCCCACCCCTACTACGAGGTGTGCACGGCCCCGAGAGTGTTCGAGCTGCTCGAGGCGCACGCTTCCGTGGCGGTGAAGAAAAGCTGAAGAGGGTCCCGCGGGTCTATCAGGAAGCCGAAGGTTTTTCCGCGCTGTAAACCTTTTCGTTCCCAGCGGAGCTTTCACCGGCCAGACGATTCAATTCGCGCACGGCTTGGACGCGCTGGTCGTTGAGGCTTGCAATGCGCTTTGCCAACACCGCCAGCGCGGCGATTTCACTCTCCGGCGTGGCACGCACTTCATCCTCCGCCGCCCAGAGCGAGGCATTGATGGATTCGAGCGTCCCCGTGAGGCGCGCGAGAAGTTGCCGTTGCTCAGCCGCAAATCCGGCCGTTCGGGCCGCAAGTCGCGCATCGATTTCGGACCGCTCGGCCAGCCACGCTTCCGTATCCACACCCGCCTTGCCGCCGTGGCAAATCTTCAGCGTGAGAATCGTCTGGCGGTCCAGCAGTTCGCCTACCGTCGGGTGCAAAGCGCTCATTTCCCGCCTTCCGTGCAAGCTTGATTCAACAGAGTACAGGTTCGGCGCTTGGGAGGCAAAAGCATTTGCATTCGGCCAGCGCCTTAACATGCCCTTTGCATGCGTCCCGGCGCGAAAACTGCGACGGTTAACCGCAGAATTGAATGTGTTTTGGATTCGAAGTTTTGTCGCTTCAACAATCCAGATTGAATAGGCGCGAGTGCGCCCACCGCGGGCGTACTCGGCAAGCGCCGGGGGCCCCGGCCATCGCCACGGCGCTCGATTCCAGTGCGAGACGGAGAGCAAGGCGCGGAAATCGGGCCGCTCGGTCATCGGAATAGCACTGGGTGCGTGGTGGATCCAAAGGGGATAGGAACAGGGCTGTTCCTATGCCGAAACGCCTGCTTGACAGGCTGCTCAGTTCGGCAATACGCTTCACATTGCACTTCGTAAGCCCTGAAATCCCCGAGCTCTTGCTTGTCAGAATTAATAACGTGCAGCGTTCGCGGCCTCTTAGATGTGGCGCACGCCCGACGGCTCCCGGCCGTGGATGGGCGCCTTGCCTTGACGAGATTCAAGCGGCACCGTTTGTTCGATGCCGGAGCAAACGGATCGTGCTTCTGCGGTTCAGGAGGATTCGATGGTCTTGAAAAAGAAAATGAATGGCCTTTTGCGGTTCTGGTCCGTGCTTTTGATGTTCTTGATTGTGCCTGCGATCGCTGTGGCGCAAAACAACAACAATCCTCCTCCTAAGAATAAGAATAATACGCCCCCTCCAAAGCATGCAGTGACCACGCCCCATGGAGGAAATCAGGGGCAGACGAATAATCCTCCAGCGAACACGGGCGGCGGCCAGCACGGCGGTCAGCAAGGCGGGCAGCCTCAGGCTGGCGGGCAGCACGGCGGTCAGCAAGGGGGCGGGCAGGGCGGTAGCGGCCATCACGGCGGGCAGCAAGGCGGTCAGCCTCAGGCTGGCGGGCAGTACCGTGGTCAGCAAGGGGGCGGGCAGGGCGGTGGTGGTCAACACGGCGGTCAGCAAGGCGGCGGACAACAGGGTGGCTCGAATGGATTTGCCTCCGGGACTCATCCGGGGCCTGGGCCAACGCGCACGGTGCGCACATCCTCCGGCAACACATTTAATTACGGCCAGAATGG
>DASPOJ010000226.1:0-48755 GCA_035626055.1 Candidatus Methylomirabilota bacterium | reverse complement strand
GCGGCTTTGGCCGCGGCCTCCTTTGCCGCTTTTTCCGCAGCCGCTCGCGCATCTGCGGCGGCTTCCTCTTCGGCCAACTTGTGAAAATGCTCCCGCACCTTGGCGGCAGCGGCCAGATCGATGGAACTCGAATGCGTCTTCTTCTCGGTGACTCCCGCTTCAGGCAGGTAATCAATGATGGCTTTGGCCTTGACCTCCAACTCGCGGGCCAATTCATTGATGCGGATTTGGTTGGCGTCGCTCATTCGCTCGCGCGGCTATTCCTCTTTCTTTGGTTCCGTGGGCGTCTCGGGATTCTCCGTGCCCACAGGAGATTCCAGCGGCGCCTCGGCAACCGGCACCTCTTGGCTGGGAGCAGCCGCTTCCGAACTCGTTTCTTCCGGCTTTGCAGTTTCGGCCACCGTCTCAGACTCGCCGCCGGAAGCAGCGGCTTCGCCCTGGCCGTGTTCGCCTTCGATCGATTCGGCCGGAGCTTCCGCTTCGGCCGCAGGGCTTTGCTGCGCTTCGAGGGATTGAAAATATCCGGACACGGCGAGCTGAATCTTCTCCACCATTTTCTCGCCGATGCCCTGGATTTCCATGAGTTGCTCGGGCGTCATGTCCGCGAGTTTCTCGATGGAACTGACGCCGTGCGCTTCGATGCGCTCGATCGTCTTCGGCCCGAGGCCTTTCAATTCCGAAAGCGGGGTGCCGGGGGCGGTCAGCGCGGCCATCTGCGCTTCGATCTCCTGCCGCTTCTCTTCTTCGCTCTTGATATCAACGTTCCAGCCGATGAGCTTGCTCGCCAGACGGACGTTCTGGCCCTTCTTGCCGATCGCAAGTGAAAGCTGGGTGTCCTCGACGATCACTTCGAGATGCTTTGCTTCCGGATCGATGATCTGGACGCGCGTGACTTTTGCGGGAGAGAGCGACTTCTGCGCAAACGTCACCGTGTCTTCGGAGAATGGAATGATGTCGATTTTTTCGCCGCGCAGCTCACGGATGATGGACTGTACGCGCATTCCCTTCATTCCGACACAGGCCCCGACGGGATCCACGTCCTTGTCGCGGCTCGCCACGGCGATCTTGGTTCGCTCGCCCGCCTCGCGCGCCGCGGCGCGAATCTGCACTGTGCCGTCGTAGATCTCGGGCACTTCCATCTCGAACAGCCGCTGCACCAGCGCGGGATCGGCGCGCGACACGATCACTTGCGGTCCTTTTGCCGCGCGGTCCACGCCTTTGATCACCACCCGCAACCTGTCGCCGATGTTATAGGTTTCCAAGCGCGACTGTTCGCGGCGCGGAAGCCGCGCCTCGGCGCGCCCCAGATCCACGATTACGTCCGGGCCCTCGATGCGCTTGACGACGCAATTCATCAATTCGCCCACGCGCCCGTTGTATTCGTTGAAGATCGTGTCGCGTTCGGCCTCGCGCACCTTCTGCATGATCACTTGCTTGGCCGTCTGCGCGGCGATGCGCCCGAGAACGTCGGTCGGCCTCGGAAACAAAATTTCGCTGCCAAGTTCGGCTTCCGGATGCGACTTGCGCGCCTCGGCGAGGGTGATTTCCTTCTTCGCGTCGGTCACTTCCTCGACTACGGTGCGCGCCGCAAAGACGTCCACTTGCCCTGTGTCGGGATTGAATTTTGAACGCAGCTCTTCCTCGGTCTTGTAATACTTGCGCGCCGCCACCACCATCGCGTCTTCGATGGCGGCGACGATCACTTCGGGCTCGATGTGCTTCTCCCGGCTGATTTGCTCGATTGTCTGGTACAACAAACTGGCCATGACGGCCCTCGCTCTCAGAACTCAACGACTAATTGCGCTTTGCGAATCGTCTTAAACGGCACGTCAATCCGGCGCCCGTTTACATCCATAGCCACGCGCCCCTCGGCGAATCCCGCCAGTCGGCCGTCGAAAAATGTCTGTCCTTCAATGGGCGCCAGCGTCGAAATCCGCGCTCGACGCCCCGCGAATCGTTCAAACTCCGCCGGCTTGGTCAGCTTGCGATCCAGGCCCGGCGAGCTAACCTCCAAAACGTAACGAGGCCCTGGAACCAAATCCTCGACGTCCAGGATCACGCTCAACTGGTTGCTGACCGCTTCGCAATCCCGGTGGCTGATGCCTTCTGCCGCTTCTCGCGGGGCGCCGGGGCCTGCCACCCTGTCAATGTAAACCCGCAGGAAGCGCTGCTTGCCAACCTTCCATTCGACGTCAACGACTTCTAGTCCCAGCGAGCGGGCTACGCGCTCTGCCGCTCCGCGGATGCGCTCCAATTCCATCGCGTTTCCACACCCTACCCTTTTCCTGCAAGGGCAGGATCGCTCCGCCAAAATCTCCGGAGAACAAAAAAGTGGGCTCGCGCCCACTTGAAAGTTCGACCGGCTTCAGAGCCACTGCAGTATATGCGCCAATTCCGCAAAAATCAAGAAAAGCAAAGAGATGGCAGTGGGTCACTTTGGGAAAACTTTCCCTCAGGGACTAAACGCCATTTATGCGCCTGCCCACGGCACGGCTCAGGGCGTGCCTTCTCAAGAACCGGGTTTATGCAACCGGTCCTAGAACCAGGGGCTCTGCCGCATCACCACCGATTGCGCAGCGAGCGTTGGCGTCCCCCCGCTCGTCGCAGGCGGGAAAAGCCAACCGTTCACGGAAACGAAATCATTCGTTGCGAGCCCACTAAAGCTGTCGGGGTTGAAGCCGGTGTAACTCGTCTGGCCGGTTGTCATCACGTCGAACGAAACGGCATTGGGAGAGACCATTGGCCACGGAGCGAAGAATGGGCCGCCGAAGCCGAGCGTGAAGCTTGTCGTGCTCGAATCGGTCGCGGTAATCGTACCGGTTACCTGACTCGGCTCCAGCTCCACGGCCGACGCAATAAAGGAGATCGACCCCGGAGGCCCCCAGATCACCGGTCCATTTGTTCCGTGGTTGTTCAGCGATCCGGGCTCTACGGTCACTGTCACATTTTGACCGACGGTCAGATCGAATGCCGAAGTGAAGCTAAGCCCTGAAGGCATGGTGAAGCCGTTGGCATCGATGGAGTAGGTGGTGTCGCCCAGGGTGACCACTGCTTGGCCGCCCAGCGGGAAGCCAACGGCGTTCGTGGGATTCCAGTGAAGGATCATCACCATCCCCATAGGTGGAGCGCCGGCAATATTGGTGGTCGACGGGATCACCTGGATGATGGTTCCCTCGACTGTTTGCGCAGTCGCTGCCTGCACGTAGTGCACTTCGCTCGCCGTCAGAGTGCCGAAGCCCTCGACGCTGGAAATCTGTACTTGCACAACCTGGCCCTGCGCCAAGCAATCGATGCCTGGCGTTGTGCAGGCACTCGAGGGAAAGCCGTTAAACGTTGTGCTGCTGGTGACGTTGATGGTGAACGTCCTGCCCCACGGCGTCTGCAGCGTGAACTGGTTATTGCTGGCGCTCACAGTTGCCACCGTGCCGGTGAGGAAACCAAATTGCGGGGGAGCCGGAGCCGGTGGAAGCTCCGAGATCGTCACGCCACCGGTCACGCCCAGATTGACCGACAAATCGGATTGGATGACGGTGTTCAGATGGAAATCGATCAAGAATCCCAGCGGTGAGTTGGCGCTGATCGTCACCGGGAAGGGGGACGACGTAAAAGTCAACGTGGAGGAATTGTTGTCGAACGCCGGCGTGAGCTGGCACACACTGCCCACGGCGCACGTGCTCGCAATCGAAGCATCGGACCGGTTGAAGATGACCAGCTGCGGGCTGGCAAACGTAAGGCTCAGGCTGTTGTACTTCCCCGCGGCTATATCCGCCGTGCTGAGAAACGCGGAGAGCGCTTGCAGCTGCGTTACGTCAATCTGAATGGGCGTGTTGTTGCTGAGGAGCGACACCGGCAAACCGGTTGCGGGCGTCAGCGTGGCATCCGTTAGGTCCACTTGAAAGAAGAGGACGGTCACGCCCGCCGGCGGATCGTCCGTCATGGTGATGGAAACGGGAACTGTCCCCGCGGATGGGGTGAAAGTGGAACTGGTCATGTTGGAGCCGCATCCCGCCAGCAGCAGAATCACCACGGCGGGAACGAAAAGGAAGGGCAAAGTCTTACGCATCATGATACCTCCTGATTGCGAGTGACCATGCAACTCTGCACCTGTGCTTGCCTAAATGCGCAGCCGGTCCAGGAACTTTTCCCGGGTTCGGCCTCGGTTTCCCAACTCTGCGGCCTCCCTTCCGGGAGTGCCCGTAGCGAAAGATACACGAAACCTTCAAATATATCTGATCGGCCATTATAGATGAGGAATCCATAGGAAAGGTTGTAGCGCCGGGAGCTCGTGATATGGTTCAGTTTGGTAAAGCTTTCCCTCGGGGGCCAGAGCCCTGACTGGCTTTGTTGACACCCTACTTTTGACGGGCTCTGGACTGGACCTAGGTTTCCGCCATTCCGGCGCCGAGATTCCTCCTCGCTGTCACCCCATCGCGTGCAAGCCCGGCACGCGCCGGGAGAAAGGGAGGGATGTCAACAACGCGCCCTGATTCATTATGATGGCGCGACATGCGGCACGCGACCCAGAGAGTGCCCCCGTTGTGCCCTTTCAAGGTACATCCAGACCGGCCCACTACCAAAGAGATAGCGGGATTCCAGAAACGAAACTTCCGACGGGAGTGCTGTGGAACTCTTTTATTATCAAACGGATAGGTATGGAAGTCAGAGCCGGCCGCCTGTTCTAGCCTCCGGCAATGGAAGGAACCAGGAGCACTTTGTCGCCCTCTTTGAAGCGGTAAGCTTCCCCGCCGAGGAAACGAATGTCTTCCTCATTGACGTAAATGTTCAGGAATGGACGGATTTGGCCCGTTTCGTCGCGCAGGTGCTTCGCGATTCCAGGGAAACGCCCTTCGAGATCGCCCAACAACTCATCGAGCGAATTCGCGCTCGAGTCCAGTTTCGCGACGCCGCCGGTGAATCGTCGCAGTGGGGTCGGGATTTCCACGGAAATACTCATCGCGAAGCTCCCGCTGCTTGACTTGCAGAAGTCGTCGCCGGTGGGGCGTCCACCTCGACACGCTCGGGACCGGTGATTCGATCCATGTAAGCCTCGAAATCCGCCATGCGCGGCGCAATTGCTTCCGGGGCGCGGATCGTGGCCGCAAGCGCGTCGGTCGTCTTCAAGCCGTTGCCCGTAATGCAAACCACGGTCGTCTGACGGGGGCCGATGCGTCCCTGCCGAATCAATTTCTGCGTTACGGCGGTTGTCACGCCACCCGCGGTCTCCGTGAAAATACCTTCGGTTTCCGCGAGCAGTTGGATACCCCCGACCAGCTCGGGATCGCTGACGTCCTCGGCCCAGCCGCCGCTCGAGCGTATGGCATGAATGGCGTAGTAGCCGTCGGCCGGGTTCCCGATCGCAATCGAACGCGCGATCGTCGTGGGCTTCTGCGGATCAAAGCGCTCTTTATTTTCTTTCACCGCCGCCGTTATCGGAGAGCAGCCGGTGGCCTGCGCGCCGAAGAAGTGCACGGGCTTCTCTTCCACGAGGCCCAGCGAGATCAACTCCGTGAACGCCTTGCGAATCTTCGTAATCAGGGCGCCGCCCGCCATCGGCACGACGACGTTGTCCGGCAAGCGCCAGCCGAGCTGCTCGGCGATCTCAAATCCAACCGTCTTCGAGCCTTCGGCGTAGTAGGGACGCAGGTTTACGTTGACGAATCCCCAGCGGCGTTTCTCCGCGATTTGCGTGCATAGCCGGTTCACCTGGTCGTAATTTCCCGCGATGCGCACCAGGCGAGCGCCATGCACCTGCGTGCCGAGAATCTTCGCCGGCTCAATGTCGGCCGGAACAAATATCCACGCCTGAAAACCGTGTCTCGCGGCCTGCGCAGCGGTGGCATTCGCGAGATTCCCGGTCGAAGAGCAACTCACGACCTCAAACCCAAATTGCTTCGCGGCGCTCAGCGCCACGGCCACGACGCGGTCCTTGAAGGAGAGCGATGGGAAGCAAACAGCGTCATTCTTGACGTAAAGATTGCGCACGCCGAGCCGCTTCGCCAGATGCGGGGCTTCGACCAGCGGCGTGAAACCCACCGGAAACGTTTGTTCTTGATCTTTCGGAATTGGAAGCAGGGCGCGATAACGCCAGATGCTGGGCGGTCCAAATTCGATCGAAGCTCGAGTGACGGACGGGCGGATGGCATCATAGTCGTAGGTGATCTCAACCGGTGAGAGGCAGTCCTCGCAGAATGAGCGGGGCTGGTTCCCCATCCGGGCACCGCATTCCCGACATCTCAGTTCGTAAAGTTCCGCCATCGCACCCTCCCGGCCGAGCCACTACGCCCGGCGCTTGAAACTGTGAGATTCCCCACCGGACGGAGGTTTTTTTCGGCATCTCCGCCGCTTGAAATCTCTTTAGTTTTTGGCGATTTTTCCTGCCTGCTACAGGCAGTGCGGAAGGCCTAAAATAAAAAACCCTCCGCTAAAGTGCTCGGAGGGCTCAAACTTCCTTCGGAACCGCTTCCGGCCTTTTAGCAGTTTTTAACGTGGAGCAAGTCGCCTTAAATCGCCACGTTTGCTACAAAAGTCTTATCTCACGGGTACGCCCCATGTGTCAAGTCACTTTCGGCCATCGTCGCCGTGATTTCTTCCTCTAGCAATATCTAAGTCCAGCGCTGACGACTCTACGTGAACGCCTAACGATTGGAAAAGCTTTGCGATTTCTGAGCCCTTGGCCAATACGATGTGCGTTCCTCCCCTTGCAACTTTGCACTGCTTGAGATTGGACATGCTCGCCCGAATCTTATCTCTAGCCGCATTAAGTAGATGAATGTTCCGCTGCAACAGGGAGATAGCCGTCTGTCTGCAGTAGTCAAAGTTCCAAACCCCAAGCTGCCTCAAATCGGCACTATCTACTTCCACATTCTCGAAATCCCAATTCCCGTTTAGCAGAAATTCACCAGCCGCTCCGCCCGCTGTGAGCAAAATTTGGCCCTTCAAGTCCACACCGGCTCTGCTCAGCGCACCAAACCTCGTAAATGAGCGGATGCGAATCAAGCCGTTTGGTAACCTGATCGGCAACGCGTATATGGCCTCTATTCTTGCACCAAGGGCGATTCCGAGAGTTGCGTGGCCTGCCTCATGGGCGCTCATAATGTCCCGGAACTGAGCGTTATTCTCGGTTACATGTATTGGGCCACGACGACCAGACATGTTTTTGTCGAAAATGGCTTGGAGTTCCCTTGCATCCAAGAATGTGTGTACGCCCTCAGAAATTTTCGCCTCCCTGAATTGTTCGAGCTTCCGCCTGCACTGTGAAATTACCTCCTGATAGGCTTGCTGTTCATGTTCGATGACTGGGAGGGCTGAAGGAACAAAGCTCTCAAGAGACTTGGACGTCAGTTTGCTTAATTGTTTCCGATCCTCGCTCAGGCCGATCTCCTCACGTGGCAAAGACAAGCAGCTAAACTGGGTAGCAGCGAGCCCGCCCGCTAGGGCGTAACAGAGGCAGTCCTTGACGGCCTCCGGTAGCCGAAGTATCTCGGCGTCCGGCGGGAGGAGAGAAGCCGTTGCCGAATCCTCGAGGCGGGGTTGGCCGTCGGCACCGCAATGTAAATAGAACGCAATACTCCTTGGGGCACCTATTCGAACGAACCGACCCACCACGGCCTGACCGGCCTCATGTGCGATTAAATATTCAGAAAGGTTGTCTCCCATCTCGGAAATGTCCCCTGCCCGGCCACCGCAACCAGTGGCAGTCTTCGAAGCAGGGGAGGAATTGATTTTCCCTGCCAGCTGCTGGGCAGCTCGTCCGGCCGATTGGACCACAGGTCGGTAAACCAAAACTTGTATGCATGCCTAGTCTCTGAGCCGACCGAAAAACCCAATAACCTACTTCTCGATGCGCACGGTGAGGCTGAATTCCTTGGCCGGGGACTTAGGCTCCCAGGCGCGGACATATTGCAGCAGAATCTGCGTGGTGCCCTTCTTGAGGGGCGTGAGTTGGAAGATCTGTGGTTTGACAGCACCAATCAAACCAGTGTCTTTCGCTTTGGGAAGGACGCCGCTATCCTGCAACTGTTTCACCTGATCATCCGACAGCTCTTCCAAATTGCACAGTGACTTGTCAAATTTAGCTATCGTCCAGCCGTATCCCGTCGAGCCTTGCTGCGCGGGGAGTTGAATGATCAGCAATTGAGAGAGTTCGATCTTCGCCACCGTGCCGGCTTGCTGTTCGCCAACTACAACATATTTTTCTGCAGCGGCGGGACTGGCTTTGAGCAATAACAATGGCGCATAGGCGAGCAAGACAATCACGGCTGGAATCAGCCACCGAACGAGATTCGTCGTTTTCTTCATAATTAGCCAATTCTAGCCCTCTCGTAACGCAAAAGCTTGTAGTTAATGAAGCATTCCGGTCGCCGTCAGGGAATGGACCGCTGACTGCCGCCAGGTCCCCCCGACTCCAGGCGAATCCTGGGTCTCTTCTCCTTTTCGGCGGCGCGCCGTGACAAACTACCCCTTCGGCACTAGAATCAACTCGGTCGGGCCCGCTTGCGCCCCACTTTGCGGCCTGCTTGCTTCGAGGAGAACTGAATGCCCGGTTTCCCCGGCGTGGATTTCCTGGACTTCGATTCCCTGCTCTCCGACGAAGAAAAACTCGTTCGCCAAACGGCGCGTGAATTTGTGGACGATCAAGTCGTCCCAATCATCGAGAAGCACAATCGTGACGCGACGTTCCCCATGCATCTCGTGCCGCAGCTCGGCGAAATGGGGTTCTTCGGCTCCAACCTGACCGGCTACGGCTGCGCGGAAATGTCCAATGTCGCCTACGGCCTCGTGATGCAGGAGCTCGAGCGCGGCGATTCGGGCCTGCGCAGCTTTGTTTCGGTGCAGAGCGGCCTCGTGATGTACCCGATTCACGAATTCGGGAGCGACGCGCAAAAAGAAAAGTGGCTTCCCCAATTGCAATCCGGCAAGGCCGTCGGCTGCTTCGGCCTCACGGAGCCGCAATTCGGTTCGAATCCGGGCGGCATGCTGACGCGCGCGGCGCGCCGCGGCGACCGGTTCGTCCTCAACGGCGAAAAACTCTGGATCACGAACGGCACGCTCGCGGACGTTTCCATCGTCTGGGCCAAGGACGAAAACGGCGATGTGCTCGGTTTCCTGGTCGAAAAAGGGACGCCCGGCTTCCGTGCCTGGGACGTGCACGGCAAGTGGTCGCTGCGCGCCTCCGTGACTTCCGGCCTCTCGTTTTCCGATTGCGAGATTCCCGCCGAGAACGCGCTCCCCGGCGCCAAGAACCTGCGCGCGGCGCTCTCCTGCCTAACGCAGGCGCGCTACGGCATCGGTTGGGGCGTGATTGGTGCGGCGATGGCTTGCTATCACACGGCGCTCGACTATGCGAAGACGCGCAAGCAATTCGGCTATCGCCCCATCGCCTCGCACCAGCTCGTGCAGGACAAGCTCGTCACGATGATCACCGAGATCGGCAAAGCGCAACTGCTCGCGCTGCATTGCGGGCGGCTCAAGGACGCCGGGCGTCTCCACCACACTCACGTCTCGATGCTGAAGATGAACAACGTCTCGATGGCGCTCGACGCCGCGCGCAAGGCCCGCGACATCCTGGGCGCCAACGGCATCGTAGATGATTACTGCGTCATGCGCCACATGAACAATCTGGAATCCGTGTACACGTACGAGGGAACGCACGACATTCATCGCCTGATCATCGGCGAGCACATCACCGGCATCTCGGCCATCGAGTGAACGCCGGCGCTCTTCGATCGGGCCAGGGGAGAACTATGAATTCCACGCGCAGGCGGGTGCGCACGATTGTGCGAGGGGCAGCATGCATGATTCTACTTCTCGCCGCAGCCGCGCCGCGCGCTTCCGCTCAGCAAAAACCGAAAGTCCGCACGATCACGGCGTTCGTGCGTCTCGACCCCGGCCGCTATGAGCAGCAGGTGGCGACCGCGCTCGCATTTCTGCAGAAGGCGAAGGGCGTGTACGAGCGCGCCGGTTTCGAGGTTGAAACGCTTCGGCTCGTTACGCAGCCATTTCCGCGCTTTACGCAGGACATGACGCCCGAGGCCTCAATGGCATTCTTCACGCGCCTCGACGCCCTCGCCGCCAAGGACGGCCTCGAAATCAGCATCGGCCCCGCGATGCTGCTCGATTCGGACAATCCTTTCGAAGCCGAGCGCCTCGGCCAGATCCTAAGCAAGACGACGCATATCTCCGGTAGCGTCGTCATCGCCGGGACGGACGGGATTCACTGGCGCGCAATTCACGCCGCCGCCGGCGTCATCAAGTATCTCGAGGACAACACGCCGCACAGCGAAGGCAATTTCCGCTTTGCCGCGCTGGCGATCGTCCCCGAATACGTCCCGTTTTTCCCCGCCGCCTATCACGACGGTTTCGGCCGCCAGTTCGCCATCGGCCTGGAATCGGCCAACGTCGTCGCCGAAGTCCTGGCCAAGCGCCAGCCTCCGTACGAGATGCACCAGGCGCTCGTGGCCCAACTCGAAAATTCTCTGAATAGCATCGACGGCCTCGGCAACATCCTCGATGAACAAACCGGCTGGGACTTCATGGGCATCGATCTTTCGCCTGCGCCGTCGAAAGATGCCTCGATTGGCGCGGCCATCGAAGCGGCACTGGGCGCCCGGCTTGGTTCCCCTGGCACGCTCTCGACCGTCGCCCTGATCACGGGCGCCCTTGGCGACATCATGCTCAAGAAGACCGGCTTTTCCGGCATGCTGCTTCCCGTGCTGGAGGATCCCGTCCTCGCGCAGCGCTGGGACGAGGGCGCGCTCTCGCTGAATGACCTCCTTTCGTATTCCGCCGTCTGCGGCACCGGGCTGGACGCCGTACCCTTGCCCGGCGACGCTTCGCAGCAACAACTCGAAAGGATTCTCGGCGATGTCGCGAGCCTCTCTGTGAAATGGTCGAAGCCGCTCACGGCCCGCCTGCTGCCTGTCGCCGGCAAACACGCGGGTGATCGCACGGACTTCGCCGACCCGCGCCTGATTAACGCAACGCTCCAGCCTATGCCCTGAATCTCTCGGCAGGGCAACCCTCGTCCACATTGCGCGCAAGCCGTATGAATTGCTTCGGTCGACATGGGTTTCTCTGTGCTTCTCAATGACCTTTGTGTTAATTATTTTTCGCCCAGGCCTTCGGGCGGCATACACCCACAAAAAGATAACGCTGTCCGACAGAGTACACGGAGGCGCGCAGAGATAAGTAGCGTCATCCGGGTCGGATTGCGAGGCCTTGTGAAGAATTCTGGACCGGCTTGCCGCACAGGGCCTTCAACCTCAAGAGAAACAAAAGCGGACGGCGCGGCGTCCCTCGGTCGAGAGTAGCCGTGCCGTCCGCTGAGAAAATTATCGTTCCGTTCGAACTGCGCTACCGCTGGTTCGCAATCGCCGAATTCATTGGACGCCGCGCCACCGGATTCACACGCACCGGCTGGGGCTGCGGCATGGACCGCAATTGCCCCGTCCCGCTCGAAACGTGATCGCTGATCGCCGCCAGCCGTTTGAGGATGGATTGCCACTGCTCCCAGTCCAACTGACGTAGAAACGGCCGCAGCCCCTGAATGAACGGGTCTTCGAACAGTGTCTCCCCGTTCGACTCAGGTATAAAGAAGCGGTTCAAGCCCACGCCCAGCGCTTCGGAAATCTTCTCGAGCGTTCCGAGGCTCGGCGTCATCTGGCCACTTTCGATCCGCGATAGGTACGACCGGGACACACGCGAGCGCGCCTGGAGTTGGCTCTGCGTCATCCCGCGCGATTCGCGCAACTGCCGGATGCGCTGCCCGATATTCTCCACGGTCTCGCGGTTCGGCCACTTTTCGAAGAGCTGCCGATCGTCGCCCGGCAACTCCTGCGGAGCCGGAGGCGGAATTAGATACTCCAGCTTCGGCGGCAAAAGGCGCACGCACCGACGGCAGTTCCCCGTGCGGGTCCGGTACTGCACCAGCCCGCACATCTTGCATCGAACTACTTCCCGATCCATATCCTCTTGTTGCATAGGGCTCTTGTTGCCGTTTTGTTCCGACACCGGACGCCTCGCATACTATTCCGGCATGCGGATGGGAGGAGCTGTGACTCTGGGGGGAGGCAAAGAGCTGGCGCGTTCGCAATACTGCGGTCGCGCGGGATTCTTGTCAAGAACTATTTTTGTCCTTTTGTGTCATTTTGACGCATTTGTTCCACTCTTATTCACCCTGAGTCTTTTCTGGACCTATTCCTCCCGTTTTCCTCTCCCTTCCTCACGCTGTCCCCCCATCCGGATTCCGCTAAAAACCCTCGATTTCCGTAAATGTTGCGGTAGCCTATGGGGAAGAAGTAGGTCCCAGAGGTGCGAAATGCCTTCTCGTAAAGAAGCTTGGGAGCTGCTCTGCGAGTACACGCAGAATGAAAGCCTGCGCAAACACGCCCTGGCCGTCGAAGCGTGCGTCCGCCACTACGCGCGCCGCTTCGGCGAGGACGACCATCTCTGGGGACTCGCCGCCCTGCTTCACGACTTCGATTACGAGCGCTGGCCCAATTCCGAGCGCAGCGCCACCGAGGGTCATCCCTCGGCCGGTGCGGCCATCCTCCGCGAGCGCGGCTATCCGGAAGAGGTTATCCGCGCCATTCTCTCTCACGCCGATTACACCGGCGTCTCGCGCAAGTCTCGCCTCGAGCACACTCTCTTTGCTTGCGATGAACTCTCTGGCCTGCTCACGGCCTGCGCCCTGATCAAGCCGAGCAAGAGCCTCCTGGATGTGGAGGTGGATTCCGTGAGGCGCAAGATGAAGGACAAAGCCTTCGCTCGCGGTGTCAGCCGTCAGGACATCGTTCAAGGCGCGGCCGAGTTGAACGTACCACTGGAAGAGCACATCGCCAATTGCCTCGACGCGATGAAATCCGCGGCCGCCGCCCTCGGTCTCAAAGGAAACGCGCCCTCGTAGTGAGCTAGAAACGGGCGGTTTTCGCGAGTCCCGATTCCATCGGGGCGCCGCCTCCGCCCGGCCTGCCCAGCCCGGCATGCTCCTACCGAAACCGGCAGGATAGCTGCGTCACCTACACATCTCCGCATACCTGTACCTTCGGGCTATTGACTGCGCGCGGCTTCATATATAAGAGTCCTATACATGGGGAGGCTTCCCATGATCGGCACCGGGATCAAACGCGGCACCGCCGAACTCGCTGTCCTCAGCGTTCTCAAAGACGGCCCGCTGCATGGCTATGAACTGGCACGCCGCATCGAGCAGCAAACACGCGGCGCGCTGCGCTTCACTCTCGCCTCCCTCTATCCACTGCTCTACCGCATGGAGAAGCGCGGATGGGTCCGCGGCGCCTGGCAGACCAGCGGCTCAGGCCGCCGCCGCCGTTGCTATCGCCTCACGTCCGTGGGGAAGGAAAAACTCTCGCCGATCCGCGAGGAATGGGCCGAACTCTTCCGCGCACTGCGGCGTCTCACCAAGGTGTCTCATGCCTGATTGGCAAGAACTCGTGCGCCGCCAACTCGCTGGCCTCGCGCTTGAACCTCGCGAGCGCAACGAAGTGATCGAAGAGCTCGCCGCACATCTCGACGATGCGTTTGAAGATTTGCGTGGGCGAGGATTTACTGAGGAGGACGCCGCCGAGCGCGCCCTCTGCGAGGTCAAAGATTGGCACGATCTTCGCTGCAGAATTCAAACCGCTCGAAGGAAGGAAAACATCATGTCCAACCGCGTCAGGCAATTGTGGTTGCCGGCCCTCTTAACGCTTTCAATTTCGATGGGTTTGCTTGCGTTGATTCAGCTTTCCGGTCCGTGGCCTCTGGTTGTCCCATCGAGCGGCATTCCTCGCATGACTCCCGTCGCAACAATCTACATTCCCTGGCTGTTTTCGTTGCCGTTCGTCGGGGCCCTGGGGGCTCTTCTCTCACATCGCGCCGGCGGCTCGTGGCGCGCCGTGTTTTCTTCCATCGTTTTCCCTGTCGTGCCCTACTTGGGCCTTTTCCTGGTGCTCTTCCCTTTTGCGTTGACCTTCGATAGACACGCTGGCCGTGACATCATCCTCTCTGCGTTCCTCATTGGGTTAGCCAACTGGGTGTTGCTACCGGGAGCGGCACTTCTTGTCGGCGGTTTGCCTGTTCAATTCCATCTTTCGCGGCGGCCAAGCTCCCGTTGCGTCGCGACCCACTAAGCCCAATCGCTGAGCGCAGGCTCACACCCCAGTTTTGTCATTCTGGGGGCTGCGTCCCTTGCGGCCTGAAGAATCCAGTAGTTCCGAATGATCGGCACGGCCTGACCAGCAACTCGAGATGCTGGGTCATCTTGCGACCTTCAAGAAATTCTCGACTCTCTCACAATTCTTACAATCTGCTACGCCCGCCGGCACCGTCTTCAAATCGAAAATCTCGCGCGCCCGCGCCAACAATGCCGGTATCCGCCCCTGGGCAGCAAGCGGCACCTTCTTCCTCGTCGCCCGGAATTCCAGCCACGCCCCCGTCGCCGGGGCGCCCGCGCGTTTCCCGCGTGTGGTCTCCGTCTGCGGCTCAAAATAAATCAATGACAGCCCCGAAACAGGCACGTGCCCCGTAGCCTCCGCGATGTACGCATACCCGTTCAACTGCACGTCGTACATGGGATAGAGCGCGTCCTGCGCCTCCGTGAATCTCGCCGTCTTGTAATCCACGATGTGAAAGGAACCGTCGTCGAGCTGAAAAATGTCGTCCGGCGACCCGCGCAGCGTTGTTCTCAGCTTCTTGTCCACACGGAAATAGCGGCTCCAGCGCAATTCGTCCTCGGAGACAATCCCCTTGACTGTGCCGATCTCCGGAAACCAATCGGGCAGCCTCCCACTACTCGCAAACGACCCGCGAACGAGATCCTTCGTGTAGCGGTCCAACGCGATAAAAATCCCCGGGAACCCAATCTGAAAAGGCATGTCACCCTTATAGCGCAGTAGGATCCAAGCGCACCTCGGGCAAGCTCCATCCAATGCCACGCTTGCTAAATCCCTGGGATTGATTTTCAGTTCTTCCATGCCCGCATCCTAACATCCCAAAGCGCATCCGCGCAGATATTGAATCCAAGGATCTTGGGCGCTCTTCTTAGCCAGCGTCACGGAAAGTCGGAACGCAAGTTTCTTAGATTCAGCGCTCAAAGATTGGCAGGGTATTGTTCCTGATGTCGCTCTCGTGAGGCCCCGACGGCCGACGCGCGGTCGGACTTGGAGCCTCAACCGCAGGGCTGCTATCATGCAGAATACGAAAAGGCTGAAATGTTCGTCCCCGCTCTAATTCGCAAGAGGACGCACACCGTGCGCGCCGGCCACGTCTTGGTCGGCGGAGGCGCGCCCGTCGTCGTCCAGTCCATGACCAACACGGACACGGTGGACGCCGCCGCGACCGCCAAGCAATGCGTCGAGCTTGCGCAAGCCGGCTCCGAGCTGGTCCGCATCACGGTGAACATTCCCGAAGCGGCCGAAGCCGTGCCCGAAATCAAGCGCCGCATACTGGACGCCGGCTGCACCGCGCCGCTCATCGGCGATTTTCATTACAACGGCCACGTTCTTCTCACGAAATATCCCACGTGCGCCCGAGCTCTCGACAAATACCGAATCAACCCCGGGAACGTCGGCGCCGGCGTCCGCCGCGACGAACAATTCGCCACGATCTGCAAGATCGCCGTGGACAATGGGAAACCCGTCCGCATCGGCGTGAATGGCGGCTCGCTCAATCAAGAGCTTGTGATGCGCAAGATGCAGGAGAATACCGACGGCGACTTGGGGAAAACTTCCGACGACATCATTGACGATTGCATGGTTCTGTCGGCGCTCGAATCCACCGATTTGGCTCTGGAATCCGGCCTTCGCCGCGACCAAATCATCATTTCCTGTAAACTCTCCCGGCCGCAGCATCTGATTCGCGTCTATCGCGATCTCGCCCGCAAGACCGACCAGCCTCTGCACCTCGGCCTCACCGAGGCCGGAATGGGGATGAAGGGCGCGATCTGGTCGGCCACGGCGATGGGCGTGCTTCTCAATGAAGGCATCGGTGATACGATTCGCATCTCACTCACGCCGGCTCCGGGCGGCGATCGCCGCGAAGAGGTGTACGCCGCCTGCGAATTGCTGCAGGCCCTGGGCCTGCGCTCCTTCGCGCCTTCCGTTACAGCGTGCCCCGGCTGCGGCCGCACCACCAGCACGACGTTTCAGGAATTGGCCGAACACGTTCAAGGATACATCCGCGACAAAATGCCCGAATGGAAGGAAAAATATGACGGCGTCGAGACCATGACCATGGCCGTCATGGGTTGCATCGTAAACGGCCCCGGCGAATCGAAGGCCGCCAATATCGGCATCAGCCTTCCCGGTACCGGCGAGGCTCCGCGCTGCCCCGTTTACATCGACGGCGAAAAAGCAGTGACGCTCGAAGGCAATTACGCCGAGCTTGCGGCCTCCTTCGAGTCCCTTGTGGACGACTACGTCGCGCGCAAGTATCCGCCGAAGACGCCCACTCCCGCAGGAGTCGCATCCCAGCCATGAAGATCACGCGTGAAGACGTGCTGAAGGTCGCGGCGCTCGCTTATCTCGAGTTGAGCGAGGAGGAAGTCGAGAAATTTCGCCGCCAGATCGATTCGATCCTCACTTACGTCGAGCAATTGAATGCCATCGACACGTCGAACGTCGAGCCTATGGCGCAAGCCTTCTTCGGGCCGAGCGCCGAGCAGGGCACGCCGCTGCGGGAGGATGTCGTCGTCACTTGCGACGTCCGGGACACAGCGCTTGGTGCCGCGCCTGATCCGGCGCCTCCCTATTTTCGCGTCCCCAAGGTGATCGAGAGATAGCGCCATGCCGGCCGACATACACTGGACCATTGGAACCGTCCGCGAAGCGCTCGTTGCGAAGAAGATCTCGGCGCATGAACTGGCAGAGGAGTTCTACACCCGCATCACGCGTCACAATCCCAAGCTGAACGCCTACCTGGCGCTGTGCCCCACGCGCGCCTTCGCCCAGGCCGAACGCATCGACGCGCTCATCGCCAAAGGCGCGATCGCCGAAAGCCTCCCGCCGCTCGCGGGCGTGCCTGTGGCCATCAAGGACGTCCTCTGCACGCGCGGCGTCCCGACCACCTGCGGCTCGCGCATCCTCGAGCACTATCGCCCGCCCTACGACGCCACCGCCGTCGAGCGCATGGAAGCGGCCGGCGCCGTCATTCTCGGCAAGACCAATTGCGATGAGTTCGCCATGGGCAGCTCCACCGAGAACTCCGCTTACGGCCCCGTGCGCAATCCTGTCGCGCCCGATCGCGTTCCCGGCGGTTCAAGCGGCGGCTCGGCCGCCGTCGTCGCCGGTGAACTCGCCGTCGCATCGCTCGGCACCGACACCGGCGGCTCCATCCGCCAGCCCGGGGCGCTTTGCGGCATCCCGGCGATGCTGCCGAGTTACGGCCGCGTATCGCGCTACGGCCTGATTGCGTTCGCGTCGTCGCTGGATCGCGTTGGGCCGTTTGCCTGTACTGTCCGCGACATTGCCACCGTCCTTGGCGTCATTGCCGGACGCGATCCGAAGGACTCCACTGCCGCGGCCGCGCCCGTCCCGGACTATCACGCCTCCCTCGATCGGCCAGTCCGCGGCCTGCGCATCGGCGTACCCGCGGAATGTTTTCCCGAAGGGATGAACCGCGTGGTGCGCGAGAAGGTCGAAGCGGGAATCCGCCTGCTCGAAGGCCTGGGCTGCCGGCGCGTTCCAATCCAGATGCCGAATTCGGATTACGCCATCGCCGCGTACTACATCATCGCCACGGCCGAGGCCAGCTCGAACCTCGCGCGTTATGATGGGGTACGCTACGGCTTGCGCGTCCCCGGCAATACGCTCGTTGAGATGTATCAGAAGACGCGCGGGCGCGGCTTCGGCCCCGAGGTGAAGCGGCGCATCGTCCTCGGCACCTACGCGCTTTCCGCCGGATACTACGACGCTTATTACCTCCGCGCGCAGAAAGTTCGCGCACTCATCGCTCGCGATTTCGCCGATGCCTTCGCCAAAGTCGATGCGATTGTTACGCCGACTTCCCCGGTACCCGCTTTCAAGTTGGGCGAGCGCACGGAAGATCCACTGGCCATGTATCTTGCTGATATATATACAGTTACGGGATCGCTTGCGGGCCTGACGGGCATCTCCGTCCCCTGCGGCAAATCGCCGGAAGGCCTGCCCATCGGAATGCAAATCTACGGCCCCGCCTTCAGCGAAGAGCGCGTCTTGCAACTCGCCAGCGCGTTAGAGCGCGCGGGCGGCCAGAAACTCTGATCCGGCACCGCGCGGCGCGAATCAGCGTGGCGCATCAGAAACAAATGAAGCGCGGAATCTTCCCTGCGTTGAGCCATGCGGGTTTCGAGTGCAAGTCGCGCTACTGACGCTGGTTCCCACGCAAATATGTAGGAAATTTCCATTTGCGGAAATTCTTTCGCCTCGAAGTTCGAAAAAGACACTCCGCATTCCCGCTCTTTGCAAATCGTTCTTGCACTAACTCCTTCCGACCGCGCATTTTGCGTGCTTCTTGCTGGTCGTGCAGCAATGGACAACCGGAACGGAATCACTATTGCTTGAAATTTCGAGAAACATTTAGCATCAATTCAGCATCCAATCTTCCGAGGCCACGTTTGAGAGGCGAGATGAGCGTTACCGTCCGTTCGAGTCAGAAGCTCTTCACCGAAGATGAAGTTTCGGGGCTAACGGGGATTTGCCTGGAACACTTGCGGTCGCTCGCGCGCAGCAAGCATCTCGGTTATATCACGCGAGCGGCAGAGGCCGCGGGCCAGCAAGCGGAGCAGTGGTTCTACACGGATTCCGACCTGATGGTTTTAGCGATCCTCGCGCCGCGCTGCCAGCACATGAATCCCGCCGCAACCTGAGAGGTCGACTTGCGGCCCCCCGAACAGGCCGGCAGTACTCTTTTCTCTCATCTCTTACTCAAACTTTTGAGCATCATTCCATTGGCATCCCCGTGATTTCGTCGTACGCGCGTTCGATTGCGAGAGGATTCCCCGCCGCATAACCGGACATGCTCAAGTACTTGCTGAAGTCGATCGCCTGCTTGGCCAGGTCGAGAGTCATTCCCTTGCCCACCGCGTCCTTTATGGCCGCCACCGTATCGCGCCTGTAGGAAAGTGGCAGTTCAAGCTGGCCTTTCCCCTGCTCGACTTCACCATGCCCTGGAACCGCGTAGCATCGCCGAAAGGTGGGGCTTGCGACCGGACCGCTCAGGCGACTATGCTTTCCACAGGGGCCTGCCAAACCTCACGCAGACGAGAAGCATCCAAGATTTAGGTCCCGAAATCGCCCGTGGATCGCGACCCATGGAACAGAACTCAAGATCGAGCCGAAGCGCGGCGATTTTGCCGCTCGCGGCCCTCGCTTGCGCCCTGATCCTTGAACTTGCGGCACCCCAACAGGGACGAACGCAAACCAGCGATTCCGGATCGCAACCTGCCGCCGCCCAGCAAAATTCGGGCGGCTCCGACAACCTCCCCGCGCCGATTCCCAAAGGCAAGAAGCTCATTCTCAAGGACGGCAATTTCCAAATTGCGCGCGAATATTCGATTGTCGGCGACCGCGTGCGCTACTGGAGCGTCGAGCGCGCAGAATGGGAAGAGATTCCCACGGACCTAGTGGATTGGGACGCCACGAAAAAGGCCGAGGTTGAACAGGAACAGCAAGACCAGGCGCTTGAGGAAAAGCTTCGACGCGCCCGGACGGCTGAGGAAGCCGCAGCCGTGGATGAAATCGACGCAAGCCTGGAGGTCAAGCCGGGAGTATTTCTGCCCGACGGATTTGGCATGTTCGCCGTGGAGAACCGGAAGGTCCTAACGATGAGACAGGACCCGGCCGTCTCCAAACTCGATTTGGGGCGCGAGGTTGAGCGCGTGGTGTCGGGGATTCCGGCGGCGATTTCGTCCAAGTGGCACGTCGCGCTGCCTGGTAAACGGGCGCCGCTTCGTCTGACAACGGGGGACGCGGAGTTTTGGATGCGGACGGAGAATGAGCGCGAGCCGCATTTGGTCCTTGTGCAAGCAAGGTTGAAAGGAAACAGCAGGCAACTGGAAACCGAGAGCAGCAACGCGGTTGTGGGCACACACTCGTACCAGGCCGACGAGTTCGCATTTGAATCGTGGCCGGTGGCTCCGGGCGTATACCGCTATACGATGAATCAAAAATTGCCGCCGGGCGAGTATGCATTCCTGGAATTCACTGCCGATGGGGCCGATCTCAACGTGTGGGACTTCGGTGTGGACCAACCTTCCGCGGACGCCACCTCCTCAACGGCGCCCAAGCCGTAAGAGGATCTCAGGTCATCTTTCCGTAAAGCATTTCAGCGCAATTCAACCGACAAAGGTCTCGGTTCTATTGCCCGAGACGCCCGCGTGGAATGCGTCGGCGAGCGCCGCTGCAAGCTCCGAGATGCGGAACGGCTTCTGAATGATCCGGTTCCCCCCGAGGGCGAGTCGCTCCATCAGGGCCGCGTCCACGAGGTCGCCCGTCATGAAGAAAAACAGAGGTTGCGCTGACCCATGTGCCGAAGCGGCCTCGAGCAAGCGCCTGCGAAGGCCCTCCGGCGGAATCGTACCGCTCGCATTCTGCGCGTCTTTCAGATTCAAATCGCAAAGGATGACGTCAAACGTGGTGTCGCGGGCCAGCGCAATCGCGTCCTCCGCCGTTGCGGCTCCTCGCACGGACATACTGCGCGCGGTGAGACCATCTTCGATCAGCTCGCGAATCCCTTCCTCATCGTCCAGCACGAGTACGCTCCGCCCTTCAAGCGGCGACGCCGGCGTATCCGCGGCGCGAACTTTCGCCGGCGTCGAATCCTCAGCAACGACGGGAGCCAGTTTGCCGACCGGCAATGTCACGGTTACGAGCGTGCCGTTCGGCAGCGGCGAAGCCACGATGTTTCCGTTGTGCTCGCGCACGATGGCCATCGAGATACTCAGCCCCAAGCCCGTCCCGCGGCCGGGGCGCTTCGTGGTAAAAAACGGATCGAAAATCTTGGGAAGCACCTCGCGGCGAATGCCCACGCCGTCGTCCTCGACGGAGAGGCAAACGGAGTCGCCGTGCGATTCCAGGCGAACGCGTATCGTACCGCGGTCGCGCACTTCGCGAATGGCCTGCTCGGCATTGACGATGAGATTCAAGAAGACCTGCATCAACTGGTTTGCATCGCCCAGGACCGGGGGCAGGTCCTTCGGCGGGACGTACTCGACCGATATGTTATTGGTCCGCAGCGCGTACTCATGGAGCTGCAAAGTCCGCTGAAGCAGGTCGGCCAGATTGACGAGCGCCTTCTGCGGAGTAGCGGGCCGGGAAAACGCAAGCAGGCTCTGCACTATATGCGCCGCACGGCGCGCCTGCCGGTAGGCCAAATCGAGTTGGCGCTTCAGGGAATCGTCGGCGGTGGAATCGCGCAGCAGTTCGGTGACGCCAAGAATCGCGGTGAGTGGATTATTCAGTTCATGGGCGACACCCGCGATCATCTGTCCCATCGCGGCCAATCGCTCGGTCTGAACGAGTTGCTGTTCGAGCCGGCGTTGCTCGGTGACGTCCCGCGCGGAAGCGATCACGCCCTCGATCTGCCCGTCCGCATCCGCGATCGGGCGGACGCAAGTGCGCATCAGCCGCCAATCGCCGTTCTTATGTCTGGTGCGATACTCGATTGTGCCTTGCGTCACGCGGCCCACCATGATGTCCTCGAAGAGACTCAGCATGGCGCCGCGGTCCTCGGGATCAGAACGCTCGCCCAAGTGCATTCCGACGACCTCTTCGGGAGTATAGCCGAGCGTCTCCTGGATACTCGGGCTGGCGAAGGTGTAACGCGCCTCGCGATCCAGCACGTAGACCAGATCGGGCAAACTGTCCATCAGGCGGCGCGCGAATTCGCGTTCCCGCTGGATGCTGCGCTCCATCTTCTTGTGCTGCGTTAGGTCCGCGACGGTTCCGTGGCAACGCACGATTTGGCCCGATTCATTGCGAATGACCGAGGCGGAGTGCAATCCGGTGACCACCGCTCCATCCCTCCGGCGAAGCGCAATTTCGTGGCCGCGATTGAAGCCCTCCCGTTCGAGTTCGTCGCGGTCGCGGCGGCTGAGCGCGGGATCGCAATACAAATCGGCGATGGCCACGCCCAGAAGCTGGTCTTTGCTCGCGTACCCCAGCAGGCGCACCAGCGCAGGGTTGGCGTCGAGAATGCGACCGTCGGCTTCCGCGACGTAAACGCCTTCCTGCAAAGTCTCGAACAGTTCCGTGAAGCGGGCCTCGCTCTGCCGCTCGACCGTGATGTCCCGGGCCAGCGCGCTGATCCCGTAAACCGCGCCCTCACGCACCATCGCATGAAAAACGCAATCGAAGTAGCGGAGCGAGCCTTCCTTCTTCAGCCGCACGCAGACGACCCCGCTCCACTGGCGGCGCTCCAGAAAGCGAGGCAAAAGCTGCTCGGCCGATTCCAACCCGCCGCCCTGGGGAAGTTCCACGTAGTGGGAAAGCGGACGGCCGATCAGCTCGGGAAACGGCTTCCCCAAGAGATCGGCGAAACTTCTGTTTGCCGCGAGAATCTCGCCCTCAAGAGAAAAGGAGAAGAGCAGATCATCGAAAGTATCGATCAGGTCTCGATAGCCCTGCTGCGATCGCGTAATCAGTGAGAAGAGCTGGCCGAGCTGCTTCTCGCTCGCCGCCGCCGTGATCTTGCCTTGCTCGATCCCGCGCACGAGCCCGCGCAGTTCGGCAATTTCCCGCGACTTCACCCAGGCGTAGATGCCGAACAAGACCACCAGGACGACGAGCCCCGCCGGCAAGGCTTCCAGATTGTATGGAAGATTACGAATCCACGGGCGGGAAGCGAAGGCGAATCCGAGCGCCAGCACAGCCAGAAGGAGGATCGCGGTCCTCCACAGGCTGCGTTCCCTGCGCGCGAGCACGTCCAGATGAAGTGGCCGTGGCACGAAGACTTCTTCCCCGTCGTTAGGCTTTGCGGCGCTAGGACCCGGCTCCGGCAGGCTCATGGTTGTCCAGGGGCGGGAGGCAAAACACCTCGGTCAGAGATCTAGGACAGCCCCGTCTACATAGAGTAAAGATGGCCTGGGAGGACAGCAACCGTTTCGGGCAAGTGTGTTTCCCCATGGGTAACCGTGTGAGGGACGAATGGCGCCAAACGGGGAACAGGTAGCCCGGGCCTTGCCTTGGTAACCTCGCCCCCGCCATCGTAACTCCAGGGTGTTCTATAGGAGTGGTATCATCCAGCCTTGCTGCGCCATCAAGAGAAAAATGAAAGGCGGGCCACCGGCCTGCGCTGCGCGCAGCCCTCCAATCGCCCCATGTTACTCCACGGTGAAGTCTGCCAGTGGTATCATCCGCACGTGTGGAATGCAAAACACAAAGCATGCGGGAAGGTTCGCCACCCGCCAGCGAGAAATGACTTTGAGAGATCAGCGCCCATACTTGAAGCAATACAACACGGGTGCCGGAGGGCGAGCGGACGATCCACGTCCCCAGGGATCGTACTCCATCATCATCAAGAAATGACCATGAGAATTTCATATCAGTTCGCACTGCTGGCAGCGGTTCTCTTCTTCGCTGTAGGGACCGTGTACGCGACCGAGCTTGTCATTCAGAAAGAGGTCTCCGTAAGTCACGCACTGGCTGGTAATACTATTGCTTGGGGTACAGACGAGCCAATAAGCGGAGCGACGGTTGAACTATGTAGTTCTGACTGGAAGACAGTGCTCGCATCCACGAAGACTGACAAGCAGGGACATTTTTCGTTGGAACAACGAGCGACTGGAAAGCTGTTCTATATCCGGGTGTCGGCACCCGGTATGAACATGTACGAGCTTCGAGTTCGCCTCAACAAGCATGCGACTCAGGAGCTGACGATCCATCTCAGCGTCGCCACATGAGCATCAAGACCATCGCCGCAGTCGCGCTACTGGTTATGCCGCTTGCCGTGCTACGCCAGGCCGCCAACGCCGACGAAGAAGGCATATACGGTGCGGTTCCAGGATACCAAAGAGGTAGGCTTATACAATCCATGGACGATCTCGTTTCGGATGAAATACGGAGAGACTGGAGAGCTCTCTACCAAATGATTGACCACCAGCCGGGGGAGAGCGAGGAAGTTTTTGCCAAGAGGATGCAAAGCGGGCGGGCGTTGAGGCAGTTCCTACCGTCAAAGGTGAGCTTTTATCCGCCGAATGACTCGTGGATTATTGAAGGCTGTGCATCGTTCGAGGGCGATGAAAAAAACGAAGGGAGGCTTGCAAGTGTGCACGCCCGTTGGGCACATGCGCGGTGGTACCTCTCTCCAATCACCATTGAGCTTCTCGGCGAAGAGGATAAAATGAGCCCCCGGACTTGCAAAATGCACCAATAGTTGTCCCCCACCATAAGTCTATCCGATGCTGCGAATGGCAACTCCCGGCGGGCGGGGCAGAGGGCCCGAGGCTCCGGGGGAGGTGGCGTCGCTGCTGAATAGTTCGATGTTGCTGACGAGCGCCTATTTCAACAACCGCTTGCAGCCCTGCCGCATCTCCGTCAATTCCAGCGGCACGCCGCTCAGCAGTTGCACGGCTTCCGGCGTGGGCAACATCCTCGACATCAGCTACAATTTCAATCCAGGCGCGGACAACGGGAACGTCATGAGCATCACGAACAATATCGATAATCTGCGCTCGCAGACTTTTATCTATGACACGCTGAATCGGCTGTACATCGCTCAGACCAACGCCACCTACGCGACGAGTTCGACGAAGTGCTGGGGTGAGCAGTACAGCTACGATCCGTGGGCCAATCTGCTGGGCACGGCGTCGCCCTCGTCCTATACGGGCTGCACGCAGGAAAGCCCCGGCCCCGGCGGCAGCGTGAACGCCAACAATCAACTCTCGGCCGATACTTACGACGCCGCGGGCAACCTCACCGCCATGCCGAATGGCAGCAGCTATTCCTACGATGCGGAGAATCATCTGCTGTCCACTGCCGGAGTGAACTACACCTACGATGGCGACGGCCAGCGCGTCGAGAAGAGCAACGGCACAATTTACTGGCATGGCGCAGGTAGCGATGCACTGGATGAAACCAATCTTTCGGGCACGCTGACCAACGAATATATTTTCTTCGGCGGCGCGCGCATCGCGCGTCGCGATCCCTCCAGCAACGTCTTCTACTATTTCTCCGACCATCTCGGCACGGCGCGCGCCATCGCCGAAGTCCCGAGCGGGCAAACCACCGCGACGAAGTGCTATGACGCCGACCTGTATCCCTACGGCGGCGAGCGCTGGTACACGGACACTTGCGACTCCCACTTCAAATTCACCGGCAAAGAACGGGACAGCGAATCAGGGTTGGATAACTTCGGGGCCAGGTACAACGCTTCGAGCCTGGGCAGGTTTATGACGCCGGATTCGCCATCGTATTCCAACCACAAGAATCCGCAGAGCTGGAATCTGTACGCCTACTCGCTCAACAACCCGGTGACGTTCAGAGATGCCGACGGCCACAAGATCGATTGTCTAAACAACACTCAACAGTGCCAAGCGGATGCTGCCGCCGCGACGGGGAACGCTCAAGCGGCGTCGCAGGTCACTACCCAAACGACAACGACTCAGCATAGTTTCTTGGGACTCTTCCACTGGACTACGACCGAAACTCAGATAGCAATCACGGGCGACATCAACGCCTTCCGCGCGCTGAGTCCGAATGCTTCTAAACTCGCAGACCTAGTGCAGAGCAAGGACACGATCAGTGTCAGTTACGATCAATATGCCAAGCCTTCTTTCTGGGCGAACGGCATCGCACTGAATGGAGGTTCGGTAAGCTTCACTCCGAGCCAGGGGTATGCTCCACAGGCGTTCATCGATCCCACTCGCAAGCCGGGTTTCGTCTATGACCAAGATGCAGTGAACCAGGGCATCCCTCAAGCGAATACTGCCGAGGAGTTTGGGCACGAGGTGTTGGGCCACATCTGGGGCGAAATGTTCGGTGGTGCGCCAGCAGGCACGAGAGCGAACATGCGGGACTCAATCATCGGGGAAGATGCCGTACGTGCGTTGGACCCGGCCAGAGGACAAAAAGGGATCGAGTCCCACCACAACTACAACGAGATGCCGCCAGACAATTACAAGCCTCCGCAACAGTAGTGCCGAGGGAACTCAAGGAGGCAGAGCGATGTCTAAACAAGTGGAGTCTAGGCGCATGGGCAAACTCGTGAAGGTGCTTCTAATAGCGAATCTCTGCTTCTGGGTTTATTTTTGGATCGCCTTCGCTCAGGCTTCGTACCCTTTCCGTCCCGATCCCTTGGGTCATCCAGCAGGTACGGGTTACACGTTTTGGGGGCACTCAATCGCCGTTGTGGAGTCGGGTCTGGTGTACCCATTCTTCCGAGTTATGTTTTACGTCGAGTTCCCCTCATTCGCGCTGGCCACTGCTGTGGTGCGGGTGCTCTCGCCACACCAGCTCATTAACGGATTCTTTGTCGGAATCTCAGGCGGGGGATGGTTGCTAGTGGCAGTGATGCTCTTTTCCTTCCTCCAGTGGTACTTGCTTGGGTGGGTGGGGCAGAAACTCTGGCAGAGATGGTTCAGGCATAATCCGAGTGGCGCTTTGGAAACCAGGGACAGACGGGACGTTTTCTGATAAGTTGTCTGTGATCGCACGCCTAGCCCGCGACGCGGCGGGGAACATCACCGCCATGCCGAATGGCAGCAGCTATTCCTACGACGCGGAAGATCACGTGCTGTCCACTGCCGGAGTGAATTACGCGTACGATGGCGACGGCCAGCGCGTCGAGAAAAGCAACGGAACCATCTACTGGTATAGGCCTGGTGGTGAGGTGCTCGACGAGTCCAATCTCTCGGGCACGATCACGAACGAATACATTTTCTTCGGCGGCGCGCGCATCGCCCGCCGCGATGCCTCCAGCAACGTCTTCTATAATTTCTCCGACCACCTCGGCACCGCGCGCTCCATCGCCGAAGTCCCGAGCGGACAAACCACCGCCACGAAGTGCTACGACGCTGACCTGTATCCTTACGGCGGCGAGCGCTGGTACACCGACACCTGCGACTCGCACTACAAATTCACCGGCAAGGAACGCGACACCGAATCAGGCCTCGACAATTTCGGCGCGCGCTACAACTCCTCCACGATGGGCCGCTTCATGTCGCCGGACTGGAGCGACCGCCCCAGCCCAGTTCCCTATGCAAATCTCGAAGACCCCCAGACCCTGAACCTATATAGCTACGCAAAAAACAACCCAATGTCCCTCCGCGACATGGATGGGCACTGCGACGAAGACACAGGCAAGGGGTGCTTTTGGCAGAGACTTAAGAACTATTTTAACTACGGGCACTTCGTTACAAACTCCAACCTTGAGAAAGCACTCGCGAACGACCCAGAACAGATGGCCAACGCCAGAGCATACCTGAAATCTCAAACCAGCATCTCCGACCAGCAATTGAGTCGGCTGAGCAATAGGCAGACGATTGACCTCGCGAACAAGGTCCGTCTCGATCAGGTGGAAGCAGGCGACGATCTCAAATCTATCGGCCTCTTCTACCCGATGGATAGCCTGCAGCACGCGTTCAGCCAGCACGCCAACGATTTCGATATGAGCGGAAACTGGAACAAACAGACCGGTGCGGAATTTCAACAGGCGCTCGAAGACGTGGTGCAGGGACCGAACACCGCAGAATACGATGGCATAGAATACCGCGGTCAGGCGGGCTACAAGGTGTTTTTGGACCAGGCAACCGGGAAGGCCGTCATCTTCGATGAGGATGGCAACATGGTAGCCGCGTGGAAGTTGAGTCCACAGCAAATCCAAGGGGTCGTTGAGAATGGAAAACTCTGGTGAGGTGAGTGCCTGCGTTTACAGCCAACTCATGAAGGACTTCCTGGACGGCAGAGTTACTGCAGCCCATTACTGCAGAAACTATTTCGACCTGGGGCACAGGCGCGTCGTCATCCCGAATGAAGAGGTGGAGCGCGTCACCCGGCAAGCGTTTTGGGACGCGGAGGATTACGAGGCCGATCCATCCCTGCGAGCTAGAAATCCGAAGTGGATTGACGAGGCCCAGCTGAAGGAGCGGGTTGCCAGAAGCCTCCGCGAGCTCGAGTCATTGGGCTATCCGGCCGGGACGGGAGGGAATACGCCTCGCTAACGTTTCAGGGGCAACCCAGGAACACTGGCTGATTGGATGACGTTGTCGGCTCACTCTTCGGAGGAGACTTGACCGAAATCGTCGATGAGACAAATCCTTCAGGCGCTCTGAGCAACGAATACATTTTCTTCGGCGGGCGGGTGGCAGGCCCTTCGTAAGCGAGCAGGCCGCCTCAAAGGCGCCGGGGATCGATTTTGACTTTACGTGGGTGCCACACCCTTTGAAGTTTTTCAAAGGGTGTGAAGAACTGAATTCTCCCATCCAACCGAGTCAGTGAACGGGATCAACGCGTATCAAGCCCCTTTTCAGACTTGAATAGAAAGAGAAGCTGCTCCACTCCCATTCCTTCGGATGCGCCACGAGTTTCCGCTTCACCGGATTGGCTTGCATGTATTCCAGTTTTTCTCTGCGTTTCCTTGCGCTCCAGACGTTGAAATCGTGGAAGCGGCGCTGCCAGAACTGGCGCAGCGGCGCATCTTCGTCTCCGAACCGCAGCCGCAGTTGCTGCGGGGGGTGCCCCATCTTTTGCACCGCAAAAGGTGGGGACTTTCTCCGTTTCCTGGGGCCCGGACTCCGCAATCTTCGCGACACGCGCTGCTTGAGCACTTGCATCACTGTCGAAGGCGTGCCCTGCTTCGGCTCGCTGAGCAGCAAGTGGACATGCTCCGGCATGACTACGTAGCCAACCAAAGAGAAGCCATACCGCTCCCGCACCTCATCCAGGATGCGAACGAAGGTGTTCTTGGCTCGGACTGAGCGCAAGAATGGCAAACGGCGGTAGCAGCTGAAGGTAATAAAATGGAGATGGCCGCGACCGTAGTGGCGAACGAGTTTGTTGGGCATCTGTCGGAACAACCACCGACCCTTCTGACGAAGGGTCGGGCACCCGCACCCGCAAAAGCAACACCTTCCCTCAACGGTGACGTATTGCAGTGGTATCATCTATTTCGGAGTGATCGTCAAGGGAGAATGCGAAAGGACCTGCCACCCGCCCAAAGGATGGGCCACCCCCGGGCTGCGTTGCGCGCAGCGCTCCAATCGCCCCATGTTACTCCACGGTGAAGACTGCCAGTGGTATCATCCGCACGTGTGGAATGCAAAACACAAAGCATGCGGGAAGGTTCGCCACCCGCCAACAACCCCATGAGCTACACCGACCCCACTGGCGCGTACTTAGTGTACTATCCACCGGATCTTACGGATCTTGGGGGTTCACTCGGAGACTACGGCTGCTACTACAGTTCAGACGAGATGGGGAACTACGGATGGGGATGCGGTCCCTTCTTTTGGTTCCTTCCCGCGTCCATTTCCATCCCTATCGGCCTTCCCGTTACTTCTACCACTACGGAGAACCCCCAGCGCTTCCCCTGGCCCTCGCTCTCACCTGCAATCGTCGCTGAACTCTCCGGCAATGCCTTCAGCTGGTTCGGCGTGGAAGGTTTGTGCGATATTCTTAAGGAGGAGTGCAAGGCTCAGCAGATCATGAACTATGGTTTCTGCGGGGTGATCGCGGTTTTGAACCGAGGGAATCCTATGACGGGATATACGTGCTTAACGGGTGCGAACATTAAATACGCCGAATGCATTGCCAACGTCGAAGAGAGTTCTGCATGCCGGGGGGATGAAGGAAGCGGCTCCCCAATCGGCATGCCATAATTAACGGCGAGCCGGACAAGGACGCGTAGCCAAGCGAAAAGCGAATGTCGACGGAGCGGAAAATGAAAAGCTGGAGCAGGGGTGTTGTTCGGCTCATCGGAGCTCTTAACTTGGTATATTTTGTGCTCGGACTCGTGCTCTTAATTGAGGATATCGTGCGAGCCGCTCCCACGATTCAGAATTCCATGGAATTTCCCTACGAACGCACGATCTACGTACTTATGACCTCAATTAGTGGTTTCTTCCTAGTTGGCCTGATGTTTAGCGGTTACTGGCTGCTTCGGCTCCTTCGGCGCGGTGTCGTTCTTTCGAATTTCGTGTTCTCACTTGAAATTCTATACTTTTTGCTATCGGATTTGATTTCTCTCTTTATGATCATGTCTGCAAACAGGGTGGCAAAATCTATTGGCCTCAGCCTTGCTAATGTCAACGGTGATGCTGGGATCAGTTTGCAGATCATCACCTGCTATCCGCTGATTGCGCTTATCGTGTTAAACATTGCGCGACGACGCATGAACCGTGATGGCAACTGGAAATTGGCGCCAGCAAAATCTTCCTGAAAGGTGCCGTGGACATCGCAATCGGGGGCGAATGGTCGTGTGACCAAAAGAAAGTCCGCTGGCGTTTCTGGCCTGCCCCCTAGCTCCGCGCACGGGGTCATACGACGTTCAACTCTCTGAACCGCTCCCATTTTCTGTCACAGCCGAAGCTAGAGATTTTGGGCAGCTGAACCGCCCCCATTTTCTGTCACAAGCGAAACTAGAGTTCTTGGGCAGTTGAAGTCCATTTCGCCTCATTTCATGCGGGTTCCGCGCACTCTAGAGCCTCTAGCAAGCGCCTCTGGAACGGCATAGCCTCTGATTGCAGCCCTGGTGCAAATTGCGGCTCGCAGGGAGCCGTAGGCGACCGGAGAGACCCAATTCGCCAGCTGAACTCCGGGGGCGACAATTAGCCCAGACTGGTGTGCGGCCGTTCTTCGTTGTGCTCTTTCCTCCACGCTGCGATCTTCCGCCGCGAAGTGGAAACGCGGCGCGGGCTAGCGCGTGTGGCAGACTCCGGCGGAGAAGGATTTGATCGCGCGGAAGCCCATGCGTTCGTAGAGCTGGCAAGCTCGGGCATTGCCGGCGGTTACGGTGAGCGATAGGGCCGAGTAGCGGTTCGCGCGAAGGGCCTGAATCGACGCTTCGAGGAGGCGGCGCCCGAGGCCGTGACCCTGGTAGCCGGGCATGACGCAAATCTGCGTCGTGTGGGCGACGCCGGGAGATACCGTGGAGGTGAGGACGAGGCCAGTAAGTTCGGGGGAGTGCGGCGCACGCAGTACGAAGGATGCGTCCGGGAGGAACTGGCCGCAACCGGGCAGCACTACGATGTTCTTCAAGAATTTGAGCGCGCCCAGTTGCGTGCGGTACTGATCGTTGATTTCGCCATCCACGTGATTCGCGTACGCCAGCTGAATCAGCCGCGAGGCGGCATCGAAATGCGCGTGTTCCCAGCGCTCGAGGAACAGGCCGGGTCCCGCGCGTTCCGGAATCGGCCCAGCCGCAGCCTCAGCAAGATTCGCGCCTTCCGCAGTGAAATCGAGCATCATGAAATTCCGTGAGAAAAGGCGGAAGCCCTGCTCCGCCATCGCGGCGTCGAGCGAGCAGCCGAATGGCATCAACTGCGCTTCGATGCGAGAAATCTGCGGCACCGCGCGAAGAGTCGTCAGGACGTCCGCGAGCAATTCCGATGTGAACTTGAGTTGGTCGTAGCGCGGCGAAACAAAGAGTCCGCCGATCAAGCCCTTGTAATCCTCAATCACGTAAAAGACATATCCGGCCACTTGGCCGTTTTCCAGGATGGCGGCGCCGGCGAGGGATCGCGCATCCACGAAGCGGCGGATGAGATCGATCGAGTTGCGGTAGTCCCAGCGAAGCTCGTCGCGCCAGAAGCGCGATTCTTCCTGCAGGAGCGGCTCGAGCTGCCGCACGCTGAGTTGGCGCAGGTCCACAATCGAAATCGAGCGCGGCGGGTGAGGATGGGACTGCATCGGGCGTTGAGCGATTCCCATTTGATGGGGTGCTTTCCGTGGCTATTTTATAGCCGGTCGCCACGGAAGGCGATGGATAAGAATTCCGGAAGCCAAGCTTGATACTGGAGGGGTGACTGGTAAACAGTTGGCGGCTTGGCGCGCTTTGGCGCGGCGTGGCGTGGCGCGGAATCATCTGTGTTAACATTTGCCAACCGGGGAAGTTTGCCTGCGCACAGCAGTTCGCGGGGCACGCGTAGCAGTGGACGACCCCGGTGGGAAAGGGAACGGCCGAACGACGCTGGAAGCGTCTCCCAGCCACCAAACGCATGGGTTTCCTGTCCGAGTTTCTCCGCCCGACGCGTTGGTACTCGAAGATTCTCGTTGTCCTTCTTGCCCTCGCGTTCTTTTGGGTGATAGCGGTAGGGGCGCTTTCCGGCATCCTCCTCTATCGTGTCGTTTCGCCCGTTCCGAGCCGCAGCCAGCTCGATTTCTCGGACTTTCCGGGTCATCCTGAAGAAGTGACCTATCAGGTGCCGGGAGAGGGATCGCGCAAGGGTTGGTTCTTCCCCGGCCTGCGAGAAGCGCCGACAATTTTGCTTTGTCCCGGGTACCAGACCGGCCGAGGGCAACTGCTCACCCTGGCGACCGCGCTTCAAGATCAGCAGTTCAACGTTTTCCTGTTCGATTTCTCCGCGGGGAGCAGCAGCACCCAAACATCGACGCTGGGCTACCGGGAAGTGCTGGAACTCCGCGCGGCGGTTGATGCCGTGGCGCAGCGGAACGACGTGGACCCGGGCCGCTTCGGGTTGTGGGGGACCAACGTCGGCGCCTATGCGGCCCTGGGAGAGGCGGAAGGAGACCGGCGTGTTGCTGCGATCGCCGTGGAATCCGTTTACGACACTCCGCAGCAGGAACTGGATTTGCTTGCTTCGCATTCCGGCCTCACGGCTGTGCCGCTGGTCAAGCGTGGGACAGAGATCGGCTTCGAGTGGATGGCGCGGCCCTACCGCGACACGCCGCCGCTTTCGGCGCGACTTTCAAGGCTAGCCGGCGAGCCGAAGCTTTTTATCGAGGCGATGGACGAGCCTGTCCTGGCCGAGGAGACGCGCCGGCTTTATTCGCTTTCGCCATTGCCGCACGACCAGGTTGGGCTGCCCCGCGGGAATTACGCTGGAATGCTGGACGATGAAAAGCGCAGCTACGAGAACCGGATCGTGAGTTTCTTTCTGTTGAACCTTCCTCCCACGGCTACAGGACGGCCGCGCCGCTGAAGGCTGAATCATTCTGCGATCATGCGCGAACGACTCGAGTACGCGGCGATGTGGCTTCTCCTGAAGGGGCTGGGGATTTTGCCGCGGCGGCTGGCCCGTATGGCCGGGCGCGGACTGGCGCGTATCCTCTTCCTGCTGCGGCCTCGCTTGCGACGCGCGGCGATCGAGAATCTGCGCCTGGCCTATCCGGACTGGAGCGATGCGCAACGCTACGGCGTCATCCGCAGGATGGTGCGTAACCTCGGGTGGCTTGCCGTGGAATTCGCGCATTTCCCCGGCCTGAATCGCGCAAACGTGGAGCGCGTCGTGGTCCAGGAAGGCTTCGAGCATTTTCAGGCCGGGATGGCGCGTGGCAAAGGAGTCCTAATTCTCACCGGCCACATCGGTGGCTGGGAACTCGGCCCGTTCGCACATTCCGCCTACGCGGGGCCGATACGATTCCTGGTGCGGCCGGTGGACAATCCGCGCGTGGACGCGCTCGTGAACCGCTACCGCGGCCTGCTCGGCAATCAGCCCATCGAAAAGAACGACTCCGTGCGGGCGGTCCTGCGCGCTCTGGGTTCCGGAGGGGCTGTCGGCATCCTCGCGGACAACAACACCTCGCGTTCCGAGGGAGTTTTCGTTAATTTTTTCGGCATTCCGGCGTGCACAACGACGGGCTTGGCCCGGTTCGCACTTCACACGGATGCGGCCGTCGTGCCGGGTTATACCTTGTGGGACAACTCGCTGGGAAAATACCGGCTCTGCTACGAGCCTGCGGTGCCGCTGGTGCGCAGTGGCGACGGTGCGGCCGACATCCTGGAGAACACGCAACGTTTTACCAATGTAATCGAAGCGATTGTTCGCCGGGCCCCTGACCAATGGCTATGGGTGCACCGCCGGTGGAAGACTCGGCCGGAAGGCGAGCCGTCCGTATACCCGCACTGAGCGCAAACTGGCACGCAATCGCGCCTCCCACGAAGACCCGAGGCAGCATTACTCGTCTACCAGAACTCATATCTTCGAGGTTGACCTTGGTCTGAAAGCTCCTGATAATGGAGCCAGATAGTCGCGCCGGGGGAAGGGGCGATGAACACTAGCGTCCGTCATTTGGCTCACGGGCAATTTGGGCGAGTCGGCAGTTAACGCGCATACCTTGTGGTGTTTCAAGATTGATGGGTTCAGGGGCAGGGGCAGACATCCTTTCACGCAGACAGGGAGTCAGAGCTAGAAATGGCTGTTGGAACAAGAATTGGATTTGACCCAGAGCGGTCGGCTGGCGGCAGGCAGGGGATCACTATCTCCACGCTCGCCGAGAACCTACAAGAAGCCATCGTCCGGGGCGTGGATTACTTGCTCTCCCTTCAGGCCCAGGAAGGCTACTGGCTGGGTGAACTGGAAGCGGATACGACGCTGGAATCCGACTACATCTTCTACCTCAACGTCTTGGGAAAGGCGGAGCCGGGGCGGATCGCAAAGCTGGCGAGCTACGTCCGCCAGCGCCAACTGCCGGACGGCGGTTGGAATATCTACGAGGGCGGGCCCTCTGAATTGAACGCGACAGTGAAGGCTTACGTCGCTCTGAAGCTGGCGGGAGACTCCCCGGACGCGCCGCAGATGCAGCGGGCGCGGGAGAGGGCCCACGAGTTGGGCGGGCTGGAACGCTCGAATTCCTACACGCGTTTCTACCTCGCGCTGGTGGGGGCGGTCGAGTGGGGCAGCGTGCCGGCGGTTCCGCCGGAGCTGATGCTTCTGCCGAACTGGCTTCCCGTGAACATTTACGAGATGTCTTCCTGGACTCGCGGCATTGTGATTCCACTGGCCATTCTTTACGGGCGCAAGCCGGAATGGAGGCTCGCGCAGCCGATCAGCGTCGAAGAACTCTATTGCGATCTGAGCAACAAACGCGCCGCTTTCGCCTGGAGCGATCAATTCTTCAGCTGGCGGAATGTGTTTCTTGCATTCGACCGCGCGTACAAACTTTACGACCGGCTGCCGTGGAAGCCACTGCGGGGACGCGCCATGCGGCAGGCGCAGACGTGGTTGCTCGAACACCTCGATCGGAGCGACGGGCTTGGCGCCATCTATCCGGCGATGATGAATGCGATCTTTGCGCTCGTGTCGATGGGCCATTCGCCGGAGGATCCACTGACCGCGCGCGAGATCGCCGAGCTGGCGCGGTTCGAGATCGAGGATGAGGACACAATTCGCTTGCAGCCATGCGTTTCGCCGGTGTGGGACACGGCGATCGCGATGGTCGCGCTGGAAGAAGCGGGCCTGGCCCCGAATCATCCCGCGCTGGTGCGGGCCGCAGACTGGTTGCTGAAGATGCAGATCGCTGGTCCGGGCGACTGGATGGTCAAGAACCGCGACGCGGAGCCCGGCGGTTGGGCGTTTGAATTCCACAACGACCACTATCCCGACGTGGACGACACGGCGTTTATCTTAATGGCGCTGCAACGCGTGGATTATCCTGACCCGGCGCGCATGGAGGCGGCGGTTCGCCGGGGCCTCGTTTGGGTGCTCTCGATGCAGAATCGCGACGGCGGCTGGGGCGCGTTCGATCGCGACAATCATCGCCAGTTCCTGACGCAGATTCCGTTCGCCGATCACAATGCGATGATCGATCCATCGACCGCGGATGTGACCGCGCGCGTGATCGAGTGTCTGGGCCGGTTCGGCTGGAAGGCGTCGCATCCGGTGATTCAGCGCGCGTTGCGCTTCCTGCGGCGAGATCAGACCGAGGACGGATCCTGGTACGGCCGCTGGGGCGTGAATTACATCTACGGGACGGGCGGCGTGCTCCGCGCGCTGGAGACGCTCGCGCTCTCGGCGCAGGAGTATTGCCAGCGCGCGGCGGGGTGGTTGCGCTCCGTACAGAATTCGGACGGGGGCTTCGGCGAGACGATCGGCTCCTACTACGATCCATCGCTAAAGGGGCGTGGAGTGAGCACGCCCTCGCAGACGGCCTGGGGCCTCATCGGACTGCTGGCGGCCGCGGAGTTGGAAGATCCTGCAATTGGTCGCGCGGTCGAGCATCTGGTTGAGACGCAGAATTCCGACGGCTCCTGGAACGAAAACGAGACCACTGGCACGGGATTTCCGTGCGTGTTCTATTTGAAATACCATCTGTATCGCGACTATTTCCCGCTCTACGCGCTGGCCCGCTATCGCAATCTTACGCAGAAAGTGTCTGCATTTTGCGCCTTGCGCGCCGAGCCGGAAACGTTGCTTCTGCCTGCACGAAGCCGGAGGGCTGGATGAGATATCCGCTGAAGATGACCGCGAACCTGGCGCGCTACGTCGCAAAGAAGCGCTTCAATCGCGAGGAAAAATTTCCTATGGTGCTCATGCTCGAGCCGCTGCACGCCTGCAATCTCACGTGCACGGGCTGTGGCCGCATCCGCGAATACAAGTCCACCATCAACGAGTCGCTGACCGTAGAGGAATGCCTCAAGGCCGTGGACGATTGCGGCTCGCCGGTCGTTTCCATTTGCGGCGGAGAACCGATGATCTATCCGGAAATCGGGCGCCTCACGAAGGAGATCCTCGGCCGCGGCCGGCACGTCATCCTGTGCACGAATGGGATGTTTATTCGCAAGCGTCTCCACGAGTTCCGGCCCACCTCGAGTTTCTTCTGGAACGTCCACCTGGACGGCATGGAGCGCACGCACGATCTCTGCGTCGAAAAGGACGGCGTGTTCCGCGACGCGGTGGACGGCATCAAGGCCGCCAAGGCGGCGGGTTTTCTGGTCTGCTCGAACACGACGATTTACAAAGAGACCGACATCGAGGAGATCGCGGAACTGTTCTCCTATCTGGACGAACTGGGCGTGGACGGTTACATGCTCGCCCCGGCCTATTCGTACTCGGCCGTGCACACGCAGGATATTTTCATGTCGCGCGAAGACGTCCGGCAGAAATTCCGCGCCGCGCTCGAGCTTCTAGGAAAGCACAATCTGATGGTTTCGCCGATCTATCTGGATTTTCTCCGCGGCGAACGCGAACTCGATTGCACCGCCTGGGGCACGCCGACCTTCAATCCCCGCGGCTGGAAGGGGCCCTGTTACCTGATCACGGATGAACATCACGAATCCTATCAGGACCTCGTCGAGAAAACGGACTGGTCGAAATATGGTCCGGGCAACGATCCGCGCTGTGCGGACTGCATGATGCACGTCGGGTTCGAGACGACCCCGATTCTCGGCGCGCACCGCAAGATGAGCGACACTTGGAAAATGTTCAAGTGGCAGATGAGCGGCCAGATGGGCGGGCGGCGGTTCGTGGGACAGGGCGGCAACGGCGGTCGCATGGGAGTTACTCCTCCTCCCTCCGGGCCGGAAAGCCTGGTCGCTCGAGATGGAAGTTTGCGGGTTCTATGACGACGCTGGTCACGGGCGCAACGGGTTTTCTTGGGAGCCATGTGGCGCGGCAATTGGTCGCGCGCGGGGATACCGTGCGCGTGCTCGCCCGGCCCACGAGCGATCTGCGGACTCTGGCAGGGCTTGCGGTGGAGAGAGCGACCGGCGACCTGCGGGATTTGCCTTCGCTCGAGCGGGCGCTCGAGGGTGTTTCCTGCGTATTTCACGTGGCCGCGGATTACCGGCTGTGGGCGCGGCATCCGCAGGAGATTTACGAATCCAACGTCACTGGTACGCGAAATCTGCTCGAAGCTTCGCGGCTTGCCGGCGTGAAGCGTTTCATTTATACGAGCACGGTTGCCACGATCGCTATTCCCACGCACGGCGCGCTGCCGAACGAACAGACGGAGGCGACGCTCGATCAGATGATCGGCGACTACAAACGATCCAAATTCCTCGCGGAGCAGGAAGCGCTGCAGGCGGTCGATCGCGGCGTTCCGGTTGTGGTCGCCAGTCCGACGACGCCCGTAGGCCCGGGCGATTGGAAGCCCACGCCGACGGGAAAGATCATCGTGGATTTTCTGAATGGCCGGATACCGGGCTACGTGGACACGGGATTGAATTTTGTTCCGGTGGAAGACGCCGCGGCGGGCCACTTGTTGGTCGGCGAGAGCGGCCGGATCGGCGAACGCTATCTCCTGGGCGGCGAAAACCTGACGCTGCGCGAGATGCTCGGACTGCTGGCCCGCGCCAGCGGCCTGCACCCTCCGCGGCTGCGCCTGCCACACGCGGTGGCGTATGCGGCCGCTTGCGCCAACACGGCTTTCGCCCACCTGACGGGCCACGAGCCGAGTATCCCGATCGAAGCCGTGAGAATTTCGCGGCATCGAATGTTTGTGGATTGCAGCCGCGCACCCCGGGAGTTGGGTTTCTCAGCGGGACCCGTGGCCGCGGCGCTCGACCGCGCGGTGCGGTGGTACGAGACGAACGGTTACGTCGCGGCGGGCCGTTTGGAGCGCTTGGCGCGCGCGAACGCTGCTTGAAGCCCTCGACATGGCCGGAGTCGCCACGGAACTGCCATGAAAGTAGTTGTCACATTTGCGGTGGCGGCTGAACTGGCGCCGTGGCGCAGGCTGGGTGGTTTCAAGCTTGTTCGCCGGGGGCCGGCGGCTTGGTACGAAGCCCTGCGCCCGGCTCTGACCATTCGCGCGGTACTGACCGGCATGGGGTCCGGTCCAGCGCGTGAGGCGACCCGGGATGCGCTCTTGGACGGCGCGGATGTGTGCATCTCCTCAGGGTTCGCCGCGGCGCTTCGTCCTGAGTATCCAGTGGGGGCGATCCTGGTTGCGGCAATCATCTTGAAGGAAGGCGAACCAGTGGCCGTCGCCAGCGATCGGGAACTCGTGATGCTCGCGAGACAATGCGGGGCGCAAGACGCCGTGCGATTCCTCACGGCTGGGGAGGTCGTCGCGACGGCCGCCGAAAAGCGGCGGTTGGGCCAGTACGCCGACGCGGTGGAAATGGAGAGTCTCGCGGTGCTGGCGGAAGCGGCGGTTCACGGAGTTCCTGCCGTGGCGATTCGCGCAGTTTCCGACACGGTGGATACCGACTTGCCTTACGATTTTTCCAGGGCGTGCGATGAAGACGGCAAGATTCAACTCGGCGGAGTTCTCCGGCAGATCGGGAGAAGACCGAGCCGTTTGCCGGCACTCTTGCGTTTTGCCGGTGATTGCCGGGGCGCTGCGCAAAAGCTCGCGCTCTTTCTCGACGCCTATACGAATCATCTCGCGGCTAATTCCCGCCGCAGTCGATCGGAGTTGCTCGCAACAACATGAGTGAGACGCTCATAGCCGCCGAAGCGCGAGTGCCGAACCCGGGGATCGGCGCCGAGATGCGCGCGGGGGTCTATCGCGGGGCCGGCCGCGTCGCCGTCGAACGCGTGCCCGTGCCCAAAATTGAAGCGGGCGAGGTGCTGATTCGCGTGGCCGCGTGCGGGATTTGCGGCACCGATCTTAAGAAAATCCAGCTCGGCTTTGTCGCGCCTCCGCAGATTTTCGGGCACGAGACGGCCGGCACGATCGTGGCGGTGGGAGTCGGAGTGAAGCGCTGGAAGCCTGGCGACCGCGTCATCGGCTTCCATCACGTTCCTTGCGGCTCCTGTTTCTATTGCGTGCGCCGCCTCTTCTCGCAATGCCCGGGCTACCGAAAGGTCGGCCTGACGGCGGGCTTCACCCCGAACGGCGGCGGGTTTGCCGAGTACGTTCGCGCGATGCCGTGGATCGTCGAGCGCGGCCTGATGGAGATTCCGGAAGGCGTCAGTTTTGAGGAAGCGACATTTGTCGAGCCGGTGAATACTTGTCTGAAGGCGGTGGAGTGCGCGCGCGTCGCGGCGGGCGAGACGGTTCTGGTGATCGGGCAAGGGCCGATCGGTTTGCTGCTGATGATGCTCTCGAAACTGGCTGGAGCGACCGTGCTCGCGAGCGATCCGATGCCGGAGCGCCGCGCAAAGAGCCTCTCGCTGGGCGCTGCCGCCGCGTTTGATCCTTCGGAGGGGCGCCTGACCGAGCAGGTGCGGGAGCGAACGAAAGGCCGGGGCACGGACGCAGCGATCATCGCGGTTCCACGTCCGGCCGCGCTCACGGAAGGCCTCGCTGCGGCGCGCCCGGGCGGGCGAGTGCTACTTTTTGCGCAAAATGATCCGACAATGCGCCTGGAGTTCCCCGCGGCCGAGGTTGGCGTGGACGAGAAGCAGATTCTGGGGAGCTATAGTTCTGCACTGGATCGCAACGAATTGTGCGCCGATCTGGTATTCTCAAGGAAGCTGCCCGTGGCGCAACTCATCACGCACCGGTTTCCGTTGGATGAAATTGAACGGGCCCTGGCTTTGGCCTCGCGCCCGACGCGCGAATCCCTGAAAGTTTTGGTGCTGCCGTGACCACCACAGTTTCCGTCAGCCAAATGACCGCGGCGGTGCTGCGTGGCCGGGAACTCGTCAGCATCGAGCGCGTGGAAGTGCCCGAAATCGGCCGCGACGAAGTCCTCGTTCGCGTGAAGGTGGCTACGACTTGCGGCACCGATCTGAAGGTTTGGCGCCAGGGCTATCACGAAAAGATGATTCGCCCGCCGGCATTTTTCGGGCACGAACTCTCCGGCGTGATCGAAAAACTCGGGCCGGAGGTGCCGAAGAGATTTCACGTCGGCATGCGCGTGGTACCCGCGAATTCAGCTCCCTGTCATGCTTGTTTCTACTGTCGCAAAGACCAGCCGAATCTTTGCGAGGATCTCCTGTTTAACAACGGCGCCTATGCGGAATTCATTCGTATTCCCGGCCGGATCGTTCGTGAGAATTTGTTGGAGATGCCGGACCACGTCTCTTTTGCCGATGCCTCGCTCGTCGAGCCCTTGGCATGTGTGCTGCGCGGTATCGACGAGACGAATGTGCGCCCGGGCGATACGGTCATCCTGATCGGCTGCGGACCGCTGGGGCTGATGTTCGTGCGTCTTCTGACTCTGCGCGGAGCCAATGTGATTGCGGTGGCGAAGCGAGCAAACCAAGCCGAAGTCGCCGCTAGGCTCGGTGCGCGGATGACATTCCTGTCCGAAGAGCTCACCGACCCGATTGCGGAAGTTCGAAGGTATGCCGGGAACGGCAGAGGCGCCGACGCGGTCATCGAAGCGGTCGGGTCGCCGGTCACCTGGGAGTGGGCCATGGGGATGGTGCGGCGCGGTGGCTCCGTAAATCTTTTTGGTGGATGCCCGCGAGGCACCAGGATCGAGATCGACCCCACGGCGTTGCACTATTCCGAGATTACGATCAAATCCTCGTTCCATCACACGCCCCGCTTTGTGCGGGAGGCGCTGGACACGATCGCGCGCGGCCAAATACGTTCTCGCGACTACGTAAGCGAAAAGGTTCCGCTCGCCGATCTCCCGAAGTTGTTCGAGCAGATGAAGAATCGCAAGAGCCAAATGAAAGTGGCGGTCATCCCGTAGCCGCAGGCTCCCGCGTGGAACTCGAGTCGTCCAACATGTTGCCGCAAACTGAACTGGAAATCGCCCGGCGATTGCCTCCGGTGGGTTGTTCGCTGAAGGAAGCGGAGGCGTACACGCGCTGGCTGGCGCGCAATCATTATGAGAATTTCAACGTCGCTTCCTGGCTCCTGCCGCGCCGCCTGCACCAGCATTTCTACAATCTCTATGCGTATTGCCGCTGGGCGGACGACTTGGGAGACGAAATCGCCGATCCCGGCCGCGCACTGGCGCTGCTCGATGCGTGGGAAGAGGAATTGGGGCGCTGTTACGCCGGTGCGGCTCAACATCCGGTGTTCATCGCGCTTGCTCCCACGATTCGCGCTTGTGATGTCCCGATACAGCCCTTCGCGGATCTCCTCGTCGCGTTTCGCCAGGATCAAAAGGTGCACCGCTACTCCGCCTGGGAGGACATGATCGGCTATTGCCGCTTCTCGGCGAATCCGGTTGGGCGGCTTGTGCTGTATCTCTGCGGCTATCGCGACGCCGAGCGCCAGCGGCTTTCCGATGCCACGTGCACGGCGCTGCAGTTGGCTAATTTCTGGCAGGACGTTTCGCGCGATCTGGAAAAAGGACGCATCTACATCCCTCTCGATCTGCTGGGGCGTCACGGACTTTCCGCTGAAGACATCGAGGCGCGGCGGTTTGACGCGCGCTACACGGCGGCGATGAAAGAGATGATTGCGCGCACCAGAGAACTGTTTGCGGAGGGGGCGCCGCTGGCTGCCACGCTCGATTCCGCTTTACGTGTGGACATCGAATTGTTCAGCCGCGGCGGACTCGCTGTCCTGGACGCGATCGAGTCCTCGGGCTACGACACGCTCCATCACCGGCCCTCGATTGGCCGGGGGAAGCAATTGCGCTTGCTGGGGCGGGCCCTTGCGGGCCGTCTCTTTTCCCGGCGTGAGCCTGTCGCCGTTGTCGCGCGGGTGCAGGCGCCGCGCCGTCTCGAAATTGTCCACGGAGAGAACACCGCGAATGCAACGCGTTCGGAGCCGCAACTCTCGGATGCCGTGGCGGCTTCCTACGCTGAATGCCGCAGCGTCGCGCGCCGCGCAGCCAGCAATTTCTACTATCCGTTTTATCTTCTGCCGCGCGCAAAACGGGAAGGGCTCTGCGCGCTGTACGCATTCATGCGGCTCGTGGATGACGTTTCGGACACTCCCGGCGGGCTGGCGGAGAAGCAGCGCGGGTTGGCCCGTTGGCGCGCCGCATTGGACGCGGCGCTTGCCGGAGACGCTTCCGCGCATCCCGTTCTGCCCGCTCTCGCGGACACCATCTCACGCTTTCAGATTCCGCCGCGTTATTTCCACGATTTGATTTCCGGCGCGGAGATGGATTTGACCGTTACCTCCTACGCTACCTTCGACCGCCTGCGCGAATACTGCTATCGCGTCGCCGGCACGGTCGGGCTGACGTGTTTGCACGTCTTCGGGTTCGACGATCGCCGGGCGCCGGACGACGCGGAAAAACTCGGCATCGCATTTCAGTTGACGAACATCTTGCGAGACGTTTCACGGGATTTCGAGATGGGCCGCGTCTACCTTCCGCAGGAGGATCTCGATCGCTTCGGGTGCCGCGCTCAGGATTTCGGCGGCGCGCTGACTCCGGAGCTGCGGGCGCTGCTTGAATTTGAAACTTCGCGCGCCTGGGATTATTACCGCGAGGGCGCGCCCCTGCTTGGGCGCATCCATCGCGACAGCCGCGGCGCGTTGTGGGCGCTGGTGCGAACCTATAGTAGTCTGCTCGCCCGCATCGAAGCGCGGGACTTCGACGTTTTCTCCGGCCGCACGCGTCTCTCGAAGACGCAAAAGGCCGGAATTCTGTTGCACGCCTGGCTTGGATGGTTCTCCGAATCTCATGTCCTCGAAGAGCGTGATCGTGATCGGCGGCGGCCTGGCGGGACTCTCCTCGGCCGTCGCGCTGGCTGACGCAGGTTACCGCGTGCGGTTGTTCGAGAAGCGCCCCCATCTGGGCGGCCGCGCGGCTTCGTACGACTTGCCCGGCGGCGAGCACGTCGACAATTGCCAGCACGTGACGATGGGGTGTTGCACGAATCTCGACGACTTTTATTCTCGCGTCGGCGCCGCCGGGAAAATCCGGATGTACGGCCGATTGACGTTTGCCGATCCGGACGGGCGGAGGGGAACGATCGAATCCTCGCCTTTGCCGCCGCCGCTGCACCTGGCGCCTTCCTTCGCGGCGTTTCCGCTGCTCGACGTGTTCGACAAGGGCGCGATTGCGCGAGCCCTGCTCACTATCGCGCGCAAGGGCGGCTGCCTCGCCGATGCCGTCAACGGCTCGACCATGCTTGATTGGCTGCGGCGCCACGGGCAAACGCCGCGAGCGATTTCGCACTTCTGGGGCGTCGTTCTGGTGAGCGCGCTGGATGAGGAACTCGACCGCATGGGTGCGCAGTATGGAATTGAAGTTTTCTGGAAGGCGTTTCTTGCGAATGCCGCGGGTTACCGCATTGGAATACCGGGTGTGCCGCTGGGAGAGCTGTATGGCGGTTGCCGGTCGGCGATCGAGAAGCGCGGCGGGGAAGTGCGGCTGCGCGCAGGCGTGCGGGGAATCGTTGCGGAAGATGGCCGCGCGGCCGGAGTTGAGTTCACCGATGGCGTGCGCGAGGTTGGCGATTTCTATCTTGCCGCCGTGCCTCACGACATTCTCCCGACTTTCATTCCGCAGGCCATGCGGGAACGGGAGCCGGCCTTCGCAAATGTGGAACGCCTGCGCTCGGCTCCGATCACGGGCGTCCATCTGTGGCTGGATCGAGAGGTGATGTCCGAACCGTTCCTCGCGGTGCTGGACCGCACGACGCAATGGATTTTCAATAAGACGTTGCTTTCCGGGGCCCGTCCGGAGATTGGACAACAGTACGTGCAGCTGGTCATCAGCGCGTCGTACGGTTTGGTTTCCAAGTCGCGGCAGGAGATCCTAGCGCTATGCCTCGGGGAGTTGCGAGAGTTCCTGCCGGCCGCGCGCGGGGCGAATCTTATGAAGGGCACCGTCATCAAGGAAACGGGTGCGACGTTTTCGCCCGAACCCGGGTGTGATCGCTGGCGCCCGTCGCAAGCAACTTCGATTTCAAATTTGTTTCTCGCCGGAGATTGGACGTCCACTGGCTGGCCGGCCACGATGGAAGGCGCGGTTCGAAGCGGTTATCTCGCGGCGGAGGCGATTTGCGCAGCGGATGGTGCGCCGCGGCGGTTCCTGAAGCCCGAGCTGCGCAGCGAAGGGTTGTCGCGCTGGTGGGCGGGTTAGCCGTGCGGCAAAACAGTACGAGTTCGCCGGTGGTTCTTGCAATTCCCGTGGTTGCACGGGCGTTTCAGCGTATGATGGAGTTTCCCCCCGGAGGTTTCCTTGGACAGAAAGTATAAACAGCGCGGATATATGGACAGCGATGCGCCGCAAAAGAGAGAGAAGCACCAAACCGCGCCGCGCCCCAAGCAAGAGCAGTTCGGTCCGCGCACGCCGCGCATGGTCGGCACGATCACACGCGCGCGCTGCTCGAATTGCGGCGCGGTGTTGCAGGCAGGATTCGATCCACAGGGCAAGTGCAAGAGCTGCGGTTTTGATTTTCACTGCTGCAAACAATGCATGTACTTCGATAGTGGTGCGCGCTTTGAGTGCATGAAGCCCGTTCCCGACCGCGTTGCGCGCAAGGACACCCGCAACGAATGCACCTTCTACGCGTTTCGTATGACCGTCGAGAAAGATACGGCCCCGACCGCCCCCGCATCATCGTCCATCCAGGCGCAAGGCGCCTCGCGTCCCACAGACGCGCGCCAGGCTTTCGAGGATCTCTTCAAGAAGTAGTCCGCCGGGGCCCCGCCGTTCGTGTTTCGCGAGAGGTTCCTGACGGCTTTCCGCTATCGCTTTCGTTCCGGGATTCTCCCGCGTGGCTTCAACGCGGAGGATTGGGGAAAAGCGTCGGCTCCTGCGCCGGTTCGCTCGAAATCGAATCGAGTTCAGGGTACTGGTGACGCAGAGCCTCGGGTACTTTGACCTTTGCCCCGCTAAGCAGGCTGATCAGCTGCAGCGCGTTCACGATCGCTTTTCCTTGGAAGTGGTTGTTCGTGATAACGAACGTGGTTCTGGAGCGCGCCGCCACTTTTCGGATACGCTCGGCCCAGGGCTGCAGTTCGTCTTCGCGGTAGAGATAATTGTAGCGTTCCTCGGGCGGAGTCGTCGGATCGTCGCTGAACCAGCTATCGTAGCGCCGGCCGTGCAGCCGAATGTATCCTGCGGCCGCGGTGCTGCGGCTGGTGGGGCGAAGAGAGCGGCCGATGAGCGGCTGGTCGATGTTGCAAAAACCGACGCCGCGCTCCGCGATCATTGCGTAGAACTCTTTGTCGTTCCACGATGCGTGGCGAACCTCCACGACCAGCGGCATATCCGCGAAGCGGTCGAGAACTGCCCTAAGTGCCGCCACGCTTTTCGCTGTGCGGTGGAACGAGTAGGGGAATTGCAGAAGCACGGCGCCGAGCTTTTGGGCCTCGAGCAGGGGGCGAAACCCTTCGCGGACGGCTTGCTCGTCGGCGAGGGTGCCGCTCTGTTCGTGCGTGAATTTCTGCCACAGCTTTGCCGTGAAAAGAAAACTCAGATTGTGCGCGACGCGGTCCAGCCACTGTCTGGCATGGTCCGGACGGAGGGGATAGTAGAAAGAAGTGTTGACCTCGATGGTGTCGAAAAAATCGGCCAGATACGCAGCTTCGTGAAATCCCGCCGGCCGGCGCGAAGGGTAGACGATGCCGTTCCAATCTTCGTAGGACCAGCCCGCTGGCCCCACTCGAATGGACCCGGATTCGCGCGTTGTCTCAGCCGGCTTCTTCATGGGTGCAGCCTATGGTGCGGAATGGAGCCTATGCCCCGGCCGCATGAACTGTCAACGTGGGGCACAAACTTCAAGCCTCGCTCCCTGTGTTTCACGTGAAACGTCGCAATCCGTGTCCAACTCGTTGAAGGGCGGAGCTTTAACCCATTTGCATTTCGAAGAGTCAGTTGTGCGTGCCAGCTCGTTTCGAAGGCGTGTGCGAGTTCCGCACGAAGGCGGACCAATGTGCGCATTGCAACGATGGGCATTGCCTGCTACCCTGAGTTCAGCGATGCTTCAGCGGGACCAACCGCGAGCTGTCGTTCCTTCCCGAAACCCCATCGAAAGGTGCTCCCATGAAACTGACCATAAGCTCGAAGAATGTGGAATGGCGCGAGCCTCTCGATCGCGTGACAAACTTGCGTGCGGGAAAGCTCAGCAAACTGTTGAAGCACTTTCAGCCGGATCTCGTGCAACTTCATGGCTGCATGGAGAAGCATCCGAGGAAGGGCGAATACCGGTTTTCTCTCAGCCTGTCGCTTCCTACTATGAGTTTGCACTCCACGGGAACGGCCCCGAGCGTCCGTTCGGCGGTTTCATTGGCTTTTGAGGAGGTTGAATCGCAACTCAAGAGGCACCTCGAACTGCTGCGTCGCGACCATCACTGGAAGCGGAGGCGGCCGCGTGTGGCCGTTGCCTGACGACGGCCTCGGCAAATTGCTTCAACTTGCGGCATGACAGCGCCCTTGCCATGTAGGTGCGAATCCTGTGGAAGCCTTACTCGCCAAATCGAGGGGAAATTGGCTTTGAGCGGCGCAGATTCCTGTCGACGAGTCTTGGGGCCGTAGCCGGCGGAGTGCTGGCGGGGAGACTGCCGGCCTGGGCTGATGATCTTCGGTCTTTCGCGCCGCCGGCAGACCAAACTCCTCAGTTTCAAACGGATGACGCAACACTCACCACGGCCTATCAACTGGCTTTGTCGGCGCTCACACGAAACACTCTGAACGTCGCCGGCTTTTCCTCGCCGGACCTCATCGAAGGCAGCGTTTATCGTACCGGGAGGGTTCTACCAGCGGATGGACCCGTTGACGGGCGAGTTTACGGCGTCGGATCCGAACGACTATTCGCCAGCGGCTCTTGTCCTGTTGGATTTTCTCTGGCGGCTTTATGGGCGCGGCAAGAAGGAACGCAACTGGAATGGAATTGCAGGCTCCCTGGGAACTCCAGCGAGGCCGCCTTCTCCGCAGCAACGAAGACCGGTACGGCCTTGCTGAGGCAAACACGGAAAGAAGCCATTTTGACTTTGGTCGGCAAGAACATCCTCAGCGTCAAAGGGACGGCTCGCATCGTTACGGACGCGCAAGGGAAGCCCCTGCGGATCGTGGGGACCGGCCGCACAGGATTCCGAGGTCGAAGCATCCTGGCCGAATGGAAAGAAAAAGAGAATCCGCGTACAGCCGAATGCCGTCCTGTCGATCTAAACGCTGGCTCAGACCAATCGTCAGACGCTAGCAAGAGATTTCAAATCCAATCTGACCGAGACGGTGAATCCAGCGAAGGCTGGGTCGCGGGCAAGGCTTTCATCTTGATAACCCGCTGCTTCAGGATGCGGCTCGGGACGCCCGCTCGAGAGAGCGCAACGCCGCAGCTTCTTCCGCAGTCTAAATCCTGCCACAACGATGGGGACCAACTCAGCAGCATGAGCACCTCTGGACTCCCACGCGGTGTGAGCCGCGCGATTTTCGGGTAAGATGGATTACTCCGAATTAGGGGCGTAGCTCAGTGGTAGAGCAGTGGCCTTTTAAGCCAAAGGTCGTGGGTTCGATCCCCACCGCCCCTACCATGCAACTAGTTGACATGCAAAAACTTCCTTTCAGAGTTGGCCACATCTGGCCGCAAAATGCGGGCGACCTTCTCCGCTGCGTCACGCTGCTCTGAGCCGATCACGTGAAGATAATACCGCAACGTAGTGCTCGCGTCCGCATGTCTTAATTGAGTCTGAGTAACCTTCAATGACGCACCGATCGAATGCATCAGACTTCCGTGCGCGTGCCGGAATGCGTGCATCCCGCAACGAGGAATCGAAAGCGCGTCCAAAATCGGCCAGAGCCTTTTCTGTACGACCTTATTCTCGCTGTAGGGATTACCCCGGCGATTCGAGAACAGCAACCGCCTTTCATTTGGACGCCATGAGTGGAGGAAGTTTGTCAGCATTTCGGCCAACGGTTCAGGCATCGGCACGGTCGCCGAACTGCGAGTACTCTTCGGCGAAATGAGATGGCTGTACCAGGCCGATCGCCGTACAAAAATTAACCGCTGCTCGAAATCCAGATCATCAATCAAGAGTCCGAGAACTTCACCTGGCCGCAGCCCCGTCATGGCAGCGAGCGCGAAGATCGTGCGCCACGGCTCCACAGCAAGCTCAAGGATCGAGCGCACCTGTTCCGCCGTGAAGAAACGGCCTTGCTTACCCGGCTTCGAGCACGGAATGACAAGATCACCT
>DASPOJ010000225.1:0-7256 GCA_035626055.1 Candidatus Methylomirabilota bacterium | reverse complement strand
CGCTCGGAACGCCACCTTCGGGTTGTTCTTCGACAGCACCTTCGTGATCGCCGCCGTCAACGTCGTCTTCCCGTGATCGATGTGCCCGATCGTCCCGATATTCACGTGCGGCTTTGAACGCTCAAACTTTTCCTTCGCCATCGCAGTCTCTGCTCCTCACTCTCGTTTCGATCTCGCTCTCACTCCAGGATTCCGAAAATCCGAGCGCGTCACCGCGTCGCGCGGCCCGTGGTCTTCGCGACGATCTCTTCGGCGATGCTGGCCGGGGCCTCGGCGTAATGCGAAAAATGCATGGTGAAACTGCCGCGGCCCTGCGTCCGGCTGCGCAGATCCGTGGCGTACCCGAACATTTCCGCCAGCGGAACCTCGCAGCGAATGATCTGGCTGCCCGCACGCGATTCCATGCCCTGCAAATGACCACGCCGCGAGTTCAGGTCGCCGATGACATCTCCCATGTACTCCTCGGGAACCACGACCTCAAGGCGCATGATCGGCTCCAGGAGCATCGGCTGCGCCTTCTCGCAAGCCGTCTTGAAGGCCATCGACCCTGCAATCTTGAACGCCATCTCAGAGCTGTCCACGTCGTGGTAGCTGCCGTCCACCAGCGCGACGGCGATATCCACCATCTCGTAACCCGCCAGGACGCCGTTGCCCATGGCCTCGCGAATTCCCGCTTCAATCGGAGCGATGAATTCCCTGGGGATTGCGCCGCCAACGATCTTGTCGATGAAAAGCAGGCGGTGCTCCTTGTCGAAGCGCCACTTGCCGCTGGAGCCCGCCACCTTCTTGGCCAGCGCGTCAATTTCGTCGGTGGACATCTCGTGCATGTCCTCGTGCCCGGAACTCGGCAGCGGATGCACTTCAATCTTGCAGTGGCCGTACTGGCCGCGCCCCCCGGTCTGACGAATGTATTTTCCTTCGGCGTTCGAGGCGCGCTTGATCGTCTCGCGATACGCGACCTGCGGCCGGCCGACGCTGGCTTGCACGCCGAACTCGCGCAGCATGCGGTCCACGATGATTTCCAAATGAAGCTCGCCCATGCCGGAAATCAGCGTCTGGCCGGTATCGGGGTCGGAGTGCACGCGGAACGTCGGGTCTTCCTGAGCGAGCTTGCCCAGCGCGACGCCCAGCTTGTCCTGATCCGCTTTCGTCTTCGGCTCGATGGCCACTGAAATCACCGGCGCGGGGAACTCGATCGATTCGAGCACGATCGGTTTCGCCTCGTCGCACAGCGTGTCGCCCGTCGTGACGCTCTTCAGCCCCACGCAGGCGGCGATGTCACCCGCATGGATCGAGTCAATCTCCTCGCGCTTGTTCGCATGCATGCGCAAGAGGCGGCCAATCCGCTCACGCGTGCGCCTCGAGGAGTTGTAGGCATAACTGCCGGATTTCAGCACGCCGGAATAGGCGCGCAGATACGTCAGATTGCCGACGAACGGATCGGACATGATCTTGAACGCTAGCGCGGCAAACGGCTGGTCGTCACTCGCTCGCCGCAACAGCGGCTCCTCGCCATCGGGCGAAGTTCCTTCAATCGGCGGCACGTCGAGGGGCGACGGCAAATAGTCCACAATCGCATCGAGCAGCGGCTGAACGCCCTTGTTCTTGAACGCGGAACCCGCCAGCACTGGCACAAGCTTCAGCGCCACCGTCGAACGCCGAACCGAAGCCCGCAGCTCCTCCGGAGTCAAGACGTGTTCGTGCAGATATTTGTCCAGGATGGCATCGTCGTGCTCCGCGATGTACTCGATGGCTTTGTCGCGATGCTCCTTGTAGAAGTTCCGATCGATGGCCGAGGCCTTGAGCGCGGCAGCGACGTCCGGGCGGGACTTCACGAACGCGGCGTCCCAAAGCTTGGCCACCTCGAAAACTTCGAATTTCGCGCCTAGAGTCTCTTCAAGCCAGACGACGACTTTTTCTTCGATGAAATCGATGCAGCCGAGGAAGGCGCCTTCTTTTCCGAGGGGATACTGCAGGGGAACCGGGTGGGCCGACAGCCGCTGGCGCATGGTGCGGATACAGTGGTCGTAATCAGCGCCGGTCCGGTCCATCTTGTTTACGAACGCGATTCGAGGGACGCGATACTTGTCCGCCTGCCGCCAAACGGTTTCGGTCTGCGGCTGCACGCCCGCTACGGCGTCAAATATCGCGACCGCGCCGTCCAGCACGCGAAGCGACCGCTCGACTTCCACGGTGAAATCCACGTGGCCCGGCGTATCAATGATGTTGATCTTGTACTCGGTCCCGGAACGCTTCCAGGACGCGGAGGTCGCCGCGGACGTAATCGTGATGCCGCGCTCGCGCTCCTGCTCCATCCAGTCCATCGTGGCGGTGCCTTCGTCCACTTCGCCGATCTTGTAAGTCACACCCGTGTAAAAGAGGATGCGCTCGGTGGAAGTGGTCTTCCCGGCGTCGATATGCGCCATGATGCCGATATTGCGCGTGTGCTCGAGTTGTGGGTCGCGGGCCATCCCGATCTCAATGGGCTGCAATCTGTATAAGCTGCGCTTGGCCTCTCGTTACCACCGGTAATGCGCGAACGCCTTATTCGCTTCCGCCATGCGGTGCACGTCTTCTTTCTTCTTGATCGCCCCGCCGCGGCTATTGGCGGCGTCAATGAGTTCTTCGGCCAGCCGGTCCAGCATCGTCTTCCCCGCCCGAGTGCGCGCGTAAAACAGCAGCCAGCGAATCGCGAGCGATTGCCGGCGGAACGGATTCACCTCGACCGGCACCTGATAGTTCGCGCCGCCCACCCGGCGGCTCTTCACTTCCAGCACGGGCTTGACGTTCTCGACCGCCTTCTTGAACACTTTCATCGGATCGTCGTTGGTCTTCTGGGCGATCTGATCCATCGCTCCGTAGAAGATTCGCTGCGCCGTCGAACGCTTGCCGTCCCACATCATCGAATTGATGAACTTTTCCACGAGATCGCTGGAATACACGGCGTCGGGCAGAACGCTTCGGCGCGAAACAAATCCTTTACGCGGCATCGAATCCGGCTCCTATTTCTGGGCGGCCTTGGGCCGTTTGGCGCCATATTTCGAGCGCCCCTGCTTGCGGTTCTCGACGCCGGCGGCGTCAAGCGTTCCGCGGATAATGTGGTAGCGCACTCCCGGCAAATCCTTCACGCGGCCGCCGCGCACGAGCACAATCGAGTGCTCCTGCAAATTGTGGCCGATGCCGGGAATGTAGGTCGTCACTTCCATACTGTTCGTCAGCCGCGCGCGAGCCACTTTACGGAGAGCCGAGTTCGGCTTCTTGGGCGTCTGCGTATAAACCCGGATGCAGACCCCGCGCTTCTCCGGGCAGCCTTGCAGTGCCGGCGATTTCGTCTTCGTCCGAACCTGTTCCCGTCCTGAACGAACTAATTGTGCAAACGTCGGCACAGTTCTCCCTCAAACGAGCAATTTTTTTCTGCAATCCGCAGCGTACACCGCGACACGGACGCACTATTGTTTCAATCGAGAAAGGCCCAACGTACAGCGCCCCCGGAGGACCGACAAGAAACTCCGCACACGAACCCGGTTAGGGCTATCGCCACACCTGGTCAAAGCGGAGAGGCTCACTCGGCTTTTCGGGGCTGGCGCCCCATTCCGGCCGCTCTTCCAACCCCGTTCCATCCACCTGAGTTCCGGGGCGGAAGACCTTCCCTTTCAACCACAGGGTCCGAAGACCCCTGAAACAAAGGGGGAGTATAGGTAAAAGCGGGCTGGCTGTCAAATGGTAATAAGAGCAAAAACCGTGCCACGATGGAACCAATTTCCGTGCAGGTCGAATCGAAAAATTCGTTGGCAAATTCAACTCGCGAAATGAGAATTAGGCCCCCGCCTCCTGCCGGTCTAGGGAACCTGCGGCCTCCCAATCGCACACGCCGCAATAAGGCAACTGCGAAGCCTCAAGTCTCACAATCCGCCTTCTGTCTAAGTGTATTATTATCAACGCGTTGCGCAAAATACGCGGGCCGTCACCCTCCCTGGCCTGACGCTCCCAGATTGCTCCTGAACTACCATCCGGAGTCCAACTATGGCAATCTCTTCGGCGTGGTCAGAGACACCCGGGCAGAAGATCAATGATTCGCGACCTCATCGCCAAGCTTGAATCCAGTTCATCACTTTCTCGAACGGAATCCGAATTCTTGATGGAGCAGGTATTGGAGGGCCGTCTCGAAGACGCGCAAATTGTGCGATTGCTCCTCGGTCTGCACGAGAAAGGCGAAACGGTGGAAGAGCTTGTCGGGTTCGCGCGCGCCCTTCGCCACCACGCGGAGCCTGTGTTCGCCACAGTCGCGCGGCCCGAAGGGACGATCCTTGACACCTGCGGAACAGGAGGCGACGCGTCCGGCACCTTCAATGTCTCGACCGCAGTCGCCTTCGTCGCGGCGGGCGCTGGCGTGCGAGTGGCCAAGCACGGCAACCGCTCAATCACGTCGAAGAGCGGCTCGGCGGATGTCTTTGAGGCGCTCGGAATCGATCTCGCGCTTTCCCCATCGAGAGCCGGTGAGGCAATCGCGGAAGTCGGCATCGGGTTTCTCTTCGCTCCCGCCGTGCACAAAGCGGTGCGGCACGCCATGCCGGCTCGCCGGCAGATTGGAACTCGCACGGTGTTCAATCTCCTCGGCCCGCTCACAAATCCAGCAGGAGCGACCGCGCAACTCGCCGGTGTGTTCCCGGAAACCGCGGTCGCGAAAATCGCGCACGCACTCGCGGAGCTCGGTGTGGAGCGAGCCTTCGTCGTGCACGGATTGGACGGCCTAGATGAAATCTCGTTGAGCGCGGAAACACTGGTGGCCGAAGTGAAGGACGGCACAGTGCGAAATTATCGCGTCAGGCCCGAAGACTTTGGCCTGCACGTTGAATCGCGCGAGGCGCTTCTGGGAGGGGACGCGCGAACAAACGCGCAGATTCTCCGCGCGCTGCTTTCCGGCGAGCGAAGCGCGAAGCGTAATCTGGTGCTCGCGAATGCTTCCGCGGCGCTGGTCGCTGCGGGAGCGGCCGCCGATTTTCGCGAAGGCGCGAGTCTCGCGGCGCTCGCGATCGATTCCGGCGCGGCGAAGGCAAAGCTCGACACCCTCATTGCATTCCTTCGCAATTGAATGAATCGGATTTGGCAATCACCAGGAACGAATTTCAGCCCTGCTCTTGCAGGCTGCGAACCGCCAACCCAAACATAACGAAAGAGAAAAGCGCGAACGCGGCGACCTCAAGCGCAATCGCGCGGGGCGCGCCCGTCCCGATGGTGGCAAAGCGGTAGAGATCTACTTGCCAGGTCAGCGGGTTACATCGAGCAATCGCGCGGAACCAGTGCGGCAGAGGATCGAGCGGATAAAACATCGAGCTGACGAACAGGAACAGGAAATAGAGCAGTGAAGTCACGCTGTTGAACAAGTCGTTGCGGCGAATTTTAAGCGCGAAGATCGTGTAGAAAAAGAACCAGCCCGCCTCGCCCAACGCGACGCCGAAAGCGAGCAGTGGCAGCCGCACAATCAAAATCCGGATTCCCAGCAACCAGCAAGCGGCACCGACCGTAATGACCGCCTGCAACCAGGCCAAGACCACATTCAGCAACAGCTTCCCGGCCAGGAATTGCGTGCGGCTCATCGGGTAGGTGAGCATTTCGTAGAAGATTCCGTTGTCGCGATCGGTGAAGAACGACCATGACGAATTTCCCGCAATGCTGAAGCTCGCCATCGCGAGGACTCCGGCAAGAAAGAACGCACTGTAGCCGGGCCCGAAAATTCCGCCGACCGAGCCCATCAGGGCGCTCATCCCGACTCCGAAGAGCAGCAATTGCATTAGCGGGAAGAATAAATCCCAGAAGACAAAAGTGAGATTCGTCATGCGAATCTTGCTCTCGCGGTAGAAAACTGCGGAGATCGCCGGCATGTCAGGAGTTCTCCTTTCTTCCCGTCAGATGGATGAAGATATCTTCGAGAGTTGCGCCACTGACTTCGACGTGCAACGCCTGCCCGCGGCGCGCCCATTCCGCCACGCGCGCCAACACTTCCGCCTCGTCCATCTTCAGCGAGACTTCGATTGTGTTGCCGGCGAGCTTCGAGCGAAGCGGCGCGATTTGCGCGATTTCGTCGAGCAGGCCATCCGGCACTCGGTCGAAGGTCATCGCAACGTCATAGACTCCGCCGGAAAGTAATTTCAATGTGTGGAGATCGCCATGCGCCACCTCGCGGCCGTGATTCATGATGAGAATGTCGTCGCAGAGCTCTTCGGCTTCGCTCAGGATCTGCGTCGTGAGCACGATGGTGCGGCCCGCGCGCGCGGCGTCTCGCAGGTAGGACATCACCGCGCGCTTCATGCTCGGGTCCATGCCCGTGGAAAACTCATCGAGGAACAGCACAGGCGTGCGCGCCAGAAACGCTTTGGCGACTTGCAAGCGCCGCCGCTGCCCGCCGCTCAAATCGATGGCCTTGGAATCGGCCAAGTCGGCGATATCGAATCGCTCGAGAATCTCCATGATGCGTTCCGGAAGCGTTGCGAGGTCCAGGCCCTGGAACCGGCCGTAGGTCAGGAGATTGTCGCGCACGCTGAGAAAAAGCTCGACGGCTGTTTCCTGAAGCACGCTCGCGATCCGGCGGCGCACCTCGAGCGGCTGGCGAACGACGTCGCAACCAAGCACGCGCGCCGCGCCCGAAGTCGGGCGCAGCAGCGTGGTGAGGACTTTGAGCAGCGTAGTCTTGCCGGCGCCGTTCGGCCCGAGCAGGCCGAAGATTGCGCCCTTGGCCACGCCAAAGCTCATTCCATCCACGGCGCGCACGGGAGGCAATCGCCGCGGATGAAATACCTTCACCAAATTCTCGACTTCAATTGCGTATTCGCCCATTGCAGATTTACTCCAGCGGGCGGCGTGCGCCCACGATTTCACGACGAAAGAACGCAAAGTAACGGCCCGCGATGACTTACGAGGGCCACTGGGAGAGGCGGACTAGCGAAGGGCTACGACAAGCATCTTAGTAACTTTCCACACGACAACTTAAAACATCACTTCGCGAAAGTCAACGCGCCCGAAATGGCTGAAGGTATGGTCGCTCCTACAGCGCGAGAAAATTCCGCAGAAGTTGCAGCCCGACGTCAGTGAGGACGGATTCCGGGTGAAACTGCACACCTTCGAGGCGTAGTTTTCGGCTACGCAGACCCATGATGATGCCGTCGGACGTGTGCGCGGAAATCTCCAGCGCTGTTGGGAGGCCTTTGCGATCCACGATGAGCGAATGATAGCGCGTGGCAACGAAGCCTTGCGGCAGG
>DASPOJ010000224.1:0-4361 GCA_035626055.1 Candidatus Methylomirabilota bacterium | reverse complement strand
GTTTTGCTTCGACGCGGGCCACGCGCACATCGGCGAGGGAATCGCCGCGAGCCTCGAGCCCATGCGTCCGCTGATCGTGACGTCGCACATCCACGACAATCACGGCGACAAGGACGAGCACCTATTGCCGTATGACGGCGGCATCGATTGGGCGGCGACGCTCGCGAGTTTGCCGACGGGCGTGCCGCTGGTGCTGGAATTGCGCGCACCAGCGGCTGCGGGGCCCATAGCGCCCGGGGGCGAAGGACGCGCAGCCTCGGCGGAGTCCGCAGAAGCGGCGGTGCTGGAAGCCGCGCAGGGCGCGATTGAGCGCCTCGAGCGGGAATTGCCGAGCTCCGCCTGAGCGCTGCCCGCTCCACGCAATAATTTTCACGGAGAAACGTTTCGATGCCGATTGTGACGATTGAAGACGCGGGGCGTTACACCGGCCAGGAAATTACGATTCGCGGCTGGCTTTACAACTTGCGCGAAGCGGGCAAGCTACTTTTCCCGATTTTCCGCGAGGGCACGGGCGTGATGCAGGGCGTTGTCTCGCAGAAGGAGCAGCCGGCGGCGTTCGACGCGTTGCGCGGGTTGACGCTGGAATCGAGCGTCATCGCGACGGGCACGGTACGCGCCGAACCGCGCGCGCCGGGCGGCCACGAACTCGCAATCACGAAAATCGAAGTCGTCAGCCGCGTGGCGGAAGACGATCCGTACCCGGTTCAACTCAAAGAGCATGGCGTGGATTTCCTGCTGGACAAGAGGCACCTATGGATTCGCACGCCGCGACAGGCGGCGATCCTGCGCATTCGCGCGGAAGCGATCCGCGCCGGGCGCGAATATCTGGACAGCCAGGGCTACGTCCTCACCGATGCGCCAATCTTCACGCCAGCGGCGTGCGAAGGAACGACGACGCTTTTCGAGGTGAAGTACATCGACGACGAGAAGGCGTACCTGACGCAGTCCGGCCAGCTCTACATCGAGGCGACGGCGATGGCGTTGGGAAAGGTGTATTGCTTCGGGCCGACGTTTCGCGCGGAAAAATCCAAGACGCGCCGCCACTTGACCGAATTCTGGATGCTGGAGCCCGAAGCCGCCTACGCGCATCTGGAAGACATGATGGCGTTGGGCGAAGGGCTGGTGAGCCATATCGTGCAGTCGGTGGCCGCGCGACGCCCGCGCGAACTCGAAACACTCAAGCGCGACATCTCGAAGCTGGCCAGCGTGAAGCCGCCGTTCCCGCGCATCACGTACGATGAGGCGGTGGAGATTCTGCAGAAGAACGGCAAGCCGGTGAAATGGGGCGATGACTTCGGCGGGGACGAAGAGACCGTGCTCTCGAGCCAACGCGACCGCCCCCTGATGGTGCACCACTACCCCGCCGCGATTAAGGCGTTCTACATGCAGCCGGACGCCGCGCGGCCCGAGCTGGCGCTCGGCTTCGACATGCTCGCGCCCGAAGGCTACGGCGAAATCATCGGCGGCGGCGAGCGCATCGCCGACTACGATTTGCTGTTGCGGCGGCTGCGTGAAAACAACCTGCCCGAAGAATCGTTTCAGTGGTATCTCGATCTGCGGCGCTACGGGAGCGTGCCGCACGCGGGCTTCGGTTTGGGCCTGGAACGCACGGTAGCGTGGATATGCGGAACGGAGCACATCCGCGAAGTCATCCCCTTCCCCCGCATGATTTATCGAGTCTATCCTTGAGCATCGCGGCCCGGGGGGACTCGGGCCGGAATCTCGCATGGCGCAAAAAATCCGCATCATCGGCGTACCGATGGACCTGGGCCAAAGCCGCCGCGGCGTGGACATGGGCCCATCGGCGGTGCGCGTGGCGGGACTGCTGACCCGACTGAAGCAACTCGGCCATCACGTCGAGGACGTCGGCAACAACATCGTCAAGCAACCCGAGGAGCAGCACTTCGGCGAAAAGCGCGCGAAGTACTTGAACGAAATCGCCGAGGTCTGCCAGGGCCTGGGCGAACAGACCGAACGCGCGCTCGGGGATGGTTTTCTGCCACTCGTGCTAGGCGGCGATCACTCCATCGCGGCCGGCTCGTGCTCCGGAGTATCGAGTTATTTCCACAAGCAATCAAAGAAGATCGGTTACCTGTGGCTCGACGCGCACGGCGACATGAACACGCCTGAGAGTTCGCCGTCTGGCAACGTGCACGGCATGCCGCTCGCGGCAATCATCGGGCACGGGCCGCCGGAGCTCGTGGACTTGTTCGGCTTTCATCCGAAGGTCGAACCGCACAACGTGGCAATTGTGGGGCTGCGCGACCTCGACCCGAAGGAGCGGCGGCTCATCAAGGATTCGGGCGTGCATGCGTTCACGATGCGCGATATCGACGAGCGCGGTTTGCGCGACGTTATGAGCGAGGCCATCCGCTTTGCGACGGACGACGCCGCAGGCGCCGTCGTGAGCCTCGATATGGATTTTGTCGATCCAGCCGATGCCCCGGGCGTGGGCACGCCGGTGCGCGGCGGGGTGACGTATCGCGAGGCGCACCTCGCGATGGAGATGATCGCCGACAGCGAGGCGATGGTGGCGCTCGAAGTCGTCGAGATCAATCCCGTGGTCGATCTGCACAACAAGACGGCGTTGCTGGCCGTCGAAATGGTGCTTTCGGCGCTGGGAAAGAAGATTTTGTGAGCCGGCGCGCAGAGGAGCTTCGCGCGCGGTTCGCAAGCGGCGGAGATAGGAATCCCACATCATGAGCGATGGAAAGAAACGGTTGCGCGTCGGCGTGCTGTTCGGCGGACGCTCGGGTGAACACGAGGTCTCGCTGAATTCGGCGGCGTCGGTAATTCACGAGCTCGACCCGGAAAAATACGAAGTTGTGCCCATCGGGATCACGAAGGACGGCCGATGGCTCGCCGGCACGAGCGCGCAGAAACTGCTGCCCGAGGTGCTGCGCAGCGGAGCGCGCGTGGCGCTTACGGCCGACCCGAACATTCCGGGGCTCTTGGCGCTCGACGAACGACCCTCGAGCGCGTTCAGCCTGGACGTTGTTTTCCCCGTGCTGCACGGCACGTACGGCGAAGACGGCACGGTACAGGGACTGCTCGAACTTGCAGGCGTGCCGTACGTCGGCGCTGGCGTGCTGGGCTCGGCCGTCGGCATGGACAAGGACATGCAGAAGCGGTTGTTCCTGCAAGCAAAATTGCCGGTCGGCGATTTTCTCGCCGTCCCGCGCTCGCAGTGGGAACGCGAACCCGAGAAAGTCCGCCGGGAAGTCGAAAAGAAATTTCGTTATCCGGTATTTATCAAGCCGGCCACGCTGGGCAGCTCGGTCGGGATGACGAAAGTGCGCGGCCGCAGCGAGCTGGCTGCGGCGCTGAATCTCGCGGCTGAGTTTGCCCAGAAGATCATGGTCGAGCGGGCGATTAAAGGGCGCGAGATCGAAGTCTCCGTGCTAGGGAACGACGATCCGCGCGCGTCGGTGCCGGGGGAGATCGTGCCGCACCACGAATTCTACGACTACGCTGCCAAGTATCTTGAAGAAGGAACACAGCTCCTAATTCCCGCGAAGCTTTCCAAGGCGCAGGTAAAACAGTTTCAGGAATTCGCCGTGCGCGCGTTTCGAGCCGTGGAAGCGATGGGGCTCGCGCGCGTCGATTTTTTCCTGGAGCGGAGAACGGGCCGCGTGCTCCTGAATGAGATCAACACGATCCCTGGCTTCACTTCGATCAGTATGTACCCGAAACTGTGGGAGGCATCCGGTCTGCCGTACAGCAAACTGCTGGATCGCTTGATCGAGCTTGGGCTGGAGCAGCACCGTGAAAAGCAGCGAACGAAATACTCGATTGAGCCGCCCGCCGGCGCTGCGTCCGGCGCGCTGGAAAACTGAATCGGCTGCGCGATGGTGTAGGACATCTCATAACCGCGAATATCTGCAACTTGCTTAGACGAACCGCTTTCATTTTCCCCGCGCGGACATGGAAGAAGACACCGGCGGACCCGCTCCTCGGCCTGTGCGGACCGGGAAAGCGCCTTTGTGCTGACGAACACGCGGACGATTCCGTCCGGCACCTGCGAGAGGCCTGCGAGTCGGCAGAATTTGCGGTGAAAGGGTGGAGTCTTGAAGTGGCGCTGCTGCCGAAGCACGCCGAGCGTGCATGTATAATGGGCGTGCAGAATGTTGGGAGCGCGAGAGGAGCATTCCATGGGATTGCTCGATTCGGGACCCGAAGAACCAAAATCAAAACTACTGCGCTACATCATCAGCGGCCTGGCGCTGGCGGTGCTTCTTGCTGTCGGCTTCTGGTTCTTTTTTCGCTACGCGACCGAAAAGCATACGGTCGAACGATTCCTGGACGCCGTCGTCGCGGGAAACATGCAGCAGGCCTACCAGATTTGGCATCCTCATTCGAGT
>DASPOJ010000223.1:0-2524 GCA_035626055.1 Candidatus Methylomirabilota bacterium | reverse complement strand
TCGTAAATCAGCACGCCCTCCGGATTGATGATGAACATGTGCGGCGTGGTCTTCGCGCCGTAGAGGTGGCCTAGGTCGCCGCTCGGATCGAGCAGCGCCGCCGTTGGGGCTGCGTGCATCTGCTGCATGTACTGGTTTTCCTGCTCCGCGGTGACGTAACCCTCCTGGCCCGGCGCCGAGGAAATCACGGTGAACCAGACGACTCCGCGAGCGGTCCATTCCCGCTGCAGATTTTCCATGTTGCCGCTCTCATAATGCTTCCGCGTATAAGGACACCCGTTGTTGTGCCATTCCAGCACGACGTATTTCCCCCGGTAGTCCGCGAGATGATGGGTTTTCCCGTTGCTGTCAGTGGCCGTGAAATCCGGCGCCGTTTCGCCCACCCGCGCCGCAAACACCGCCAGCGCCGCGGTCAGCAGAATCGCGGCCGTCGTGAGACCTGCTGCGAGACTCAATCGTCGAACGTTCATTGTCCCCCTCCTTCTCCCCTTGAGACGTTTCCGAAGCCGGATCGGTTATCTCCCCCCGGCTAGAATGCCAGTAGCCGAGTGGCCCTGGTTGTCCCTATCTAGTTGAGCCGCGCGTGCCGCTTGCCGCCACGAGCGCATCCACCTCATAGGCGCGCCCGCTGCCAAACTCGACGACGCCGCGCAGTCGCACGATCGGCTTGAGCAACTGGTCCGACTTCTGCAGGCGAATCTCGATCCCGTTCGCGGTCGCGCTGGCTTTTTGCGGCACGGCGTTCTCAATCTCGCCGGCATCCAGAGGGAAAAATACTCCTTGTCCCTCCGGTTTTCCCGTGGCAATCGAAAGCGCGAAGTAGTTGCCCTGCGACCGCGCCCGGATTCTCCAAGCGGCAGGCGTCGGTTTCGGCAATTGCTCGCGCGTTTTCTCGAACAGCGCATGCGCGTCCGCATTCCATGCCGCCACCCCCGATTGAACGGGCAGGCTCAATTCCACGTTTGCCTTTTCCGGCACGCAAATGTCGCGGCAGACCAGGTACCGCACGTCTGCTTGCAGCGGCACCGCGCTCGCAGGGGACATGGTCGAATCGGCGCGAATCGGCGCCAGCAGCAGAACGCCGTCCGGATAGCCATAATCTACGATTGATGGCGATTCGAGCCGCTGTGGCGCAGGCCACTGCAGATCGCCCGCGTGAAGGCCTGCGGGCAGTCCCCACTTCACTTTGGGCGGCTCACCTGAATCGCCCGGATTCTGCCAATACACATGCCAGCCCGAGGGAAGCTTGAATTCCAGTCCGACCCAAAATGTGCGCCCCGGCCGGATGGCCTTCTGCTCCGCGAGAAGTTGAACCTCCACGTGCGGCGCGGAAATTTGGCTTTGCGCCCTGTTCGCGCCGCCTCGGCCATGTGCGAACGCCGCACACGTCGTCGCCGCCAGGCCGCAGAGAATCGCGCTACGAAGAAGATGCCCGCCACTCCAGGCCCGTCTTGTCGTCAATGGCATGGCAGATTAGATTCCATTCGCCGCCGGCAGGTTCCGCAAATCATCTCTTCGCTTTTCCCGGCGTGAATCGTGAGACGCCGCCGGGCAGGCACCCAGACACGCCTCCGCCGACTAATTTGGGTATGGTCCCTGTTTAGGTGTGGATTCAGGTAGGTAGGCGGCGGAAGTTTTCGGGAGAAAGCAAGCCGGCCCAGCCCTCAATCCCCTAAAGGGATCCTCGGCTTGCCTTCTCCCTACGTCCCCTTACACCGCAAGCGGCGCGCCAAAGTTAAACTACTCAAAAATAAGGAGTTCGCGCTCCACAGGGAGGGTAAAAAAGCCATGCCCCAGCAAAATCTTCCGGTACCTGGTGCTGCGGCGCGAGCGTTTCCAGCCTTCGGCGGCGGGCCTGGCGCATATCGAATAGACCGGAGGGCCCCCGATTGGGGCCGGGCTTGTGACCCCTCCGTGCCTGGACCTCGCCCGCGTCTTCGCCGGGAAATTCACACAGATTTAATATACTGCCGCGGCGGTTCACGCACACTTTCTTGGCAAATCTATCTTCGTGACGGATCGGACGAAACTTTCCAATGTGCCGCTTCGGTGTATCTCGTTTTCTGGTTGACCGGCGCTGTTGTTAATGTTAGTTTACTCTAGGAATTTAGCACAATTAATTCATGAAGCCGGAGTGTTCGCTTCGGAGGGAAGATAGCTTGGAGAGTGATGCGTTGCATGATGACGACTCGCCTGCCCATTTTCGTTTTCGCAGTTCTGGGCCTGGCCGCCCTTACGCCGTCCGTGTGTGCGCAGCAGGCGCCCGTCTCCCCCGCGATTCTTTCGTCTGACTCCTCGCAGCAACCCGACTCCAGTCAATCCCCGGCGCAGAGCGGCACGACTGCAGCCGACACGGCGACGCCGGACTCGGATCCCGTCACTTTATTCCCGCACTCGGAGTCCAGCCGCTATTGGATCTCGGGTCAAGCTAACATCGTCTTCCAGTGGCACCCGGCCTTTCCCGCCAAGTACAGCGGGCCCAACAGCCTGACGCCCCAAGCCCAGAGCGCGACGACGCACATCA
>DASPOJ010000222.1:0-4615 GCA_035626055.1 Candidatus Methylomirabilota bacterium | reverse complement strand
CGGACAAAGGTCGCACGGCGAGTGGTAGTTGCCGATGATTTCTTTCGGCGCAAGTCCAACGATGCCCGAGATGGACTTCAACGGATGCATGAGCAGCGAGGGCAGAAGTCTCACGCCTACGGAGTCAGCCTGCACGATTTGGAACAGCTCATGTTGTTGCGAAATCTCCATGCCGCAGTACCCGGGACTGTAGCGAAGTGTCAGCTCTTCGTGATTTCGGAGATGGCGCCGGATGTGCGCCGTGAGAGCGTCGGCGGCACTTTCCGCCGGCCCAATTCGGGAGCCACGGGGAATCGATGATAAAACCCGTAGGGAGTGGACGCAGCGTCTCCCCGCGAATCACAGAGACGAGCGTGTCCCATTGTTGGTCGTTCATGGCATGCCCTTGCCTATGAGTTCTCACCGTTGCCGCTGCCTGACAAGCGACGCGCCAATTCAACCGATGCCGCTGCGCTCTCCCCGTACCCATCGGCGCCAATCGAGTCCGCATATTTCTGTGTGACCGGCGCGCCGCCCACCATAATCTTGACGCCCTCGCGGATACCGGCAGCGCGGAAAGCCTCAATCGTGGTTTTCATCGCCGGCATCGTCGTTGAGAGCAACGCGGATAGACCGACGATCTGCGCCTGCTTGTTCTGCACTGCGGCGATGAACCTCGCCGGGGGAACATCGACGCCGAGATCGATCACTTCGAAGCCACCGCCCTCCAGCATCGCGGCCACCAGATTTTTGCCGATATCGTGGAGGTCACCTTGGACCGTACCCAGCACGACACGGCCCGTGGGCTTCCGTCCCGTCTGCGCCAGCAGAGGACGAAGTATCTGAAAAATCTCCTTAGTGGCGCGCGCCGCCATGAGGAGTTCGGGCACAAAATACTCGCACGCCTCGAACAGTCGGCCCACTTCGGCCATCGCGGGGCCTATGCCCTCGGTGACAATCTCGATCGGTTGCGCACCCTCATCCAAAGCTTTGCGAGTCGCGGAGGCGGCTGCCCCAGCATCTCCCACGAGAACTGCCTGGCGCAGGCTTGATAGGTCGATCATGCGCACCTTCTTTTGTTCGCGTGTCGTACTAAATGCCACCGCCTCGCGCCACACGGTAACCAGCGCAGGGAAGCTAAGGTGTTTGCCGCTCCACGGCTCGCTTGAAGGGCCGAACACCACCGTGGCGGGCGCGGAACTCCGTGTCGCTGCCTCAAGAGCAACACTCCTACCTATAGGAATCATAGCACATTGCCGGCCCTCTTCCCCGAATGCTGCTCAACAGCCCACGGGCGGCCGAAAGTGTCTGCATGGCCTGGCCGTGGCCCGGTCATTGGCCGCATGGGTTGATCACTAGGCAGTGCGTCCTTTCTCGCCCTTGCCCCTGCGCCTTTGACCCGCAATCCACCGGATGCTAAAGTACGTTTCGGGAAAAGAAGGCGTGCCGAAGAAGAAGAAGAAGAAGAAACGCATCAGTACCGTTTACTTGCAGCTCGTTTGGAACAATTTGGGTGTGCGTCCGCTTCGCTCGACATTGAGCGTCATCGCCATCTCACTGCAAGTTTTTCTGATTCTTCTCATTGTCGGACTGACTTCGGGCGTACTGGCTGATTGGCGCGCACGGACACAGGGCGTCGGGGCGGATATTCTGGTGCAGCCGCCGAACTCTTCAATTTTCCCTGCATTCACGAGCGCCGTTGTACCCCAATCCGTCGGCGACCGAATTGCGAGGTTGCCGGGGGTTGCCGGCGTCGCCTCTGTCTTGATTGTTGTGGACAGCCGCAGTTTCAATGTTATCTACGGGATTCAATACGATCGCTTCACGGCCCTCAGCGATGGCTTCAGGTTTCTCTCTGGAGGCCCGTTCCAGGCGCCAAACCAGGCCATCGCCGACGATTTGGCGGCGGGATCACGTCACTTGCGCGTCGGCGACACGGTTACTTTGATCAATCGGCAGTTCGTCATCTGCGGCATCGTCCTCCATGGCAAAGGAGCCCGGTTTTTCATTCCGATGGACACTGCGCAGGATATCGCCGGCTCCAGCGGCCGCGTCTCCTGGATTTACGTCAAGAGCGCGGGGAACACGGATGGCGTGCGCGCGGAAATCGTCAAGCTGCTCCCCGGCTATCGCGTCCGTTCCATGGCCGAGTACCTGACCCTCATGACTTCCCAAAACCTGCCCGAGCTGAGGCCGTTCGTTCGATCCTTCATCGGTTTGGGAGTTGCCATCAGTTTTCTTGTGGTCTTGCTGACAATGCACACGATGGTGCTCGAGCGAACGCGCGAGATCGGAATTCTCAAAGCCCTGGGTTCCTCCAAGCTCGACATCTGTTGGTTCATTTTCGTTGAGACGCTGGTGATGGCGGTCTTGGGCATCCTCGCGGGACTCGTGATTACTTTCGCCGTTTGCCGCTTGCTCCACCATACTTCTCCGACTCTTCAGATTGAGATCGAATCCGCGTGGATTGTGCGCGCGATTCTGCTGACGATTCTCGGGTCCGTCGCCGGCGGAATCTTTCCCGCATTCCGCGCAGCGCAGAGCGATCCTGTGGACGCCCTCGCCTATGAGTGAAGCCGGAAGTCTGGGAGATGCTGCGATCGCACCAAGACGGAACAGGCGCGCCCTGAGAATTGTTAGCTTCGGGCCATGGATTTGCGTATTATCCTTGTTTCATTCGATCGCGAAGTGCTGAAGGAGACTAAAGTGAGTGTGATTCCGGAGGTCAGGATGTCCAAAGTTGTGGGACGCATCCTTCCAATGTTCGTCTTCCTCGGGTTGGTGGGTTCAGTTCTGGCTGCCGACGCCTGGATGACCAAGGATTTTAAGCAATGGGATGCGAAAGACGTCTCAAAGATTATGAACGATTCTCCCTGGGCCAAAACGGCCACCGTATCCAAATACTGGCCGGACGTTCCGAAGCCCGGATCGTCGTCCGAGGTTCAGGGGCCGGCCTCTGACGACTTTGCCCAGGCCACGTTTCTTGTACGTTGGGTTTCATCGGTGACGATGCATCGTGCCATTGCTCGCAACGGCATGCTGACTCAGAATGAGTCCGCCGATGAGGCTGATAAGTATGCCAACCAGATTCCGGCAACCTATGACGTTGCCATCATTGGACATGACATGTATCCGTTCGGGCCCCTAGCCACCGATGCCGCGATCGAGCAGCTTCGCCAGAAGGTGTACATCGAAAGCAAAGGGACGAATCTGCATGTCACGCCTATCAAGGTGGAGCCGCGCTTCGATGCGGATGGCAAGACCATAGCCGCCGTGACGTTCCACTTCCCCAAGAAGAATGCAGATGGTTCTCCGGTGTTTGCGCCCAGTTTGAAGGGTGTAGACTTTGTTTGTTCGGCGGGAAAGGACGAGATCAAGGTTCATTTCGATTTCACGAAAATGGTGGCACAACAAGGACTCGACCTCTAGTTCCGTCAGGCTAAGGATGAGGGGAGGATTTTGATGGGATCAATCCGAATGTGGTTTGCGGCAGCCGCGATTTTGGCTCTGGCAGTGACGGCTTCCGCGCAGATGGGGATGGGCGGGATGGGCATGGCCGGCGGGTTTCGCGGCGTCTGGAATCCAGTCGTCGGAGCCGGCGGTCTATACGAAATACAGAATCAGCGGCAGGGACCGGGTGGCGGAACGTCGCAAATGCAAATTGCGATCGTCGGACAGGAAACTGTGAACGGCAAAACCGGTTACTGGCTTGAGATGACGATGGACAACCCCCGTGGCGGAGGCGCCATGTACTCGAAGTTCCTCTACGTTCTCGACGGCCACAATATGCAGATCGTGAGAATGGTCATACAGCCGCCGGGCCGCAGCCCGATCGATATGCCCGTTGGTGGCATGATGGGGAATCGCCAGCCGCAGCCTCAGGTTGCCGACATTAGTAGGGAAGCGCAGGATCTCGGCAGCGAGAGCGTCACAGTGCCGGCGGGGACCTTTACCACCGAACACTACAAAACTAGTGACGGCGCCGACGTCTGGGTGTCACCGAAAGTTTCGCCGTGGGGCCTGGTGAAAATGACTAGCACGAATTCCAACATGACCTTGCTCAAAGTGGTTACCGATGCCAAGGACATGATCACCGGCACGCCGCAAACGTTTGACCCTAGCCAGATGCGGCCGGGTGGCGGGCCGCCGCAGCGGTAGATTTACTTCGCCGGTGTTGCGCCGGCGATGCAACTGTTTTTTCTGAAGAGGCGCTCGCTTGGGCGAACGCCTCTGCTTTTTTTGAACGGAAACTTAGAGCGCCGGCCGCACGGATTGCAATTGGTTCGTGACCTCTTCGATCGAGACCAGCGGTACGGAGACGAAAACTTTATCGTTGGGGTCGTCCACGGAGACCTCGATATTGCCGCCGCGCTTTTGGACGGTCACGTGGTCGGTCGGGTCCGTGACCTCTGCGAGGGTGAAATCGGGCGCTCGCTCGAGCTGGCGGCAGGAGGCGCGAGCGACTTCGAGCCATGGGCCTGCCTTCTCGGCGGCTTTACGGAGTTTATCCTTGGGAGTGAAGGCCAGGGCTGCGGAAGCGAAGGTCGCGGGCAGCCAGAGATGAACGTGGTGAACTTCGGGCGAGGTTTCATCCACGCGCACGATGAGAAAACCGTCGCGCAGAACGTACGCTGTG
>DASPOJ010000221.1:0-3514 GCA_035626055.1 Candidatus Methylomirabilota bacterium | reverse complement strand
AACAACTATTGTCAAGTTCTTTATGATACAAAGTACCGGGCTTGAAAACTGGCGGCCAGCGCCGCCTTCCCCGCACAATTTCGGGAGCTCCATTTTTCGCCGAGGGATCTTTTCGCGCGGAAGTGTCTTTGCCGCGACTTGCGCGCATTCACTTCGGATAGGGGTGGCCGGCGAGGGTGGTGAAGGCGCGGTAGAGTTGTTCCGCGAGCATGGCGCGGGCGAGCTCGTGGGAGAAGGTCAGCGGAGAGAGCGATAGCTTCACGGTCGCGCGTCGGCGGATGGCTTCCGGGAAACCTTCCGCATCGCCGCAGAGGAACACCAGTTCTCGGGCACCGCGATCGCGCAATTCTCCCACCCACTTGGCGAACGATTCCGAGGTGAGCTGCTTGCCCGCGGCGTCGAGCAGAACGACACTCGCGCCGGACTCGAATTCCAGTTTGCCCGCGGCTGCAGCGGAACGTTCGCGCAGCTCGATGGCTTCGATCGGCGCGAAGCGGCGAATGCGCGCGAGATAGTCCTCCACCAGCGAGCGAATGTCCGTGCGCCGCGTCTTCCCGAGAAAAATCAAACGAATGCGCATTGTCCTGCGTTGATGCGGCGGCCGCCGTTGCGATGAGCGACGCCGCGCCCCGTCCGGGCGGCTACGACTTTAGCGCGTAGGAACGATAGAGCGTGTCGCGCTGCGCGGGAATGTAACCGGCGTCGAAGATGATGCGGCGCAGCTCGGATTCATTCGTGCGGTTGCGCACGCCGGCGGCGAAAACGACATTTTCTTCGATAAGGGTGCTGCCGACGTCATCGGCGCCGAACTGCAAACCGAGCTGGCAAATTTTGATGCCCGGTGTGAGCCAGCTCGATTGGATGTGATCGATGTTGTCGAGCACGATGCGGCTAATGGCGAGCGTCTTCAAATAATCGAAGGCCGTGGCTTCGGGGACTTTCTTGCCAAGCGGCGTATTCTCCGGCGCGAAAATCCACGGAATGAACGCAGTGAAACCCCCGGTGTCTTCCTGAATGCGGCGGATGCGCTCAAGATGGTTCACGCGGTGGCGGAGCTCCTCGCCGCAGCCGAACATCATCGTCGCGGTGGTGCGCAAGCCCAGGGCGTGCGCGGTGCGGTGCATCTGTTCCCATTCGTCGGCCGTGCACTTCAACCGCGAGATGCGGGCGCGAACTTCGTCATCCAGGATTTCGGCCCCGCCGCCGGGGATGGAATCGAGCCCGGCGTCCATCAGGCGCGCGATGGCGTCGCGCACGGAGAGATCGGAGACTTCCGCGATGCACAGAATCTCCGGCGCCGAAAAACAGTGCAGGTGCACTTGCGGAAAACGCTGCTTCAGCGAGCGCAGCAGATTTTCGTAATACTCGATGCGCAGGTCGGGATGCAGGCCGCCCTGCAGCAGGATCCCCGTGCCGCCGAGCTCGAGCATTTCCTCGATCTTCTTGTAAATACTCTCGAACGAGAGCAGATACCCCTCGCGCGAGCCGAGCGGGCGATAGAACGCGCAGAAGGAGCAATACTCGGTGCAGAAATTCGTGTAGTTGATGTTGCGATCGATCTGATAGGTGACGATGCGCGGATCCGTTTTCTTTCGGCGAACGTCCATGGCCGCCATCCCGATGCCGAGCAGGTCATCGGAGCGGAAGAGATCGAGCGCTTGTTCGGTGGTTATGCTCATTTCGGCCGACGCATTACCCTTTGCCCGGATTCCCCTCCGATCGTCATTCGTGCGCGAAGAGGGATTCGTCCCGCCTTCGCCCGCTCCGGCGGACTACGGCGGGCAAGCGCTCAGCGCGCGGCGCGGGCGCCCGCTGCCGTCGCGGCGAATTCTACCGGGTTCGCGCGGGGAATCAAACCTGCCTTGGCGCATTCCTGAAAATAGTGTTCGAGGCCGGCGATGTTTTCGGCGTCGAGCGAATAATCAATATTCTCGCGCAAGTAGATTTCCAGGGCGCACGGCGCCAATTCGAGTTTGAGCGCGGCGGCTTCCGCGATTTCGCCGATACGCGCAAGGCCGTATTCCTTCGACGCGCGAAAATCCGCGACGACTTCCGGCGTCACCGCATCGCGCCGCCCGGCCCAGACCGCCAGGACGCACGGCAGGCCCGTCATTTCGCGCCATTGCTGCGCGACGTCGTACACGAAAAGCGTGTCCACGCCGGGCACGGGCTGCTCATCTTCGCCGCCGCCGCAGCAGGATTCGCCGCCGGCGGATTTGCCCGCGAGGGCGTCCACCTTGAGCCGGACGCGCAGGGCCGGATCGCCGATCAGGAGCGCGGCGTCGGCCTCGCGGAGCATGGCGACGGGATCGGGCTCCATCTCGATAAAATCGGGCTCGATCTTCCAGAGGCCGCGGCAGAGCAGCCGCACGAGCGCGATCGAACTGCGGGAATTGCGGTCCAGCGCGAATCGGCGCACGCGCTCGACAGGGTGCTTCGCGACGACCAGGATGCTGCGCACCTCGCGCTTGGCGGCGACGGCCATGTCCGGGAGGATGACGAGATTGTCCGTGCGCTGGTACTCGATCACCGGGATTACGCCGATGTCCACGCGGCCCGCGTGAAGATCCTCGGCGCACTGTGACGGGACGGCGAAGGAGAGGTCGTAGCGGCCTTCGAGTGGGCCGTCAGTGAGTCCCCACGCCAGCGGCGCAGTATTCAGGAATTCGACGATGGAGACGCGAAGCTTGCTCATGGCGTTTCTCGGCCGGGGACGCATCATGATAGCACAGCGCCCCGGAGGGCCAGGCGGAGCCGGGACGAGGGCCGCTCGCCGCCCGCTGCGGCGGGTAAACTCCGGGCAAGGTCTGGGTTGCTGCGCGGCAAGCGAGTGGGCAGTTGCCCGCCTTTCCGACCGGGTCGGAACTCGCGAAGAGCGCTCGTCGCCCAAGCCCAAGGCTTCGGCGCGGCAAGCAAGAGGTAACTCGGAAGGTACTCCGCTGCCCCCCACCCCCGTGTTTTTATGTAAGTGTTGAATCCAAAGGGGTTGCGAGGAAAAAATGCGTAAGTGCTGATTATAAAGGACTTGGCGAGCGTTTGTTTTCAATGAGATACGAAAAATGGCGCAGGAGTTTGTAAGTGCTGATTCTAAAGGGCTTATGGGCGCGCTAAGTCCTTTGCTGTGTATCACTTTTGGAGCATGCACAAGAATGGTGCAAGTTTGGGGAGCGCGGAGGGAACGTATGTGACCACGGATGGAGACGGATGCAAACGGATGAGGGGGAACCAGGTGCGCGGGGCCCGGCGGGGTACATTCGAAAAGTTGTTTTGAGCTCACACAACTAGATAGCACAGAAGTTAACAAATGTCAATACTTATTGTAAGGTTACTATTCGAATAGATGGTTCAGGACGAGCACCGAAGTGGGTTGGGTTCGGGAAGATCCGACCCTTCGCAGGCGAAGAGTCGGGCACCCGCAAAAGCAAAACCTTCCGTCAACGGTGACGTATTGCAGTGGTATCATCCAGTTCGGGGTGATCGTCAAGGGAGAATGCCAAAGGGCCTGCCACCCGCC
>DASPOJ010000220.1:0-10487 GCA_035626055.1 Candidatus Methylomirabilota bacterium | reverse complement strand
CAAAGAGAATCAGAGCCCGTGGCAAATCATCGAGCGGATCGCTCCTCGCTCGCCGCTGGAACTTTGCTTGCTCCCGCCGGTCTTTCTGGAGTACTACCTCAACGATGCCGGGGGATACGATGTACCTAGACATCCCTAATCCCCTCGCGCAGGCTGAAACAATGGGCGGATCCGCGCCGTAGGAGTAACATGGCGTCGTTCGCGAAAGTCAGGAGATTGCATGGTGTCTGAGTCGGACGGTGCAGTTGCATCCTCGTTGCTGCCTCTGCAAATTGAGGAGCTGGTGAAGCGATTCGGCCACGTGACTGCCGTTGATGGCATCACGCTCGAATTGCGCAGCGGCGAATGCCTGGGATTGCTCGGGCCAAACGGAGCGGGCAAGAGCACGTTGATCCGCGCCATTGTTGGCCGAGTGGTTCCGAATTCCGGCCGGGTCGCGGTCTTCGGCTCTCCGGCCGGTTCAGACTCGGCCCGCGAGGCGCTGGGATGGGTGCCTCAGGACCTGGCCCTCTATCATCGGCTCACGTGCAAGGAAAATCTGGAAACTTTCGGGCGATACCACGGGCTGGCCGGGACTGGGCTGCAGCAAGCCGTCGCATGGTGCCTTGATTGGTCGTCGCTTCAAGACCGGGCCGGAGAACTGGCCAAGAATCTCTCCGGTGGGATGAGGCGGCGGTTGAACATGGCGGCCGGGATCATTCACCGTCCCAAGCTGGTACTGATGGATGAGCCGACGGTGGGCGTGGATCCGCAGTCGCGGAGTCGCATCTTTGAGATGATCGAAGCGCTCCATGGGGAAGGGACTGCGATCATTTATACCACGCACTACATGGAAGAAGCGGAGCGGCTGTGCGGTCGCATCGCCATCGTTGACCACGGACGCATCATCGCCTTGGGCACTAACGAAGAGCTGGTCCACAACGCGTTTGGCTCGCGCAGCCAGGTTCTAGCGCGCTTCGCGGGCCCGCCTGACGGGATCGCTGCGTGGGTCGGGCAGCGCGGAGGGCGTTTGGTCGACTCCACCGCGGAGTTCTCCGTCGAACATCCTACGGAAATTGCCGGCTTGCTCGACGATGCAGACAGGGCGGGTCTTGACGTGGTTGACGTGTCGCTGCGCCGTCCGAACCTGGAGTCGGTGTTCCTGCACTTGACGGGAAGGGAGTTGCGCGAATGATCGCTCCCATCATACGCACCGCCATGGTTTCCCTGCGCCGCGATCGGGCGGCGCTGGCGTTGAGTTTCGTCTTGCCGATCACCTTCTTCACCATTTTTGCCGTCATCTTCGGCGGCCGCCGGGATACCGTGCCGAAAGTCACCGTCATCGTGGTGGACGAAGACCAGAGCCATGCATCGCAACAACTGGTAAGGGGCCTGGAACGGGAAGGTTCCCTGGTCATCAGAACGAGACCCGCGTCCAACAACGGCGCACAATCACCGGAGTACACGGCTGCCACCGCAGAAGCGGCGGTGAAGGCGGGCGATGCACCGATCGCGCTCATTGTCCCGCGCGGTTTCGGCGAGAATCCCATCTCTTTCCGCAGCGACCAAGAAGGCCCAGCGATTCAGCTCCTGAACGACAGCAGCGACCCAGTGGCGCCGCAGATGGTCGGGGGTCTTCTGCAAAAGGTCGCCATGACTTCCATGCCGGTCGTCCTGGCGGAGCAGGGATCAAAGCACGCGGATCAGTTCGTCGGAGGATTCACGCCGGAACAACGTAGGCGAATGAATGCCAGCCTTGAATGGCTGCGTCAGCGAGAGAGTGAGAACGCGGGAACCGCTACCGGACAAGACGCCGCCCAGAATGAGTCCAGCGGCGGCGGGATCGTTGCGGTCAAGGCCCGAGCCGTGGTCGGAGAAAACAAGAACAATCCCATGGTGTCCTTCTATGCCGCCGCGATCGGTGTGATGTTTCTGCTCTTCACAGCGAGCGGCGCTTCGGGGGCGCTACTGGATGAAGCCGACAGCGGCACGTTGGAGCGCGTACTCAGTTCGCGTGTGACCATGACCTCGCTGTTGGCAGGCAAACTGGCGTTCAACACCATGCTGGCGTTCTCACAACTGGTGTTGATGTTTGTCTGGGCCTGGGCTGTCTTCAAGCTCGATTTCCTCGGACATATCCCCGGTTTTGTGGTGATGGGCGTGTGCACCGCTTTTGCGGTCGGCGCTTTTGGCATGGTGCTGGCCAGCATCTGCCGGACGCGGGCGCAACTGGGCGCACTCTCGACGCTGGCGATTCTCATCATGTCTTCCGTCGGCGGCAGCATGTTTCCTCGCTACCTTATGCCAGCGGGGATACAGAAAGCCGGATTGCTCACGATCAACGCATGGGCCATCGATGGTTTCACCAAAGTGTTTTGGCGGGATGAGCCGGTGACGCACCTATGGCCGCAGGTCTCGGTGCTTCTCGCAACGGGCATCGTGCTGTTCGCGATTGCCCGCAAACTCGCGCGGCGCTGGGAATACGTGTGAGTCAACCCAGGCTGCCACTTCGGTTTCGCCGGAAGTGATTTGGCTTCGCCCACGCGATGCGCTCCCACAGGCGCTGGCATCGCCCAGTGCCTAAACCTTGAATTAGACGTCGTCGCGCCGCCGGGGGGATCTTCCCGACTAGACATTCCCCGAACTTTCCGATGTAATGATTCGTATCCTTGGGACGTAGAAGGGGTAGCGGCCTTACCTGAAGGGCCGACACCAGAGATGGCGTCTCCGACGAATCCGCCGAAGCCAGACCTGTCTTCGCTGCGCATCAGCGATGAGCACCGCCATGGGGGGAAGACCGGCAAGCGAGTGGTCATCGTCGCGCTTGTCGTCCTGGTCCTCGCGGGGGTGGCCGGAGCGGTTTGGGCCGTCCGCAGCCAGAAGCCGCTCGTGCAGGTCGCCGTCGCGCAGAAGCCGGATACCGCGCGGCCCGCGCTCTTGAACGCCAGCGGCTACGTCACGCCGCGCCGCGAGGCGACCGTTGCGGCCAAAATCACCGGGCGGGTCACGGGCATCTTTTTCGATGAGGGCGTGCGCGTGAAAAAGGATCAGGTCCTGGCCACCTTGGACGATTCCGACGTGCAGCGCGCGCTGGAATCCGCGAAGGCCGACCGCGACTCCACGCAGGCCAGCATCGAGGATTTGCAAGTGCAGCTCAAATACGCGGACCTCGAGCTGGCCCGCGCGGAACAGCTCGAATCGCAAGGCGTGGAGAGCAAGGAATTCCTCGATACCGCGCGGACGAACGACAACAGCCTGCGCGCGAAGATCAACCTGGCGAAAGCGCAGGTGCTCGCCGCCGAATCCCGGATTCGCGAAGCGCAGCAGGCCGTGGACAATTGCATCATCCGCGCGCCGTATGACGGAATCATGGTCACGAAAGACGCGCAGGTTGGGGAGATGGTCTCGCCGGTCTCCGCGGGTGGGGGCTTCACCCGCACCGGAATCGGGACCATCGTGGACATGAATTCGCTCGAGATCGAAGTGGACGTGAACGAAGCCTACATCGCGCGGGTTCAGCCCGGCCAGCCCGTCATGGCGACACTGGATGCCTTTCCCGATTGGCAGATTCCGTCGCGCGTGCGCATCGTGATTCCCACTGCTGATCGCGAGAAGGCCACCGTGAAGGTGCGCATTTCGTTTTTGAAGCTGGACCCGCGCATGCTGCCGGACATGGGGATCAAGGTCGCGTTCCTCGGCAACGCGCCGGAGGAGCCGAAGGGCCCCGCCGGCGTCGTAATTCCGGCCGAGGCCGTGCACGACGACAATGGCCAGAAGATCGTCTTCCTCTACAAGGGCGATCACGTCGAGCGGCAAGCGATTACGCTTGGCAATACGCGCGGCAGCGATGTCGAAGTCGTGGCCGGGCTCAATGCTGGAGACACGGTCGTGGTGAAATCGCCCGTGAGCCTGCGCGACGGCGAGGCAGTTGCAATTCAAAAATAGGAGCACAAGAAATGGTCCGAGTGGATGGGAAATCGGGTGGAGAAAGTCTTGTCCGCATTCGCGGCTTGGACAAGACGTATCGCCGCGGCAGCGAGGTGATCCACGTACTGCAAGGCTTGAACCTCGACGTTGAGAAAGGGGAGTTTGTGGCCTTCATGGGCCCCAGCGGCTCCGGCAAGACGACGCTGCTCAACCTTCTCGGCGGCCTCGACACGCCTTCGCGCGGCACCATTTCGGTTGCGGGCGACGAAATCACCCATATGTCGGCCGGCAAACTCACCCGGTGGCGCGCCCGCCACGTCGGCTTCATCTTCCAGATGTACAACCTGCTGCCCGTGCTCACCGCGTTTCAAAACGTCGAGTTGCCGCTGCTGCTCACTAAACTTTCGAAAGCCCAACGGAAGCAGCATGTGGACACGGCTATGGAAATCGTCGGCTTGGCGGACCGCAAGGATCACTATCCTGGCCAACTCTCCGGCGGACAGGAACAGCGCGTTGCCGTCGCCCGCGCCATCGTCGCCGACCCGACGTTTCTCCTCTGCGACGAGCCCACGGGCGACCTCGACCGCAAGAGCGCCGACGAAGTCCTCGATCTCCTGACGCGCTTGAGCCGCGAACACGGCAAGACGATTCTGATGGTTTCTCACGATCCGCTCGCGGCCGACCGCGCCGGCGCGGTCCTGCACTTGAACAAAGGCGCGCTCGTCGAAGCGCAGGGCGCCGGAGGGCCGGCGTGAAGTATTTCCGACTGCTTGTTGTCAACCTGTTCCGGAAGAAAATCCGCACGGGACTCACGATCGGCTCGTTCGCCATCGCCATGCTCCTGTTTGGTCTGCTGGTGATCGTGCGTTTCGCGTTCAACCAGGGCGTCGAGGTCGCCGGCGCGGACCGCCTCATTGTGATGAACCGTGTTACCTTCATCGAGCTGCTGCCCATGTCTTACATGGACCGAATTGCCTCGATACCCGGCATCAAGTCCGTCACTCATGCGACGTGGTTCGGCGGGACGTACCAGGATCCCAAGAATTTCTTTCCACAGTTCGCGATTGACCCCGACACCTGGCGCGGAATGTATTTGGAGTATCTCGTTCCTGACGCGGAGTGGAAGGCGTTTCTCGAAGATCGGCAATCCGCCATCGCGGGGGAGGCGACGGCCAAGCGTTTCGGCTGGAAAATTGGTGACCGCATCCCCATCGAGGGCACGATCTATTCCGGCCATTGGCAATTCAATCTTGTCGGCATCTACACTGGCGCCAGACCCAATGACGATACGACTCAATTCTGGTTTCACTACGACTACCTCAACGAAACCCTTAAGCAAAGGGGCGCGGGCTTCGGGGTGAATCAGGCGGGCTGGTACGTTGTCAAACTCGAGAATCCGGATGACGCCGTCACGGTCGTCAAGAAAATTGACCAGACCTTCGCCAATTCCTCCGCGGAGACCAAGACCGATACCGAGCAGGCCTTCGCGGCATCTTTTGCGAAGCAGGCCGGGAACATCGAGCTCATCATCCTGGTCATCGGCTCCATCGTATTCTTCACGCTGCTGCTGGTCACAGGGAACACGATGGCCATCACGGTGCGCGAACGGACGGCCGAATTGGCGATACTGAAAGCGATGGGATTCTCCGATCGGTTCATCTTGGTTCTTGTACTGGCCGAATCCATCTCGATTGCTTTCATTGGCGGAACACTCGGAATAGGGGTAGCCGTTGCGCTCGCCAAGGTCGCGATGGCTTACAGCAACCCGCTGGCGTCGGTGCTCCCGGTGTTGTATTTCCCCGCGGATCAAGTGGCGGTCGGCATCGCGGCGGCGGTTGTGGTTGGCGGACTTGCCGGCTTGCTGCCGGCCCTCGCAGCCAGCCAATTGAAAGTCGTGGACGCGCTTCGCAGAATCTGAAGAAGGAGACCGGCCTTGGCGATCCCGATCATCTACAATTTGCGAAGTGTGAGGGCGCGGTGGACTTCGTCTGTCGTCGCGGTCCTGGGCATAGCGGGAACGGTGGGCGTGTTGATCGCCATGCTGTCGATGGCGGTAGGCTTCCGCGCCACGCTGGTGGCCTCCGGTTCGCCATCGAACGCGCTGATCATGCGCGCGGGCTCAAACACCGAAATGGTCGGCGCCGTGATGCTCGACCAGGTGCAGATCATCCAAAGCGCTCCCGGCATTCTGCGCGGCCCGGACGGCCCGCTCGTTAGCCCCGAAGTCGTTGTGATCGCGCCGCTGCCGCTCAGGACCACGGGAACGGACGCGAATGCGCAGGTTCGAGGAGTTTCGAGCAAGGCGCTCGGCGTGCGGCCCTTCGTCCATATCCTCGCGGGCAGGTTTTTCACGCCCGGCCTCGATGAACTCGTGGTCGGCAAGAACGCCGAAAGCTCTTACGCCGGATTGGATCTCGGCAGCAGCGTGGAGATCTCCGGAGTCATGTGGAAGATCGTCGGCATTTTTGACGCTGGAGGAAGCGCGTTCGATTCGGAAGTCTGGTGCGACGCCACTCTGCTCGATCAGGCCTATGACCGCCCGCCCACTGCGTTCCAGTCCGTCACGGTCCGTTTGCCTTCGCCGGCGGACTTTCCCAAATTCAAGGATGCGCTGACCTCCGATCCGCGGCTGACGGTTTCTGTGGACCGCGAGCGGGACTACTACGCGAAGCAGTCGGAAACCATGGCCGATTTCATCACTGTGATGGGTTCGCTTGTGGCGGTCGTGATGGGGATCGGCGCCGTGTTCGGAGCGCTCAATACGATGTACTCGGCCGTATCCGAGCGTTCGCGCGAAGTCGCCACGTTGCGCGCGCTCGGTTTCAGCGGTGCGAGCGTCGTGCTGTCGTTTGTTTTCGAGGCGCTGTTCATTGCGTTTCTCGGCGGGCTCGTCGGCTGCATTCCCGTCGGCTGCATTCCTTTCCTGCCGCTGAGTTGGATCACTGTCGGCACGCTGAATTTTGGGACGTTTTCCCACGTTTCCTTTTCTTTTCGCGCCACCCCGGCTCTCTTTGTCATCGGGATCGCCTTTGCGCTCTTCATGGGGTTCATTGGCGGCGTCCCGCCCGCGATTCGCGCCGCGCGGCGTCCCGTCGCAGTCGCGTTGCGCGAGTTGTGAGCGACTCGCCAGGGCTCTCATCGCTGCGAACCATGAGCGAACCTTATAGCCCAGTGAGGGGCGCCCTCGCCTTCGTTGTATTCTTTCCAAGCGTCCAGCCCTGTTGCATGTTGCGCCGCGCCGCCAGCAGGGCCGCCGAGTATGCTAGATTCAGCTGCGAAGTCCAGAGGTGATGCTGTGCCCGCATTTGACCGCGTTATTTGGATCGTTCTCGACAGCGTCGGCATCGGCGAATTGCCGGACGCCGCCGAATACGGCGACGCGGGCCGCAACACGCTTGGCCACATCGCACGCTCGCGGCCGCTGCGCCTCCCGAATCTTGTGCGGCTCGGCCTCGCCAACATTGCGCCGCTCGAGCATCTCGTTCCGCCCGCCGCGCCCGAGGCCTGTTTCGGCAAAGGCGCCACGCATTCCCCCGGCAAGGACACCACGACGGGCCACTGGGAAATGGCGGGCATCTGGCTGCCGCAGGCATTCCCGGTCTACAAGAACGGCTTTCCGCGCGAACTCATCGAGCAGTTTGAACGCGCCATTGGCCGCAAGACGCTCGGCAACAAGCCCGCCTCCGGGACTGAAATCATCAAGGAACTCGGCGAGGAACACGTGCGCACGGGATATCCCATCGTCTATACGTCGGGCGACAGCGTATTCCAGATCGCCGCGCACGAAGACGTCATCCCCATCGCCGAACTGTACCGCATGTGCGAAATCGCGAGAAAGATGCTGGATGGCCCGCATCGAGTCGGCCGCGTGATTGCGCGGCCGTTCACGGGCTCTGCTGGAAATTTCCGCCGCACCGAGCGCCGCCACGATTATGCCGTTGAGCCGCCGCGCCCGATGCTGCTCGACGTGCTTGCGGAGCGGGGCGTTCCCGTGTTCGGCGTCGGCAAAATCCATGACATCTACAACGGGCGCGGCGTGGACCACTACGTCACGGCCAAGAACAACGCCGATGGAATGGAGAAGCTCCATGTGGCGCTTGCCCGCCAGGAGCGCGGTTTGATCTTTTGCAATCTCGTGGATTTCGACATGTTGTATGGGCACCGCAAAGATGTGGAGGGATTCGCGCGTTCGCTGGAGGAATTCGATTCGCTACTGGGGCCGTTTCTTGCCATGATGCGTCCCCGCGACCTGCTGCTCATCACCGCCGATCACGGTTGCGATCCCGATCCCGCCTGGCCCACAACGGACCATTCGCGCGAGTACGTTCCGATCCTAGCGTTCAGCCCAGGCGGCCGGCATGGCGTCGCGCTGGGCACGCGAGACACCCTCGCCGACATGGGCCAGACCGTTGCCGAAAACTTCGGTGGCCTGATTCCACACGGCACGAGTTTCCTGTTCTTGATTTCCCCGAATTGAAGCCGGAATGAGGCGGTGCGGAGCCCGGCGGCTTAGTCGCCCATGCTGGGCGCGCGGCGCGCGTAGTAACCGGTGCGCGTTCGCACGGTGAGTCTGCCTGCGCCTTTTGGCGGAATGATTTCCACTTGGATGCTGCGGTAGGTTCCATCCTGCGCGGTGTTGGAGGGGTAGTACGCGATGGTGTACTGGTTGCGGATGTCGTGCGCGATCTGCGTGCAGATGGCTTCCGTATCATCCACCTCTTCTGGGAAGAAGGCGAGTCCGCCTGTGGCCTGCGCCAGTTCTTGTAGCCCGCGCTTCGCTTTGTTCATGGCGCTGCGTTCCTCGTGATAGTCCTCTTTGCTGTAAAGGCCGATCGCGTAGATCAGCGCCTCGGAGCGCTGCGCCTCCTCAACGACGTCTTCCAGGTGGTGGCGGCTGGCGTTGTCTTCTCCGTCGGTGACCACCAGCAGAACTTTCTTGTCTTTGTGACCCTTCTTCAGATGGTCGAGCGAGCCGATGATCGCGTCGTAGAGGGCGGTGCTGCCGCGCGCGTCGATCCGTTCGAGGGCGGCTTTCATTTCATTGACGTCGTTTGTGAAGTCGTGTTCGGTGTCGAGATAGTAGTCGTCGTTGAAATTGACGACAAATGCTTCATCCTGCGGATTCGATGTTTCCACGAACGTCAGCGCCGCGGTATTCACTTCCGGCCTTTTATCCTTCATGCTGCCGCTGTTGTCGATCACGAGGCCCACGCTCACCGGCACGTCTTCTTGCTTGAACACCGCGAGCTTCTGCTCGATCTTGTCCTCGAGGACCCGGAAATTCTCCTGCTTCAGCCCCGGCACAAAGATCCCCCGCTCGTTCAACACCGAAACGTGCAGCAGAACGAGATTGACGTTGCTGTGGATCGTGTATCCCCCGGACGGCGCGGCGGGGGGCTTCGGCGTGTTCGGAGGCGGAGGCGGCTGCTGGACGGAGATCTGCGCGAAGGCGAGAGCCGACGCGGCCAGCAGAATGACGGAGCAGAAAAGCAGCCCGAAGAGGAATGAGCCGCTCTTACGGCGCGGGCGCGAAATATCCGGTTTTGGCGTAGACGTTGAGGGGAGGCAGACCCCGGGGTGGACGGAGCTTGACTTTGATTTTTCGCCACGTTGCGTCGTGGCGGTTGTTGCTCGGCTTGTACCCCAGGACATATTGGTTGCGCAGCTCCATCCCGATTTTTGCCGCGATGTCGGGCAGATCGTTCAGGTTTTCCACCGGGAAAACCCGCCCACCCGTCATGTCAGTCAGTTCGCTCAGCAGCGAAGGCCCGTTCATCTCCTCCGGTGTCCGTTCCCGGACTCCGACCGGATCAAAGACGCCGACCGCGTAAAGCTGGCAATCGGCTTCCTTCAGGAATTTCTTGATGTCGTTCTCGTTGTACCGGCTATGATTATCTCCCCCGTCCGATATGATGAGCAAGGCTCGTTTGGCGTTGCGTGCACCCCTCATCTCGGAAAGGCCCAGGTAGATTGCATCCAGAAGCGCCGTGCGCCCGCGCGCTTGGGTGAACAACATCCGGTTTTCCAGTTCTTCCACGCTCGAGGTGAACCGGCTGGTCAGTTCGGCCCGCTCATTGAAGGTAACCAGGAAGAATTCGTCCAGTGGGTTTGCGGTCTTGAAGAATTGAACCGCGGCCTGGCGCGCCTTGTCCGCTTTGTCGGACATGCTGCCGCTCATGTCGAAGACCACGCCGATCGAGATGGGCGCGTCTTCGCTGGAGAAGGAGACGATTTCCTGCTCGACGCCGTCCTCGAACACGCGGAAGTTTTCTTTCTCAAGCCCCGTGACGAGACGATCGTAGGGATCCGTGACCGAAACGTTCACCAGCGCCAGATTCACTTCGACTTGAATTGTTTTCTTGTCGGGGATTCTTTTTGGTGCGGGCGCAAGAGACGCGCTCGGCGCTTCCGGCCCAGTCACTTGGGCGCGGGCTACAATCGCGGCGAGGGCGCATACGCTCAATGCGAGCATGCGCCAGGGCGCGTAACTTCTTTTTGCCTTCACCGTCCCCCCATTGTGCACTGCGGCTCCGCTGGGCGGTTGAGAGGCTCCACCAATCGTGTTGCTGATTTGCATTCTA
>DASPOJ010000219.1:0-3265 GCA_035626055.1 Candidatus Methylomirabilota bacterium | reverse complement strand
GCTGTCGCCTCTTTGCATCGGGATTCCGACTGTCATCATGCCTCCGCTCGACTTCCTGACCAGACCGGAGAGGTGGCTGTGGGCCTTTCACCGCCACCAGGGAACACTCGCGGCCGCGCCAAATTTCGCGTACGAGTTGTGCGCGCGAAAAATCCGCGACGAGGACATCGCGGGTGTCGATTTGAGTAGATGGCGCGTGGCGCTGAATGGCGCGGAGCCGGTGATGCCGCAAACGCTCGAGCGATTTGCGGCCCGCTTTGCCCCATTCGGGTTCCGGCGCGAAGCCTTTCTTCCAGCCTACGGACTGGCGGAGGCGTGTCTCGCAGTCACGTTTTCGCCGCATGGGCGCAGCCCGCGCATCGATCGCATTGAACGCGCGGCTTTCACGCACGAGGGGCGCGCCGTGCCGGCTCCGTTGGACGCCACTCCCGATGATGCAAATCTGACGGCGTTCGTTTCCGTTGGCCGGCCGATTTCCAATTATGAAGTACGCATCGTGGACCCCGATGCGCACGACGTTGAAGATCGGCGCGAGGGGCAGCTCTGGTTCCACGGCCCCGCCGCCACCCCGGGCTATTACCGCAATCCCGAGGCTACGCGGGCGCTTTTTCCCGCCGGCGTTGCGGCGGGTTGGATCAACTCCGGAGACCTCGCCTACCGCGCAGAGGGCGAGTATTTCATCACCGGCCGCTCGAAGGACATCATTTTGAAAGCCGGGCGAAATCTTTCGCCGCAGGAGATCGAGGATCTCGTCGGTGGAATTCCCGGCGTCCGACGCGGATGCGTGGTGGCTTTCGGAGCGCACCAGGCTTCGAGTGGAACCGAGCAGCTCGTCGTGGTAGCGGAGACTCGAGAGCGGACCGCAGCCGCTCACGAAGCGATTGCCGCGGCAATTACGGAACGCGTTGCCCGATCCGTGGGCGTGCCTCCCGATGTGGTTCTGCCTATTCCGCCGCACAGCATCCCCAAAACCTCCAGCGGCAAACTGCGCCGCGACAAGACCAAGCAGCTTTACTTCGCGGGGACCTTGGGGCTCGCGGTTCGCCCGGCGTGGTTGCAAGTCGTGCGCCTCTCGGCCTCCGCGCTGGCCCGCTCGGTGGGCCGGTGGTTGCGGCGCGGACTCGAACTCCTCTACGGAGTCTATGCGGATCTCCTCGGTTGCGCGCTGCTGGTGCTGGCGTGGTTCATCGTACTCATCGCGCCCAGCGGACAATTCGCGGGCCGCGTCAGTTGCGCCGCTTGCCGCGCTTACTTCACCGCGATCGGCTCGCCGGTTCGAGTCACCGGCCGCGAACATCTGGCGGCGCCGCAAGCGCGCGTGCTCGTGAGCAATCACGCGAGTTATTTCGATGTGTTGATCCTGATGGCGGCTCTGGGCGTGGATTTCCATTTCGTCGCCAAGGGCGAAGTGCGAACCATGCCTTTCATTCGCACGTTTCTCCGCAAGCTTGGCCATTTCGCTTTCGATCGCGGCGACCCCGAATCTCGATTGCGCCAAGCCGAACAGATGGAACACGCCCTCGCCCGCGGCGAGTCCGTCTTCGTTTTCCCGGAAGGCACCTTTACTCCACAAGCCGGCGTGAGGCCGTTCCAGTTGGGCGCCTTTCAAGCCGCGGTCCGTGCCGGGTGCCCTGTCGTTCCGGTTGCGATCAATGGCTCGCGGCACTTCCTCCGCGACGCCACATTTCTGCCGCGGCCTTCGCGGCTGGTTGTTCGTGTGGGTGCGCCGCAGTTTCCAGAACCCGGGAGCCGGGCATCTTGGGAGGAAATCGTTCGCTTGCGGGACGCTGCGCGTGCCTGGATCGCGGAAGAGGCCGGGGAGCCGCTCCTCTAGCGCGCTGGATTGCCGACTCGCCCATCTTCATTGGCCTTTGAAGGCCGTTGTTTTTCCGCAGTTTTCCGTATCGCCAGGCCGCCCTTCCGCATCTGATATTCTGTAAGGTACCCCTTCGCAGGGGCGGAAGAGGTCATAACTTTATGAGCCGCAATTCATTGGAAGCTGTGGGGATTCGTTACACCGGCTGGGCTGCGCTCGACCGCGATCCGCAGGAGGACGTTGTTGAATTTGTGTGCCCTCAATGCGGACAGCAAGGCACGAAATCGGCGCGTCGCGCGCGGACCCAGTATCACTTCACCGATGGTTTCTTGCAGGATTTGCAAGGAGAGCTGACGTCCTGCAGGAACTGCAAGCAGCCGTTGCGTCTCGCTCCCGTCGTTCTCTTGCACGATCAGGATGAGAAGCGCCGCTTTCTGGCAATCTTCGCTGACGAGTTGGCAACCACGCTCAACTGAATTCCCATGTTTCCTCCGACAAATGGCAAAGGGCTGGTCCTTTGGATCGCCCCTCTGAGTCGGAACCTCTTGAGAGAATTCCTTTGCGCCGCGCAGGCAAGCCCGCGTGGCCGCTTGCCGGTGATCGTATGTGCGGGCCTTGCTTTCGATTCCGTTACTCACTGAGAAGTGTGTCCGGCGCGGTGTGATGCGTCTCGAGCCATCGGCGAATGCGCTCGAATGCTTTATCCACGGTGTCCGCGAACTCGAGTAGGCCATACTCCTCGTGACTGACGGTGCCGCAGCGAACCATGTGCTGCCAATTGAGAACCTTGTCCCAGTACTCGCGGCCGTAAATTAGAACCTGATTTCGCCGTTGGAGCTTTCCCGTTTGCAGCAGCGTGAGCATCTCCCAAAGTTCGTCCATAGTTCCGAAGCCGCCGGGGAAGACAATCAGCGCTTTGGCCAGTTGCGCGAACCAAAGTTTGCGCATGAAGAAATAGTGGAACATGAAGCTTAATTCGGGGCTGATGTAAGCATTGGGCCACTGCTCGTGCGGCAGCTCGATGCTCAGGCCGATGGATTTTCCGCCGGCTTCTGCTGCGCCGCGATTGGCCGCCTCCATGATTCCCGGGCCGCCTCCCGAACAAATCACGAAGCGGCGCGGGCGGTCGCCAAGCGTCATGGCCCACTCCGTGAGGCGGCGGGCCAACTCACGCGCGTCCTCATAGTAACGCGACATTTGCAACGCCGATCGCGCGTTGCGCAACGCCAATTGCTGGCTCGCGGTTTGGCGCTTCCCGCGCGCCTTTTCCAACCGCCGCAATTTCTCCAGCGCGCGGTCCCGCGGTTCGATGCGAGCGGAACCGAAAATCACGATGGTATCACCGACGCCCTCGCGTCGCAGGCGCGCCAACGGATCAGTGTATTCGGACAGAATGCGGATCGGTCGCGCCGGCACGCTCTCCATGAATACCGCGTCGCGAAATGCAGT
>DASPOJ010000218.1:0-31075 GCA_035626055.1 Candidatus Methylomirabilota bacterium | reverse complement strand
CGCGATGGATTCGAGCGGGATCACAGCGCCCGTGACGTCGAGTGCGACCTGGTTCGTTCGCGTGTCGAATTCAAGATTGCCGGTGAGCAGACCGGGGGAAACGCCGGAGGGCGCGGGCAGGCGAAGCTCGGCGTTCGAGATGCGGACGGTACCTTGGCGTGCCGCCAATTCGCCCCGCGCGCGGGAGAAATTCCAGCCCCAGCCAGAAACATCGGTGAGATCGAACAGTCCGGAGAGTTCCGGTTCGGCGCGCGTGCCGCGGCCATGAATTTCTCCAGTCAGGATGCCCTGAGCGGGATACGCCCAGCCGAACAGATGCTGCAAGTCGTTGATGTCCGAGCGGACGACGCTGGCATCGAGGCTCCAAGTATCGTCTGGTTGGAAGGCCCACTTGTTGAGCTGCAGCGAGAGATCGATTTGGACGGAAGACCGGCCGCGGCGGGCGATCGCGTGTTGCAACTCGAATGAATCGGAGTCATATCGCAGCGCGCCTTCGATTTGATCCCAACCCAGATTGTCATAACGGGCTTGTTCGGCGCGGACCGAACCCGTGAACGTGGGGTGGGCGATCGGACCTTCGACGCGGCCCACCCAGTGGACGCGGCCGCCGATGGGGACGGGCTCGGCGTCCGGCCCGCGGATGCAATTGATGAAATCGGCCCAGTCGGAGAGATTCGAGGAGTCCAGGGTGAGGTCGAGCGCGGAAGCGCGCCCGGCAATCGCGCCCTGAAAAACAACGCGACTCGACGGCGTGGAAATCTCGCTCGGGCCGATGCGAGCGAGGTGCCTTGCATCGGAATAATCGAAATCGAGGCGCGCGGCGGCGGGGATTGTGCCGGCGGCAGGCGCAGCGGGCGGAGTCCAGATGGCGACGCCGTGCGTTTGGACATTCTTGAAATCGGCGTTCCACTGCGTGCTTGCGGTGACTTGCATGGCGGCATCCCAATGCAGCGGATTCAACGGGAAGCCGCGATGGTCCACGCTGGCAAGCGTTTGGGCGACGCTGATGCCATCGCCGGTCGTGTCGGCGCGAAAACGCAGGCCGGGGAAATCGAGGTGAAGACGTCCGCGGAGAGTGCCGCCGAGGGCGCGCACTTCGAGATTCGGCACATCGAGCGCCCTGCCGTCCGCCTGGTAATCGCCGCGCGCGGAGATCCCGTTTGCATGGAACCACTCATAGGGCATGGAGATTTCACTGGCAGAGTAATGGCCCCCTAGGCTGAACCGGGTCGCGCCGTAGCGGCCGTCACCCGTGAACTCAACTTTCCCGCCGGGCGTCCGCGGCTTGCGCAGGATCTCGCGCACGTCGGCGAGATCGAGCCAGCCGCGATAACGGAAGTTCCACGACGGCTGGGCGAAGCTCGCAAGATCGGCCTGCGCATCGAGCGTGGAATGCGGGAGATGCACCACGACCTGCGTCACGTGGACTGCATCCGGCTCGAGCGTGAATTTCGCCGAAGCGCTAAGACCAAACGGCAAGTAGCCGCGCGCGGAGAAACGTATTTGCTTCCAGCCAATCTCGCCGATGTAGAGCGGCCGGTTCGAACTGGTCGCGTAGTCCAGGGCGAATTCGAGATTGCGGCCGCTCACCGCGAGCGGGACGCGCACATTGTTGTAAGACATTTCGCCGTCATCGAGACGCAATTCCCCGACGGAAAGCTCAAACAAACGCGCACGCCACGGGCGATCCGGCGCGTGGCGGACGCGCGGCGCGGGCACGTTGCTCGTGCCGTCCGTGGCCACGCGCACGCTCACGGCGGGGCGCTCGATTTCGAGTCGCGAGAGGGAGATCGCGCGCCGCCAAAGAGATTCCGTACGAATCTCGACAAGCAAGCTATCTACGTGAAGCAGCGGCGCATCGGATGCGGCTTCGCGGCCGTGGATGGTCAATCCATCGAGCGTGGCGCGAAGATGCAACCAATCGAAATGGAAGCCCCTGAGCTCGACGCGGCCGCCGGTCATGTTCTCGATTTCGCCGATGACGGCACGGCGGGCCCAAAGGTCAGGCAGCCCCGTCCAGGCGAGCAATCCTGCCCATAGAACGAGACCCAGCGCGCTAGCTAGGGTTGCTATCAACAGGCGTCGAATTGATTTGCCGCGACTCACTTTGGCTCGCTCACTTCATCTCGCTTCCGGCGGCGGAACGATTTCGATCTTCAGCCGACCTTTCGATTCCTCGAGCCACCCCGCCGAGCGGCGATTGACGTCCTGCACGGTCAGCAACTCGACAATCTGGTCCTGCACACTGTCGAGCGGCGGCGCGGCCTGTCCCTTTGCCTTCAGCTCAGGAACGAGATGATTGCGGTAATACGACTCGACGGCCGCGGGATCGATCTGCACGGCGGCGCGAAACTTGTAATCAAGATAGCGGGACAGATAGTCCTCACGCGCGACCATGCGGCGCACGTCGCCGGGCGTAAGGCCGGCTTCACGCAAGCGAGCCTGGTACTCCTCCGGGCTCGGGAACGATTGCTCGAGCTGCGCGACGCCACGTGCGACTTCGGAATCCGCGGGTTGTGGAAAATGCGCGGCCGTGGCTTCCGTGTTGACGATCCACTGTTCTATCAATTCCTGCGTCAATCGATCAGTGGAGTCGGCTTGGCCGGTTGCGAGCTTCTGATACGCGGCGAGCTCCTGGAGATCGCTGAGCGTCAAGATGTCGTCTTCGATGCGAACGACGATGCGATCCACGACTTGCTGTCCGCGCACGGCGAGCGGTGCGCAACAAGCCAGCATCAGAACGGCGGTCAGGACGCGAACGTGCGCGGGCGCAAGCATCAATAGCTTCCTCCGAGATTGACGAAGAACTGGAAGGCCGGGAGACGTGAAAGCGACAGGCCCGTGCCCGTGGATGCGGGAAGCAGAAAGTGCGCGGGGTTCAACTGGTAGGCGAGGTCGACGCTGACCGGGCCGACAGGCGTGTGGTAGCGGAACTCGAAGCCCACTGTGTGCGAGAAATAATTCAAATCGTTGGTGCAGTTCGAGAGGCACGTACCCGGGTGCGCGGAATCGAAGACCGGCGCGGGGGGCGAGGCGTGCAAGGTGATGTTTCCAAAACGCGTGAAAACATTTCCAGCGTCGTAAAAAACGCCGCCCCCCACGCGATTGCCGATCCACGGCAGGCGCATCGGAAAGCGCAAATCTTGATTGAATTGCAGCAGCGCCAAACCACCGACCGGAAAGCCGGTGAGCGGGTCACGCGGACCGGCTTGATTCAAGCCGAATCCGCGCAGTGACGCGCCGCCCCCGCCGAAGAACCGCTCGGGCAAGGGAATTTCGTTCGAGATGGTGGTGCTGTAGGGCGTTTCGATTCCAAAGACGGTGGAGCGTGCGAAGACAAGATACCGGCCGATTGGATGGTAGGTGGAATTCTGCATGAAGACGCGAAGGAAGCTGGCGCTCGAATCGAGCGATTTTGACGCGATGCTGACGTCGATGTTGTCGAACTGGCCACGGCTGGCGTCGGCCGGATTATCGCGGCGGTCGTACAGCCAGGTGACGCCGAAGCCGGAGACCTGGGTCGGCTGGCTGAAGAGCGGAATTTCTTCGGGCTCGACTTGCAGATCGCTGGCCAGGACGCGCCGATAGAAGTAGCGATAGATGAACGAACTCGCCGGGGAGAGGCGTTCGGATAGCTGCGTGGAGCCTTCGTAGCGCGTCGAGGTGAACGTCTGGATGTCGCGTGTTTTATCGGCGTACAGATTCACTTGAAAATTGAAGTCCGGGCGTCCGAACGTATTGGGAGACGTGTAACTCACCAGGCCGCGGCCTTGCAGCGTGCTGGCGCGGATCTTGAAACTGAGCGTATCGGCGCGGCCCGTCAGGTTTTCTTTCGTGATTTCAAACGTGACGCGCGGGCTGAAATTCAGCGCCGTGCCCGTCGGGCCGGAGGAGGCGTTGCCGACCCGCTGCACTTCGAGACCCAGGCCGTAGGCCAGGGTGTAGCGCCGCGCTTCGCCCACAAGCACGACGACGCTCTTGTTAGGGTCGTCTCCCGCCGGATTCTGGGGAGCAATTGACACGCGGCTGAAAATACCTAGATTGTAGAGGCGGCGTTGCGTCTCGACGACGGCGCCTTCCGAGAGCGGCTGACCGGCCGCGATGCTGATCTGGCGCCGGATGATTCCCTCACGTGTGTGCTCGAAGCCGCTGACCAGGACACGCGCCACTTCGAGTTGCGTGCCTTCGGTGATGGTGTACGTCAGTTTCACGCCCGGCGCGTCTCCGAGCCTTGCAGGCGGGACTGGTTCCACCCGGCTCGCGAATCGCGCTTCAGGAAATCCCTGATCGTAGTAGAGGGACAGAATATTGTCGCGATCGCCTGCGACGTTGAACTCGGAGTAAGGCTGGCCCGGCGAAGTGCCGATGACAGAGCGCAACTCCTGTGAGGAGAGAACGCGATTGCCTTCCACAGTGAGTTCAGTCACGCGCGTTTGCAGCCCCTCCTGGACGTGAAACACGACGAAGAGGTCGCCCGATTTGCCGTGATAGTCGTCGCGGATTTCCTCGGTGACGCGCGCATCCAAGAAACCGTTCGCCTGATAGAGAGACTGTATCGAGGCCGCGTCCTGATCGAGGAGTTGGCGGCTGAAACGGCCGCGCGAGGCGTACCCCGCAGGCTCGATGCGCAAGCGGCTGCGCAACAACTCATCATTCAAGTAATGATTGCCGTCGAAATCGATGCCAGCCAACCGCTTGCGCGGGCCGCGATCGACCGTATAGGTAATCTGCTGCGCCTCGGCAGCGCCTTGCGAAGCTTGTCCGGCCGTATAACTCACCGTCGCGTCGAAGTAACCTTCGGCCCCCAGCTCGTCGCGAATGGCGCGGTGCCCTTCTTGCAGCAGGTCCTCGTCCACAGCGCCTTCTTCGTAGATCGGCAAGAGTCTTCGCAACTTTGCTTGGGAAATTCTGGCGCCCTCTACGCTGACGCGAACTTTCAGATTTGAAGTGACGACCGCCTCGATTGAAACCGTTTGCGAAGCGGGGTCATACGCGCCGCGGCGCAGCGTAGCGCGCGCGCCGAGGTAGCCTTGTTTGACGAGCCAGTTGTGGAGCCGCGTCGTGGCGTGGTCCAGGCGCTCGGAGGTCACTTCCTGGCCGGGCTTAAGTTTCAGGTGCGCCCGCAGATCGGCGACGGCGGGTCCCGACGCCGACGTCACGCCGAGCGCGCCGATCCTCGCGCGTGTTCCAGGTGTCATGTTCACCGTGACGTCCATTTGCAGCGTTTCGGGATACGGTGTGAGTTGAACCACAAGCTGCGGCTGGTAGAAGCCTTCGTCCTGCAAGGTCTGGCGGAGCCGGTCGAGCGCGTCGTTCATGTCGCTTTGGCGGTACGGCTCCCCCAATGCAAGCCGCAGGGACGCGACCGCAAGAGCTTCGCTGGGCGGCTCGTGGAGGCCGTTGACGTGCAGTTGGTTGATGAAGAGGTTCTGGCGCACAACGTAGTCCAGCCGCACGCCGCCGGCGACGGGAGTGAGCACGCCCCGGACATCCGCGTAACTTCCCGTGCGAAACAACTCGCGCAAGGTGTCCCGCTCCGCGTCGAGTGTGTAATCCTGGCCGGGCTGGAGTGTCAATCGTGCAGGGTTTTCCTCAAGGACGGCACCCGCTTCGGTGACCACGCGTACGGCCATGACCCGCTGCGCTTCCGGTTGCGTCGCGGCCGGGGGACTCTGGGCCCAGGCGGCGCCTAGACCGAGGGCGGCGAACCAGATGGAGCTCCGTCCCAGGATTCTCAACATGTTCTGCATCTCGATTCACAATTCAACAGGTTAGCACAGGCCTTGAGACGCATTGCCCATTCTTCCCGGCGGAGTTTCGGCGCTATCATGGGCTGGAAGTCTATGGATCCGAGACTCACGGAGCGGTATTCGCGCCAGATTCTCTTCGCCGAAATCGGCGAAGCAGGGCAAGAGCGGCTACTTGCTTCCTCGGCTGTTCTGGTCGGCTGCGGCGCGCTGGGCACGGCCGCGGCCAATCTACTGGTGCGCGCAGGCCTGGGACGGCTGCGGATCGTGGACCGCGACTTCGTCGAGGCGTCGAATCTCCAACGGCAGACGCTTTTCACCGAATCCGACGCGCTGGACGCCTTGCCGAAAGCCGTGGCGGCCGAGCGGCGCTTGCGCGAGATCAATTCCGATGTGACGGTCGAAGGCATCGTCGCCGATCTCGGCCCGAAGAATGCGGAAGAGCTGCTGGGGGGCTTTCCCTTGCTGCTCGATGGGACCGATAATTTTGAGACGCGGCTTCTCCTCAATGACGTTGCCATCCATCGTGGCGTGCCCTGGATCTATGCCGCAGCCGTCGCTAGCTACGGCGTCACGATGACGATCCGCCCGGGCGAGACGCCGTGCCTGGCCTGCCTCATCGAAGCGGAAGGCGATTCGCCCGGCGCGCGCACCGCTCTCGGCGCAGAGGAAACCTGCGACACTGTGGGAGTTCTCGCCCCGGCCGCGACGGCGATCGCCTCGCTCGAAGCCGCGGAAGCGATTCGACTCCTCAGCCTCGGGTCAGGAGCGCCCGACGCTTCGGGCGGAATGCTCATCTCCCTGGATGTCTGGACCGGCCACTCGCAAACGATCCGGGTGGCGCGCCGTTCGAGCTGCCGCGCCTGCGTTCGCCGGGAATTGAACTACTTGGAAGGGGACGCGCAGCCTCACGTGACGATGTGCGGCCGCGATTCCGTGCAGATCCACGAACGGCGGCGCCAGATTGATTTGGCGGAGCTCGAACGGCGCCTCGCGCCGATTGCTTCTGACGTACGGCAAAACTCCTTCTTGCTGCGCTTCCGCGTTCCGCCGTATGAGCTGACCGTTTTCGCCGATGGCCGCGCCATTATCAAAGGCACGCGCGACCCCGGCACCGCGCGCTCTCTCTACGCGCGCTACATAGGTTACTGAACTTAATCGCAGGCGGAATTTTCCGATGCGGTGCCCGGACTCGCCGCCGGTCAGCGACCGCCGGTCCGGCCGATGGGAGCGCGCAAAGCCGCGCGGTCGAGGTTCTCCCGCAGATTGATCAAGGTTAAGAAAGTACTCAGCGCGCGCGCCTTCAATTCATCCGAAAGATGCAGGCCGCTGGTGGTGGCGCGCGCAAGCAACTCCCCTCGCTCAGCGATATAACGAATGATTTCCACTTGGCGCTCGCGCGGCGCGTTGCCGAGCGCGGTCTCGCGGCGCATCTCGGAGCAACAGCGCTCCACGGCGAGCGTGAAATGGAACACACAAACCTTCTCCGCGTCGAGGGCGGAAGGGACCTCGCTCTTACAACCTGTCGCGGTGCAGATCGTCGGCATTCTCCGGCACACCCGGTTGGAAGATTGTTAGCATTCCTGCGGCAGAAAATCTAGAGTGCCCGTTCGTCACTGCGCGAAAAGGGCATTGTTCTTTGGGACAGGTGGAACCTATTGCGAGCCGGACTTCTCGAGCTTCCGACCGCGATTGGGCATGGGGCTTTCCTCGCCTCCGCCGACGGGCGGTCTGAATCCAGCTCGCCGACTGAGATCAGGGCCATCGAGGCGGGCGAGCGTTTCCGAACGCCACCCCCTATGCTAGACTACTTTGGCTAAACAAGCGTCATACCGCCGGTCTCCGCGGCTCTCCGGGGGATTCCCGCGAGGAGACCGCGACGCTTCCAAGATCACCTCACCGAGCGAGGCATTCGAATGTCCGGGCATTCTAAATGGGCTACAATCAAGCACAAGAAGGCCGCGACGGACGCGAAGCGCGGCCGCATCTTCACGAAGTTGATTCGCGAAATTACGATCGCGGCGCGTGTCGGCGGGGGCGATGCCGAGACGAATCCGCGCCTGCGCACCGCGATTGCCGCTGCGAAAAATGAAAACATGCCGAACGACAACATCGAGCGCGCCTTGAAGCGCGGCACGGGGGAACTCGAGGGCGAACAATACGAAGAAGTGAACTTCGAGGGCTATGGCCCCGGCGGCGTGGGCATGATCGTCCAGGTCGTCACCGCGAACCGCAATCGCGTGGTCAGCGAGCTCCGCCACCTCTTGAGCAAGAATGGCGGCAGCCTCGCCGAAGCCGGCAGCGTGGGCTGGATGTTTCATCGCAAGGGCGATATCACAGTGCCGAAGGAGCAAGCGAACGAAGACAAGATGCTCTCCGTGGTGCTGGACGCCGGCGCGGAAGACTTGCGCGACGACGGCTCCCAGTGGGAAGTGCTGACTTCGCCCGAAAGCTTCGAGGCCGTGCGCGACGCGCTTACGAAGGCCGGCGTCACCCCTTCTTCCGCGGGAATCGGTTGGGTCCCGCAGAATTACGTGAAGCTAGCGGGACAGCAGGCGGCACAGATGCTGCGCCTTGTCGAATCGCTGGAAGAACACGACGACGTGCAACAGGTTTTCGCCAATTTCGACATTGACGAAAAAGAGATGCACGCCGTCATGGCGGCCACCTAAGACCCCACGCTCGTCTCCTGCACGGCTCTGCTTCCCCCGATCGGGAATGCGCGACTCCGCAGCCGCAACCCAGCGCGAAAAAATCCTATCCTTTCCGTTCCCCCGCGCCGTAAACTCATCGCGTGAAGACGCCCAACGCGCGCTCCTCTGGACTGTTTCGCGTGCTCGGACTTGACCCGGCCGTCGCGGGCGCGACAGGCTACGGCGTGATCGAAAGCGATGGCCGGAGCCTCCGCGTGCTGCGCTACGGCGCCGTGCGGCCCGCCGCAGGCTCCCGCTCGGCCGGAAACGCGCATCTGTGCCGCGTGCATGCGCTGATCACGGAACTGATCGACGAATTCTCCCCCACGGACATTGCAATGGAATCGATTTTCATCGCGCTCAATCGCCGGACGGCGCTGCGCCTGGCCGAGATGCGCGGCGTGGTTCTGCTTGCGGCAGCGCAAAAGGGCCTGGAAGTCCACAGCTATTCACCGCGCGAAATCAAGTGCAGCGTGAGCGGCTACGGCAACGCCGGCAAAGAACAAGTGCAACGCATGATTCGCGCTCTGCTCGGTCTGACGGAAACACCGGAGCCCGCCGACGCAGCGGACGCGCTCGCGGTCGCCTTTTGCCATGTCCAGGCTGCACAGTCCCGGCGGCAAATGGCGGGCGGATTCGCGCGCGCCCTGCTGGCCGGCAGGCATGGCGCTGCCGGGATGCGTCACCGCGAGCCCGGTTTGCGCATCCCACTTTCGTCATGAAGAATTTCTCAAGACGCTCCTCCGCGGGCTTTCTTCTCGTTCTGCCCTTGCTGTGTTTCGGATTTCCACTCGCTGCAAGCGCGGGAGACGCCCGGATTACGTTCCGCAAAGTTTTTGAAGGAAGCACGCCGGAGTTCGTTGAAATCAGGGTCGGCCAGACGAGCGGCGCCACCTGCGATATCCGGCAGTTAAGCGAGGACCCGGACCCGCGGCCGTTCGAGATCGGGCCGGCGGTGCGCGCAAAGATTTTCGAACTCGCCGGCGAGTTGCACAACTTCAATGGTGCTCATCTCGATGTGCGCAAACGGATTGCCAACCTTGGCCAGAAGACGCTCCGCTACGAACGCGACGCCGAAGTCTATGAGACCACCTTCAACTACACGATCGATCCCGCCGCTTCGCAGCTCTTGGAAATCTTTGAAGGTCTTACGCGCCAGGAGTGGGACCTCACTCTCCTCGAGCGCCGGATGCGATTCGATCGCCTCGGCGTGAATGACGCCCTCATGGAATTCGAGGCGGATCTCAACGAGCGCATTTTGCCTGAACCCGAGCGCCTTCTGCCCACCCTCGATCAGCTTGCCAACGATCCGCGCTTCCTCGATATCGCGCGGCAACGCGCCCGCGCGCTCGCCGAACGTATCCGCGCCTCGATGAAACAATAAGCGTGTGTTTCGCCGGCCCCGACCGGAGTGTGCGTGAGAACTAGGGAATTGTGTCAGGGCACGACGGAAGTTGTCCCGCCTGCCCCGAACACGGGGACTGGTCGGGAGTCGCGCCGTAAGCGTCACAAAATCAGCGCGGCTTCACAGGCCGCAGAAAAAGGCTTCTTAGTGTCATCCCGAGCGCAGCGAGGGATCTGCTTGCTTGCGAGAAAGGCAAGAAAAGAGCAGATTCCTCGTCGCCTGCGGCTCTTCGGAATGACACGAATCGGGGTTTTTCCGCAGCCTGTTAAGCCACTGGGGTTCACTTTTCGTAGTTCTCACGCGCACTCGACCGACGCCGCAGCGCGTCGCGGCGCTCATGTGCGAAGCGAAGGGAGTCCTTTCCGGTTTTTCCGCCCGTCCAACTGGTTAAGGTGTAGACTTTACGTGGAAGGGGGTTGCTTTATGACCCGCCGCTGCGCCTGCGTTGTTGTTTTCGTCCTCGCTCTTGGAGTAGCGCTGTGCGTTCCGTCCCGCGCAACCGCCAACGACTACAGCTACGCCCGCGTTGTGCGGCTCAGTGTTGTCGCCGGCTCGGTAAGCATCGCGCACACGGGTGACCAGGTCTGGCAGCCCGCCCTCGCCAACATGCCCATTCAGGAGGGAGACACCCTCGCTTCAGGCGCGGGCCGCGCCGAAGTGGAATTTGAGAATGGCGCCGTGGCGTTTCTCGCCGAGAATTCCATTTTGCAATTTACGCAACTGGCGCTCTCTGATGGCGGCCGCCTCACCCAAATCACCTTGACGCAGGGCACAGCGAGTTTCTATGGGGACCTGAGCAGTGCGGATTCCTTTGCGTTGCTGACTTCCAATCTGAGCGTCACCCTGACCGGACACGCGGAGTTTCGCGTGGATTCCGCCGATAGCGGCTCTTCCGTGAGAGTGTTCCAGGGGATCGTCGAAGCCAATTCGAGCGCTGGCGTGACTCAGGTGCGCAAGGGCGAATCGCTGACTGTCAACCCGCAGGACGCAGAGGATCTCAACATCACGCCATTTCCGAAAGCCGATGATTTCGATCGCTGGGTTGGCCACGAAAATCAGGCGATCGCCGTCGGCGCATCCGATTCTCTGAGTTACATGAACTCCGGGTTCGCGTACGGAGCGTCGGACCTGTACGCCTACGGCTCTTGGCTGGATTGCATAAACCTCGGCCCGTGCTGGCAGCCCTACGGACTCACTGCTGGTTGGGCGCCCTACATGGATGGATTCTGGTCGCCATACGCAGCACTGGGCATGACGTGGATCAGCTACGAGCCTTGGGGCTGGATGCCTTATCACTTCGGATCCTGGGCCTTGTATCCGGGTTACGGATGGGTTTGGGTTCCCGGCGCGATGGACATGTGGGAGCCCGCGATGGTGAGCTGGGTGGCTGCCGGCAACCAGATCGGTTGGGTACCGATCTCGCCTTACGATACCCCCGGCGCAATGCCCCATAATTTGCGAAATGGCGTGCTCCTAAATTCACACGCAGCGGGCTCCCCAATTGTGTTGGCAAGCGTGAGCGGTGGCTCGCTGGCGACTGGGCACAGTCAGATCACTCAGATTGACCATCCGCCCTCGAGTTTCGTCAGCGCGAGCGCGCCGCACCGCGTGGCGATCACGTCGCCCTTTTCCGCTCAGGGAAATCGCGGAGTGGTGTTCGATCACGCTTCCCATAGCTTCGTGGATGCGCCTTCGGCTTCGATGTCAAGAGACTCCGGCATGCATGCGATGTCCCCCCGCCCCGCCGCCGGATTTGCAACGAGGCCCACGGGCCCGCCTCCCGGCGCAAGAGCGCGCATGCCTGCCGCGAGCACGTCCGGTGGGGGCGCGCCAGCGGGCGGCCGAGGGGCGGCTTCTCAACCCGGCTCCGGCGGGACGCCGGCCGCGCAAGTCCCCTCCTCTGGCGGCTCGGCGCCTGCGGCTACGTCCGGTTCCGGCGGTTCGCCGCACCACTGATTTCGCGAGCACCCAAGCGCATGGGTGCGGGGCGAAACTGCAATACCATCTCCTTTTGTCTCTTAGTGAATGATCATGCCCGCGTAGCCGACCACTGCGCTGCGATCGCCATTGATATCTCCGGAAGTGGCATAGCGAACCAACTCCGCTTTCGTCGCACCGAGCAGGCGCGCGGCCGTCAACATGACCACTGCCGGACCATAACCGCACATGGAAATCTCCTCCCGGCGCACGGTGTCGTAGAGTCTCCGCGCATCGAGAGCCAGCAATTCTTCGATCGCTTTCCGATCCTTGCTTCGCGTGATTACATCGCTCTCGTAGTGATTCATGTCCGAGCTGGCGACAATCAGCGTGGCTTCCCGCACAGCCCCGATCGCTGACGCGATTGCGCCGCCCAGCGCCGCAAGCTCTTCATACGGCAGCGGCCCCAACACGATCGGAGTGAAGCGAAGCGCGGCTTTCTCGCCGTCGCAGAGTCTCTGCAAGAAGGGCAATTGCACCTCGAGCGAATGTTCCCGCTCGTGCGCCACTTCGTCCTCTTTGAGCGGTGGGAAGCGGCGCTTGAGTGTGGAGGCGAATTCCCCGTCGAGCTCGGCCTCTCCCAGAGGCGTCTGCCAAGAACCGTCGGAAAGGATTGCCATCCGGGCGCCGCGAGGATAGTGGCGCGGGCCGATCAGCAGAATTCGCTTCGGCAGGTCGATCCGGGCAAAGACTGCGCCTGCCACATGGCCCGAGTAAATGTATCCCGCGTGCGGCACCATACAGGCGATGGCCCGCTGCTTTCGGAGGGGTTCCGCGACTGTTGTGAAGGAGTCTACTTCCCGTTCGAGTTGCGCCGCCACGGCTGGATAAAAGCTTCCCGCGACAGCAGGCGAGCGAATCACGGCGATTCCTAAGACTCAAATCGGCTTTGAGGGCTTACCCTGGATGCGAAGCGCCACTGTGGAGCCCGGAGTGTACAGGATCTCGACTTTGTCACCGTACTGGTAGCCGCCGGCGTCCAGAATTTTCTGCATTTGGCTCTTGATGCCGTCCGAATAGGAAAAGGTGCGAATTTCGCGCTCGTGACCGGGCTCGAGATTCCGGACGGTGATCGCGTTCGCCACTTGGTGCAACACTTCGCCGTGGAATACAACCGGCTTGCTCGGCCCCGGAAGAGTCGACACCGGCGTTGATTGCGGCGCCGCGAGCGCGGCGAGGCCAAACGAAGCAGCGAGCAGTAACGTGATCAGACTAGAGCGAATCATCCAGAGAAATCTTCAACGACTTGAGAAAGCGCACGTCCTGGGGCGTAATCTCAAACTTCGCTGGCCGCGACTCCTCGTCCAGCACCTCCTGATCTACCTGGATGTGCAAGGCTTCGAGAAAGCGCCGGTCCTGCGTCGAAATGTGCTCGTCGTGCGATTCACGCTTCGCCAGGCCGATGGTCGCGTCCAACTTCAACACGATGTCAAACCCCGCGGCCCGCACACTGGCGATTGCGGCAGCTATGCGCTCGGAATCGGACACCGTGTCGTTGATGGCGTGACCCAGTTCCCGTAACAACTGTTTGACTTGATCGTCCAGTTGCAAGGAGAGCCCTCCTCACATACGTGCCTGAACTGATTGTACGGCCCGCGTTATCGCTGCACAAGTCCAAACGAGGGCTCGCTCGCGACGTTCCGCACCTGCCCCGCCGCTATTTTGTTCCACTCAGGGGCGCATTCTTCCATTTGGTCGGGTCCCACAAGTTTTGCGTGCGGGTCACGTTGCCCGCCAGTTGGTCCAATTCCGAACGCAGTTTTGCGGGAGTCACATTCTGGTTCGCGAGCGCGAGGTTAATGAAGAATCGGCGCGAGGCATCCGTGTAGGAAAAAAAGAACGGGCCCATCGAGTCGTTTTCCTTCAACATCGTCAAAAGCGTGTCCGGATCGAACATCTGCCCATCGGGGATCTTCGTGAGGATCGCCCACATCCAGATATTCGATTGATCCTTGCTGAGGTTCACGTCCGTCACGATCGACCAGTCTTGCGGCGTCAGCTTGATTTCGTACGTCACGACGCCGTCGCTGTTCGTGCTGGAAGTCGTTACGTAACCCAAATTCTCGAGCATCGTTTTCAAGCTTTCCGGTGTCACCTGCGTGCCTTGCGCCCGCATTGCAACGGACGAAAACAGCAGGCACGCGCATACAAGAAGAATTCGAGTTGCAGTTCGCATCGTCACCCTCCGTGATCTCACTATCTTGCCGCCACCTTACTGATCACCCGGAATATAGCATAGCGGGAGCGGCGCCGAGAGCCTCCGTGCGTCCTCCGTGCCCGAGACGTTAGGGAGTGAACTGCCCTGCCCCAGCACCGAGGCTGCTTCGGATTCCGGCCGCAGTGTACTAGAATTTGCCCATGAGCACGCCGACCTTTGCGAGGCTTGGGGCCGCACGCGGATTCCTCCGTGTGCTCTGGCGGGCCACTCGCCAGACCTTCCATGAGGTGACCGGCGCGATGTTCCTCTTCTTTGCGCTCTCCGGAGCCACCTCGGCAGTTCGGCAGTGGCGCCGCGGACCTCCACTCTGGCCCGTTTGGCTCGCCGGTGCGTTTGCCGTTATGATGGCCGGATTCGGCGTTACGTCATTTCTCATGGCGCGGCGAGTGCGCTAAACAGTGCGATTGCGCCCATGAGCAGACCGCCACAGAACGAATCGTCTCATCCCGAGAGCCGGTCGCATTTCGCGACGCTGGGCGGAATCCCAGTCAAACCCGTCTACGCGCCGGAGCATTCCAGGAGCCGCGATACCGAAGATTCCCTCGGATTCCCCGGCGAGTTCCCGTTCACGCGCGGCATTTACCCGACGATGTACCGCGGGCGGCTCTGGACCATGCGGCAGTACGCTGGATTCGGCTCGGCCGCCCAGTCGAACGCGCGGTATCGGTACTTGCTCTCGCAAGGGCAAACCGGGCTTTCGGTGGCCTTCGATCTTCCGACGCAGATCGGCCTCGATTCCGATCACCCCCGCGCGCTCGGCGAAGTCGGCCGCGTCGGCGTAGCCATTGATTCGCTCGAGGACATGCAGGCGCTGCTGGACGGCATCCCACTCGAGCGCGTTTCCACATCGATGACGATCAATTCCACCGCGGCGATTCTGCTTTGCCTGTACGTCGCCGTAGCCAAACAGCAGGGCGCCAACCTGCAAAAACTTTCCGGTACCGTGCAGAACGACATCCTGAAGGAGTACATCGCCCGTGGCACGTATATCTACCCCGTGCGTCCGGCGATGCGAATCGTCACCGACCTCTTTGCGTGGTGCCGCGCCGAGCTGCCCTCCTGGAACATGATCTCCATCTCGGGCTACCACATTCGCGAGGCCGGCTCGACCGCCGCACAGGAAGCGGCCTTTACTCTGGCCGACGGATTCGCCTACGTTGAAGCCGCCCTCGCCGCGGGCCTGGCCGTGGACGAATTCGCTCCCCGACTTTCCTTTTTCTTCAACGCGCACAACGATCTGCTGGAGGAAATCGCCAAATTTCGCGCCGCGCGGCGTCTTTGGGCGAGAACCATGCGCGAGCGCTTTGGAGCGCGCGACCCTCGTTCGCTCATGCTGCGCTTCCACGCTCAGACTGCCGGCAGCTCGCTCACGGCGCAGCAGCCGGAGAATAATCTCGTCCGCGTCGCGATCCAGGCTCTTGCCGCCGTGCTCGGAGGTTGCCAATCGCTTCACACCAACGCCCTCGACGAAGCTCTTGCCCTTCCAACGGAGGACACAGCGCTCCTGGCCCTGCGCACGCAGCAAATCCTCGCGCACGAAACAGGCGTCGCGCAGACTGTCGATCCCGTGGCCGGCTCCTACGCCATCGAAGCCCTGACCGACGAAATCGAGCGGCGCGCGCTCGAATACATTCGCCGCATCGATGCTCTGGGCGGCATGCTGTGCGCCATCGAGACCGGCTACGTGCAGGGCGAAATTCAAAGAGCCGCATACGAATACCAGCATGCGGTCGAGCGCGGCGAGCGAATCATCGTTGGGGTGAACCGCTACGTCTCGGACACCGAAGAGCCCGTTCCGCTACACCACATCGATGAAGAAGGGGAGCGCGCGCAGGTACACCGCGTCCAGGCGTTGCGCGCTCGCCGCGATGCGGGCCGCGCCCGTGATGCGCTGGCCGAAGTTGAACGCCGCGCGCGCGGCAGCGAAAATCTTCTGCCGGCCATTCAGTCCGCGGTGGAGAGTCTGGCCACCGTGGGCGAAATCTCCGACGCCCTGCGCCGTGTCTTCGGCGAATACCAGGAAGCGGCGGTGCCCTGACGCGAGGAGCTGCGCGGCCTCCAACTGACTTATGCAAAACATTCCCCGACTGGTCCTGGCGTCAGAATCCTCAAGGCGAGCGGATCTTCTTCGCGAAGCTGGGTTCGTATTTGAAGTTCTACCCGTGCGAGTGGATGAGTCCCCGCTTCCCGCCGAAACGCCCGCCGAGATGACGCTGCGCCTGGCTTGCGCGAAAGCCCGCGCGGCGGCGCCAGCAGCGGCCACGTTCGCCCCAAACTCATGCATTTTGGGGGCGGATACTGCCGTCATTTTGGGAGGCGTCTCCTTCGGAAAGCCCAGCTCACCTGCCGACGCCGCCCGCATGCTTCGAGCGCTTTCCGGCAGGGCGCACATCGTCCTCACGGGCGTGTGCGTAATCCGCATCCCCGGCCTCACCGAGCGCAGCGCGGTCGAGTCCACCTCTGTGACCTTCGCGCAACTCAGCGACGATGAGATTGACGCGTACGTCTCTTCCGGAGAGCCGTTCGACAAGGCAGGTGGTTACGCTATTCAGGGCCGCGCTTCGCGCTTCGTTACGCGAATCGAAGGCTCCTACTCAAATGTTGTGGGTTTGCCGATCTCGCTTGTGTGGGCGCTTCTTCGCGAACTGGGCTGGCGGGATTCTGCACTCTCTCGCGGCAGCTAAAAAGAATGGGCGGCCACACAGGCCGCCCTTCCCGATCCTCTTTTCTCAATTTCGGTGTAACGGTTACTTCTTTTCTTCCGTGGCAGTCGGCGCCGCTGGAGCGACGGGAGTAGACGTGCTCGCCGGCGGAGTCGTCCCCGGAGTGTCTCCCCGCATGCCTTCCTTAAAGCTGCGGATCCCTTCACCAAGTCCGCGCATCACTTCGGGAATGCGTCGGCCGCCGAAAAAAATCACGACAATTAACAGAATGATTAAAAGATGGGGCAAACTCAAGGCTTCCATACGAACCCTCCGCGGCCTGCCACTGGGCAGTCGCGCTTATTGTAATCGGATACCCTGGTCACAGTGACCCGAAACCCGATTATAGCACGTCCGGCACATGTTGCGGCTTGACGGCAAAATCAGGAGACCGCCGAAGCGATTTCCGCGAGTATCGACTCGACCGCGGCGCGAGGATCGTCAGCGGCCGTAATCGGCCGGCCAATCACGAGGTAATCGGCACCCGCTTCGATGGCTGCCCGCGGTGTGGAAACTCTGGCTTGGTCGTCTTTCGCACGCGGGCGAACGCCCCCCATCGGCCGTATCCCCGGAGCAACGATCAGAAACCGTCTTCCGCACGCCTTGCGGATTGCCCGCACTTCTTGTGGCGAAGCCACGACACCGTCAAGCCCGGACTGCTGCGCCAATCGGGCCAGCTTTACAGCCATCGACGCTGGCGTTCCGCTGATTCCTACCCTCTTCAGGCTGACCGCATTCTGGCTCGTTAGGATCGTAACCCCCACCAGCCTCGGCCGCCGGGGCCCCAGCTTGGCCTCTTTGAGCGCAGCTGCTGCCGCCCGCATCATTTCCACGCCACCCAGCGTATGGACGCTTATCAGCCTCAGGCAGGGTAGCCTGACGGCCACAGCCACGGCCCCAGCCACCGTGTTGGGAATGTCGTGATATTTCAGATCCAGGAATAACCCGCCACCGAGCTTCGCCAGTTCTCGCACAGCCGAAGGCCCCTCGGCGGTAAAAAGGTGGGTATTTATCTTGAATAGGCCGATCAGGTCTGCCAGCTTCCGGCTCAATGCGAAGGCGGGGCCCAGATTAGGGTAGTCCAGGGCCAGGATGACGCGCTCGCGGGCGGCTGCTAGTCCCGACGTGTCGGCACCTCGATTAGCTCCATTCTTAGATGGGAGACGCCTATATTGTCAATGCCAAGTCTCCGCGCCACTTCATAGGAGACGTCCATCTCGCGCCCGTCAACATAGGGCCCGCGGTCGTTAATTCTGACTACCTGGCTCTTCCCAGTTTTGGGATTTACCAGGCGAACTATCGAACCAAAGGGCAGGCTGACGCTCGCCGCCGTGGCCGAATACATGTCAAAAGTCTCCCCGTTTGCGGTCTCCCGCCCCTGAAACTTCTCCCCATACCAGCTAGCGACCCCCGTCCATACCCGGATTGGCCGGATAGGAGGCACAGGGCGAGCGGCCACAGGCCCCTGAAGGCCAGGCGTGAGCGCAAACAAGACGACCGCCCAGTGAATCGTTCCACGAACGAGTCTTAGCAAACGCCGCATAGTGTCTCACTTTTGCCACAAAACATCCAAAAAGTGTAACACACTGCGGTGGTCTAGTCATGGTAGATCTTTTCCTAGTGTTCCGCTTATCCTGCTGATTTGTAAGACTTTATTATCTCTACAGGCTCTTCTAACCCCGCGCACAAGCTTCTCGCAAGCCCTCGGGTCCGCGAAACTGGCCGTCCCCACCTCGACCGCAGAGGCCCCCGCGACCATGTATTCGAGTACGTCAGCAGGGGATTGGATGCCGCCAGCCCCTACGACCGGGGTTTTTACAGTCTGCGCCGCTAGGTAGACCAAGCGAAGCGTAATTGGCATGATCGCCGGCCCCGATAGGCCTCCCGAAATCCGCCCGATCCTGGATCGCCTGGTGGCAAAGTCCAGCGCCATTGCGGGATATGTGTTGGCTACCGTCAAGGCATCCGCCCCGGAGTCCTCGGCGGCCTTGGCCAATCGGCCAATGTCGGTTACCAGCGGAGACAGTTTGACCCACAAGGGGCGCTTGGCAATTTTGCGTGCGGCGCCGACCAACTCAGCCAGCGGATCTTCCTCACTCCCAAACTCCATCCCCCCATGCTCGACATTGGGGCAGGACACATTCAGTTCGTAAGCCGCAATGCCCTCGGCCTCCTCCAAAATCCGTAGCACCCCCAGATACTCCAATTGCGTGTGGCCGAAGACATTTATAATGACCGGCGTCTTGAGTTTTTGGAGCGACGGCAACTTTTCGCGGACGAAGGCGCGCACGCCGATATTCTGCAGTCCGATCGCGTTGATCATCCCGCTGCTGACTTCACACATCCTGGGCGGCGGAGCTCCCGCCATCGGCTCTAGCGAAAGGCCCTTTACGACGATCGCTCCCAGTGCCTCCAGGTTGGTCACGCTGGAGAATTCGACGCCGTAACCGAACGTCCCACTCGCGGCAATAATGGGATTGGCAAGACGAAGGGAGCCAATCGCCACACGAAGGTCGACTGCGCTCTTGTGATTCACTTGGGTGATTCTAGCACGACCCCGCTTGCTGCTCGCCGACGGGCTGCGGCGGGACGCGCGGTTATGTTAGGATGTCCACCCGATGGCGACCCTTGAGAAGTCGCAACTCATGTCGGCGACGGAGATTGACCGCACGCTTCAGCGGCTCGCGCATGAGATTGTGGAGCGCCGGGGCGGGACGGCGAACCTCGCTCTGATCGGCGTCCGTCGCCGCGGAGTGCCGTTGGCTCAGCGGATCGCGCACGCTATGCGCGCCATTGACGGCGCGGAAGTGCCGGTCGGCACGCTGGATATTACGCTGTACCGCGACGACCTCTCCCAGGTCGCGCCGCAGCCCGTCCTGCAATCGAGCGAGATTCCGTTCAATGTGGATGACAAGGATTTGATTCTTGTGGACGATGTGCTCTACACGGGCAGAACGATTCGCGCCGCCATGAACGGCCTGTTCGATCTCGGCCGCCCGCGGCGCGTGCAGCTTTGCGTCCTGATTGATCGAGGCCACCGCGAACTGCCCATCGAGGCGGCTTTTATCGGCCGCAAAGTTCAGACCAGCAACACCGAGATTATCGAGGTTCGCCTCACCGAAGTGGATCGAGAAGAGCGCGTCGTGCTGGTGGAGAAGATCTCCTGATTACTCCGGAGCGCCTTGCTGAGGCGCCGGCTGCTCCGATGGATACTGTGCCCGACCGGTTCAAGCACCTCCTCGCAATCGAGCCGCTGGAAGCGGCTGAAATCGCATTTCTTCTCGATGAGTCCGTTCCGTTCCTGGACATTCAGCGGCACCCGTTGAAGAAACTTGCGACGCTCCGCGGCAAGACGGTGTGCCTCGCATTTTTTGAGTCGTCCACGCGCACGCGAATCAGCTTCGGCACTGCGGCTTCGCGCTTGGGCGCGGACGTCATGCAACTTCAGGCCGAATCCTCCAGCTTGAAGAAAGGCGAATCGCTGCTGGACACCGTCCGCACGCTCGACGCGATGAAGCCGGATTGCATCGTGATGCGCCATGCAAGTTCCGGTGCGCCGGAGTTCGTCGCCAGCCGCCTGGAAATCCCGGTCATCAACGCGGGCGACGGCGCGCACGAGCACCCAACGCAGGCACTGCTCGATGCGCTCACGATCCGCGAGCGCCTCGGCCGGCTCGATGGATGGAACGTGACCATCATCGGCGATATCCTTCACAGCCGCGTGGCGCGCTCGAACATTCATTTGCTCACCAAGTTCGGTTGCCCCATCACGCTCTGCGGCCCGGCCATGTGGGTGCCGCGCGAACTGGAAAGCCTCGCAGGCGAAGGGTCGCCGATTCGGCGCGTAACGAACGTGGAAGAAGCGCTCTCTGGCGCCGATATCGTGATGGTGCTGCGCGTCCAGCAGGAACGCATACACGAGCCCGCGCTCTCTCTCGACGACTACATTCTCCTCTATCAGCTCACCCCCGAGCGCCTGTGCGGCGCCCGGCCTGGGGCGTTGGTCCTGCATCCCGGCCCGATAATCCGCGGCCTTGAAATTGACGCTGTCGTAGCCGACGGGGCCCAATCTTGCGTGCTCGAGCAGGTCACGAACGGGCTGGCCGTCCGCATGGCGATCCTCTTTGAGTTGCTCGGTCATGGCTCCGAAGCCAATCCGGCGAAGGATTCTTCACATGCTGCTTCTTAAAGGAGGCCGGCTACTCGATCCCGCGAGCGGAACGGATTCCGCGCGCGACATCCTGCTCGAAGGCGATCGCATTGTGGCTGTCGAACCGCCGGGCGCGCTCAGCAGCCGTGCCGCGAACGCGCAACAACTCGATGCCGGCGGCTTGATCGTCACTCCGGGCCTCATTGACTTGCACTGCCATTTGCGCGAGCCGGGAGGCGAAACCTCCGAGACCATCGAAACCGGCACACTGGCAGCCGCGCGCGGCGGCTTCACTGCCGTTTGCCCCATGCCCAACACGCGTCCGGTGAACGACAATGCTTCCGTGACTCGCTCCATTCTCGAGCGCGCGCAGGCGGTTGCGCACACGCGCGTCTGGCCGATTGGTGCTGCGTCGGTGGGCAGCGGCGGCGAGGCTCTTTCGGAAATCGCGGCGATGCAGAAGGCCGGAGTGGTCGCAGTCTCCGACGATGGAAAACCTGTGGCCACGGCGAAGTTGCTCCGGCAAGTGATGGACTATTGCCGCGCGCTCGATATGCCCGTGATCGATCACTGCGAAGACGCCTCGCTCGCCGCGGGGGCGTCGATGCGCGAGGGAGCGACGTCCGTGCGGCTCGGAGTGCCCGGTATGCCGGCCGCCGCCGAATCCATTTGCGTGGCGCGGGACCTCCAGGTCGCTGCGTTGACCGGTTGCCGTTTCCACGTCGCGCACCTTTCCGCGCGCGCCTCGCTCGATTTGGTGCGCGGCGCCAAGCGCGACGGCTTGCCCGTCTCCTGCGAAGTGACGCCGCATCATTTGACGATGACCGACGAAGAGGTGGGTTACGACACGAATCGCAAAATGAACCCGCCGCTCGGTTCGCGCGAGGATCTCGAAGCCCTCATTGCGGGCCTCGCGGACGGCACGGTCGACGCAATCGCCACCGATCACGCTCCGCACGAACGCTCCACCAAGGATGTCGAGTTCGACCGCGCGCCGTTCGGCGTCATCGGCTTCGAGACCGCGCTTTCACTTGCCTTGGAACTTGTGCACTCCGGCCGGCTTGGCCTCATGCGCATGGTCGAATTGTTCACCGCGGGGCCCGCGCGCGTCCTGCGGATGCGGCGAACGGTGGCTCCGGGCGAACCCGCCGATTTGACGCTGTTCTCCACATCCCATGCGTGGACGTACCGCGTCGCGGACTCCGCAAGCAAGTCCCGCAATTCGCCGTTCGACGGTCGCTCGTTCCGCGGCGCCCCGATGATGACCATCGTCGCCGGCCGCCTCGCCTACCGCCGTTAACAAAACGAAAAACAGGCAACCGGCTTGCCCGCAGCGGAGGTCTGGAAGTTTTCAGGGAAGAACAGGCAGGGCTTATCGCGCCGTGGGTTCCGCGGCGGGATGCATGCCGTGCTGCGGCACTTCGTGAACGCCGCGTGCGGGAGGTTCGTGGTGCATACGGTAGAAATGATCCAGCGGCCCGGGACCTTTGCCGATGGAGAACCCGCTCTCCATCGCCATGGTGACGTACGCTTTCGCGAGCATCGCGGCCTCTCGCAACGAACGTCCGCAGGCCAATTGCGCCGCGATCGCCGAAGCAAGTGTGCAACCGGAGCCGTGCGTGTTATGGGTGTGGATGTGATCGCCGCCCAATTGCACGACTTCCACGCCGTCGAAAAGCACGTCCACCGGTTTTCCCATGTGTCCGCCCTTTACGACAACAGCCTGCGCGCCGCGCTCCACTATCTTTCGCGCCGCCGCTTCCATCGCGGCCACGTCTTTGATTTCGATTCCGGAGAACAGTTCCGCCTCCGGAACGTTCGGCGTAACTACCGCGGCGCGCTTCAATAATTCTTCGGCGAGAAATTTCACTCCGGAGGAATCCAGCAGATCCACGCCACCGAGTGATGGTCTCACGACCGGATCGAGCACGACGTGCGGAATCTTGCTGCGGTCCAGAAACTCAGCCACGGCCATTGCGTTTGCACGGTTCCCGAGCATGCCGATCTTCACTCCGGCGATGTGCAAATCCTCGGCCAATACATCCAACTGCGCTCGCAGCGTCGCCGCGGAGATAATCTGCGTCGCCTTCACTCCTTGCGTGGACTGTATCGTCAGCGCTGTGATGGCCGCGACGCCGTAGCAGTTGTGCGCCGCAAACGTCTTCAGATCCGCCGCAATCCCCGCACCGCAGGACGGATCGAATCCCGCGATCGTAAGAAGCACTGGCGGCGCCGAATTCGTGTGATTGCTCAAGACCTGCAATCCCCCGCGGAAATTCATCCGCAGAAAGTTCAACCGGCTTCACTCGGGCAGCGGAGCGAGCCGGCAAGGGAAATCTACGCGGAGAGTGTGGTCAACGCAAGGGATATTTTGTTTTGCGCGGCCCGTTCAATCCACAGATTCCGAAGAAATCCTTCTCTCTCCTGCTAGAATTCCCGCATGCGATTGTGGCCTCTACGGTTCATCGCCGCCTGCGCTGTGTTTCTTCTGCCGGCGATGTGTATTCGCGCCCAGCATCCTCCCGCGGCAGGGATTCCGCAGCTCATCGAGAGCCTACGCGCGATTCCCGTGCCTGGCGACCCAGAGGCGGCCAACCAGGTCCCGCCGCAGGCCCGCCCTCTTTTGCAATCGCTTAAGCAACAGCTTCGGAATTTAATCGCGCGGAGTTTGGAAAATGGCCCCGCGCCGGACCCCGCGGCGGTTCTCCGCAGTGCGCTCGGTCCGCAAGGGCTCCATCTCGATGGAGGGGATTCGGATCACTCGGCGCTCGCCAGCCAGCACTACGCGCAGACCGTCAGCATCCGTATGGAACGCCCCGTCAATAATCCGAAGCTCCTGACGGTGGAGACCTCCATCGGGATTGCCTGCGGCGACGATTCTTCTTTGTACATCTTTGGGGCCAAGGGCGCCAGTTGGCGCAACCTGCTGGCGCTGGAAGCGGATTCCTACGACAACGTCTCCGGGGCCAACGGCCATTTTTCGTTCAGCATTTCGCCGCCCGGTCGCTCGGGTCATTGGTACGCGCTTGCCGCTCGCATGAGTCCACAATGCGCTTCACTCTGGAGGCCGATGACCTACGAAGTCCTGCGGCCCGGCCCCGACCCCTGGCATCCCGACGTTCTCCTGATTGGAAGCGAAACCGCCCGCTGGGACCACGATTTGACCACCGCCGCCGGTCTCAAAACACTCCAGGTGCACTTCATTGGAAGCATGCATCTGGAAACGCTGGCCAATCAGCGCGAGCACATCCTCAATTTTGAAATAAAAGGGGATCGCATTTTGCGCGTCGCGCCGCTGGCATGGGGACCCGAGGAGTTTCTGGACGAATGGCTCGATCTCGATTGGGGAACAGCCGCCGAATGGACCGACACAAAGGCCAGAGACCGTTTGCTCGCGTGGCACGAACGGCTGGGCGGAGAGCGCCGTAACTCCTATTCGTCGGAAATTGTTTCGATTGCGATTTGCGGCAACCGGCAATTACCCCGCGTCTGGCAGGTTGCGTTCGCCCTCCAGCCCGGACCGAATTCCATGGCGCTGCCCGCCACCGCATTTGCGATCGTCGAGAACACGGCCCGAGACGTCTACCGCCTGCAGGATATCGCAACGCAGCCAGCGCCGGAATGCGCGGTGGGCGAAGCGCCCGAGCCGCCGAACTGATTCTCAGGGGAAAAGTCCGCGAACCAGCGTCGCCTCGGCGACGCGACCCACGGCGAGAATGTAGGCGGAAGCCCGCGAGTGCACGTGATACTTGCGCATCATCTCCTGGACATCGCCAAACGCCTTCTTCATCACGAATTCGAGCCGGCGGTTGACTTCGTCTTCTTGCCAGAAGTAGCCCTGCAGATCCTGCGCCCACTCGAAGTAACTGACGGTCACGCCGCCGGCATTCGTGACAATGTCCGGTAGCACAAAGATCCCCTTGCGCGCCAAGACTTCGTCCGCGTGCGGCGTCGTCGGACCATTCGCCGCCTCGGCCACAATCTTGGCTTTGATCTGATCGGCATTGTGCAACGTGATGACGTTTTCCAGCGCAGCGGGGATGAGAATGTCGCATTTCAGCGTCAGCAAATCGTCATTGCTGATTCGCGACGCTCCCGGCATGCCGACCACCGTGCCCGAGCGCTCCTTGTAGCGCACCGCCTTCAGCGGATCGATGCCCCGCGAATTGTATACGCCGCCGCGCGAATCGCTCACCGCCACGACCTTCGCCTTCTTCTCCGCGAAGAGCCGCGCCGCAACGGAACCGGCATTCCCGAAGCCCTGAATCGCCACCGTCGCGCCGCGCAGCGAGAGCTTCTTGAGTTTGCACGCTTCCTCGACGACATACAGACAGCCGCGCGCCGTCGCTTCCGTTCGGCCGACCGAACCCCCCAGCGAGGTCGGTTTCCCCGTGACGACGCCCAGCGACGAATAGCCCAGCGTCATCGAATACGTATCCATAATCCACGCCATCGTCTGCGAGTCCGTGTAGACGTCGGGCGCAGGCACGTCCCGTTCGGGCCCGATGATGGGCAGGATTTCCGACGTGTAGCGGCGCGTCATCCGTTCCAGCTCCCCTCGCGACATTCGCTTCGGATCGCAGACCACACCGCCCTTGCCGCCGCCGTACGGAATGTTCACCGCCGCGGTCTTCCAGGTCATCCACGCCGCGAGAGCCTTCACTTCGTCCAGCGTCACGTTCGGGTGATAGCGGATGCCGCCCTTGGCCGGCCCCCGCGCCACGTTGTGCTGCACCCGATATCCCGTGAAGACCTTCAGTTGCCCGTTGTCCATCTTGACGGGGATCGAAACTTCCATCACCCGCTTCGGTGTGCGCAGAATTTGCCGCAACCCGGGATCCAACTTCAGGTATTCCGCCGCCATGTCGAACTGAATCTGCGAGATGCGGAACGGATTCAGGTCCTCGCGCGGCGCCATCCTCGGCATCACCGGCTGCGGAACCGCTCTTGCCACAGTGCCCATAAGCGCTTCTCCTTGGCTTACGCTCCGGCCGCGCGCCGCTCCACTTGCGCGTAGCGCTCGCGGCATTCCGCCGAACAGAAATGAACACGGCGGCCAGCTTGCTCCAGGGGAAAGGAGATCTCCGGCGATACGTGCGTCCCGCACCAGGGATCCCGGTACAACCGCATCGGCGGCTGCGAACTCTGCGGGCCTGACGCCATCCGGCGCTCCCGCTCGCTCGCTGCGTAAACTCTCCGGATGAGCCACGCGGCCCAACCCAGCGCAACCAGCCACGCTAGAAACCGCACCACCCGGCCCAGAAGTTTCACTTTTGACCGACGCTTTCCAGCGGCGTTCGATCTGCCGCACTGCCGCGTGCGCCTCGCACCGTTGCGAGGCCCAGATGGCCGATGCCACCCGCGTTGCGCCGTGAATCGCGCATTGGGCGAAGTTTATGCAGCGTTAAAACCAGTGTCAACAATTCAGGGAAAAATAACCTTCAGTCCGCCCGGCTGGTACAGGCGGAATTTGGGTGTCGGCGCAGGGAGCTAGTCCTAACTCCTTGTAATTCAATTTGTTACGGTAGGTTTGGCCACCCGGTACCTTGCTGTTGAAGTCCGAACTCGATTGGGGCATTATCTTGACGGCGGCATCTTCCAGTCAGTGCCGCTGTTCGTAGTTGTCTGAGGGGGATTGACTGCAAAGCTGCCCAATTTCCGGGCAGAGTCCGTGCGGTCAAACTCTGCAGACCCCGACGGGCTCAATCTGCTCAACGAGTCGCGCCGGAGATTCCATCGGAGGTACGCAGAGATGAAGAAAGCGATCAGTATTGCTTGCCTGTTCGTGTTCGTGGCTGCCCTGGCGAGCACCGTTCTGTACGCCGCGGACAACTCTACGTCATGGACGGGCTGGATCAGCGATAGTATGTGCGGCGCCAAGGGGGCGAACGCCGGCCACAAGAGTTGCGCCGTCACGTGCGTCAAGACGAAGGGCGCTTCGTGGGTCTTCGTCAATGACAAGGATAAGAAAGTCCTTGCCATTCAAAACCAGGATGCCATCGATGCCGACAAGGATCTCGGCGTTGAGGTGACCGTCACTGGAACCATCAACCAGGATGGATCACTCCACGTCGCTTCCATCACACCTGTCAGCAGCGGAGGCCTGTAATTCGGTCAGTCCTTCTCGGGCCTGAGCGCGAATCGCCTCGTGCGATACGCGCTCAGGCTCTTTTTTTCATGAATCGCGCGAAATCCCCAGCATCTATCGTGTGGCGTGCACGGTAGTGGTTAAATTACTGGCTTGCGACCAGAGGGCCAGCCAACCGCACTCCGGTCAGGAGACGCCCCCGGGACGATGGTTTCTGAGTTGCCGACAAACCAGGCACAATCCGAAGAACTCACTTCAAGTGACTTCGATACACGCAGATGGCGGGATTTCGGAGGACATTACTCCGTTCGAGGCTTGCCGGTCATTTGCCACTCAGCGAGGACTTCGTACGTGCCAAGTTTGGTGCCCGGTGGTTAACGTCACCGCACCCGTACGTGTTCATCAAGGAAATGGTTTATGAACGGAGCAGAGGGGCGTCACCTGAGCCGCAGTGGTTCGCGGGTGGGGTTCGACCCTGATGAACTGGCCGCAGTAAAGTACGCGCGTGCCAAAGAAGTCTGACTTCTCTAGCCAGCCGGCGGGTACGCTGACGTCAGGATACCTTGCAGCGCGTCATTGAATGGCACGTCGGCATTCAGACTGCCATTCGCGCAGAAAAATGCTGTCATAACGTCGCCGTTGGGACCCACAGCAATCGCCATTTCTCCATTGCACGATCCGTTGCCCACCGTCGTGCCGCCGTTGTGCGGGTATGTGATCCAACTGGACAGAGGGGGCACATTGCCCGCGGTAGGCGAATTGCCCGCCGAAAAATAAGCTGTGGTGCCAAAAAGCATGTTGCGACCGGTCTGAGAGACGAGCGGTCCCGACGGACCGGTTCCAGTTGCGCGCTGCACGCTTGCGCCACTATACAGCGTATACATCCACTGCGTGATTTGATCCGCAGTGTAGTAAAAACCACCGCACGCTCCAAATCCGCGATAATCAGGGAAAGGATTGCCCGCTGAAAAGTTCGGGCCGGTGCCGGTGTAGTAGTCGGAGGAGTTTAGGACATCCGTAACGTAACGCCGTAGCGCGCCAAACTGCGGGTCGGAAAACAACCGGGCATATACGTAGTCGTCGTAAAGCATGCCGACGCACGCCGCGACAACCTCGCCGAGGATGTTGTAGTCATCGTTCTTGTAACCCGGCTGGCCGTTCGCGGGCTGGCTTACGAAGGCTAGGAGATACGCCCAGATATCGCAGGTCACTGGGCCGCCGTTCGTCGGCTGCACAGGTTGAGTGAACGTAACCAGGCTCGGGTTCACGGCGCTCAGATCCGTGAATCCGTTTGGAATCGCTGACGTGTGTGTGATCAGTTGCCCAATCGTTACACTCGCCATACCCTGTCCAACCTGGTACGGTACGCCCAGAGCGGTTGCCTTGGCTTGTAGGCTACTCTGGATGTACGGAAGGAAATAATCCGTCGGTTGAGGCACTGCAACTCCTTTGATCACCTGTGTCAAAAGGCTGGCGTAGCCTGGTAGCGGCTGAATTTCCGCCGGGAACCGGGAAGCCCTAGGGTTTGCCGCCGTGAGTAGGCCAGCGGCCGGGGTTTCTTCTGTAGATGGGCGCCGGGGAGAATCCAGTTCAACCATCGAACACAACGCGCCGTTGAAAGCGACTGCATTCACCATGTTATGGAGGCTCTGAGGGACGATCGTCAACAGGCCGGCGTTCACCAACTGCGCGGCTAGGGGTGCACTGAATAGGGCCGGCACGAGCCACAGGGGGACCTGGGTGCCCTGGATTGGCAGAGGTTGAATCGGCGGGGTTGCACTGCGTATCGCTAGGCCAGTGGTCGCGGCAAGCGGGCCGGTCCCTTTCACTCCGTTGGCTAAGTCCCTCCAGTCGTCCAGCATCGCCACAAAGGCGGTGACGCAGACCGGCTTCGACATGCTCGCAACATGGATGATCGTGTCATTGGCCATCTTCAATCCGGTGTTTAGCGGTGCGCCAGATCGCGCCGCCTCGGCAGGCGTCAGCAATGCGCCAATTTGCGCGAAGCCAGAAGGCGCGTCCGCATAATCGCTGCCGTTCAGACAAAGCTTGTATTCCCACCCCGGGGCCTGCTGTCCAACATCGGCCGAGATTGCGTTCGCTGCTACCGAAGACGGGTTCGACATCGTCCCTCCTTTGATCCAGGACAATCTATACTCACAGGGCCGGAACGCAAACTTATTGTTCAGAGCAGGGCCTGGATTCGTGGATCGCAAAAGGACTTTGATGGTCGGCGCAAACTGCTTGGTGCCGCCCGCAACGTGAGCCTGAACGGTTGCTTCATCAAGACAACCGCGCCCTTCCCAGCAGGGACCTGGTACACGTCTGAATCTTAATCTTATGCATTCTGGTGCGGTCTTCGCGGCCCGCGGGGTCACAGGAGCCCGGGCTACTCAGCTTCACTGTGCCCAGTTTTGTGCCAACCACCGAAGCCCACCGAGCATTACCTGGTGTCGCTGCCTCGCTGCCGTTGGCGATCCAGCCGCGTGTCGCAGGCGCGATACACCTCGCCCATACCGCCCGCACCAATAGCGGAGAGAATTTCGTAGGGGCCGAGGCGAGTTCCGACAGCTAGGGGCATGAGCGTCGGGATTGTAGCCTATCCGACCGTGCGAAATGTGGATAGGGGACGGTTGACGGCGCACGCGGATACTGACCCTCTGCCGCGTACCCATAGGTTCATCAGGCAGCGGTCCTGCGGGTTTATCTTGCAATGGGCCTGCGGTTTTACCGCGGAGCGGGTATGACGTCGGCCCCGAGATACGGCCGTAGCGCTTCCGGCACCACCACCGAGCCGTCCTCCTGCTGGTAATTCTCCACGACTGCGATCCAGCTGCGCCCGACTGCCAGCCCTGAACCGTTCAGCGTATGCGCGAATTCGCTCTTGCCGCCCTTGGGGCGAAAGCGAATTCCTGATCGCCGCGCCTGGAACGCCTCGCAATTGGAGCAGGACGAAATCTCCATGAACTCGCCCGCCGACGGCAGCCAGACCTCGATGTCGTACGTCTTGGCTGCGGCGAATCCCATGTCGCCGGTGCAAAGTTGCATGACGCGATAGTGCAGGCCGAGTTTCTGAAGGACGCGTTCCGCGTCCGCCACCAGCGATTCCAACTCGGCGTAGCTTTGGTCCGGACGGGTGAACTTGAAAAGTTCGACTTTCTGAAACTGATGTTGGCGCTTGATTCCGCGCGTATCCTTCCCGGCCGCGCCCGCTTCGGAGCGAAAGCACGCGGTCCACGCGCAAACCTTAATGGGAAGCTCGTTCGCATCGAGAGTCTCATCGCGATACATGCTCGTCATCTCGACTTCGGATGTCGGCGTGAGCCATAGATCGGTGCCCTCTAGGTGAAACATGTCCGCGGCAAACTTCGGCAACTGGCCCACGCCCGTGAGCGACGCCGTGTTGACGATGAACGGCGGCAGAACCTCGGTGTAGCCGTTTGCCGCGTGCGTATCGAGAAAGAACGCGGCCAGCGCGCGTTCGAGCCGCGCTCCCAGCCCCCGATACAACGCGAAGCGAGCTCCGGCAATCTTGCTCGCGCGCCCCAGGTCGAGAATTCCAGTACCTTCGCCGATTTCCCAGTGCGGCCGCGGCGCAAACGAGAATTTCGGAGGCGCCCCCCATCGGCGCACCTCGACATCTTCTCCCGCATCGTGACTGATCGGAACCGAGCGGTGCGGAAGGTTCGGCACGGACAGCATGAATTCTTCCAAGCGGGCGTCCAGCGCGGCAACCTGTTCGTCCAACCGCTTGATCTCCTCGGAAACGCGCTTCATCTCGGCAAGCAACGGCGCGGCATCGTCTCCCGCTTTCTTGCGGCGGACGATTTCATCGCTCGCCTTGTTGCGCTCGGATTTCAGCCTCTCGACGGCCGTGATCCGTTCGCGGCGCTCCCGATCGAGCGTGCGAAAACTCTCGAAATCGATATGCATTCCGCGATTTGCGGCCATCTTCTCGAATTCCGGAAGATGCTCGCGGAAAAAATGAAGTTCGTGCATGGCAGAGAGAATACCGTATTTCACCTGAATGCAGAGCAAGCGAATTCCCGGCCGTGGCGCATTCCAGCTTGACAGGAGAGTTCCAGGCGGTCAAAA